>JBDONA010000071.1:0-34948 GCA_039831575.1 Fuerstiella sp. | reverse complement strand
TCGTGCGGAATGCTTATCGAGAGCCGGGCAGGCAACATCTGAGTGATCCGTCCTGATCGAAGTCTGCGGAGCGTCCGGAAGTCTTCGAGAAGCCGTCTGTGCGGCAGCGCCAGTAATCCGTGACGCTCCGTTGGCTTACTGCGATCCGGAATTCTCGTTTCGCCGGCTTTGTGAATCCAGCTTGTCGGCACGGCTCGGCTGCAGCGAACGGCCGCCGCCCGACAAACTGCACAAAGCCGAACATCCGGATATGCTATAAGCGCCTGCGAGTGGATCTCGTGTGCTTGCAAAAAGTCACTCACTCGCCTGCGCTGCGTGCGTGTATCAGGAATGGCAATTCCTCATGAGTACTCACCAACAGAGCTGGTGCCGTACAGTCAGTAAACAGTCGCTTTGCTGGCGCAACAGCGATTCATGCAGGCGCGCCCGCCGGCGTCGACCGTCACCAAAGCGCACAAAAAAAGCCGGCGAACGCAAAATGCGTCCACCGGCGTGGTCTCAAAACTGAAGTCAGCGAGTCCGGATCCCGCCGCTACTTCTTCACTTCTGCTTTTTCTTTTCGTCGCTTGGCCAGAACGTCCATCTGAATGTTCTTCGGTGCCTGACGGTAGCACAGGAATTCCATGCTGAACGTTCCCTTACCCTGAGTCATGGAACGAATTTCGTTGGCATAGTCAAACATTTCCGCCAGCGGAACTTCCGCCAGAATGATACAGTTGCCATCCGTTACGTCAGATGACGCGACAATACCTCGCTTGCTGGCCAGATGTCCGGTCACGCCGCCCTGAAACTCGTCCGGAGTCTCGATCTCCAGCTTCATGATGGGTTCCAGTAAAGCCATGCCGCACTTCGGAAGAATCGATTCACGCATGGCTTCCGCAGCACAAAGACGGAACGCCATGTCGGACGAGTCCACATCGTGAAAGCTTCCGTCCTGCAGACTGACCTTCACGCCAACGATCTCGTACTCACCCAGCGGCCCCTTGGCCATCTGGTCACGAAAACCGTGTTCACATGCCGGGATGTATTCCCTCGGAATGCGTCCACCACGGATTTCGTCGACAAATTCAAAGGCGTCTTCCGCATCTTCCGGCAGCGGCTCCATGATTCCGACAACGTGTCCGTACTGACCGGAACCACCAGATTGCTTCGCTCGTTTGTGATTAAACTCGATCGATTTCGTCGGGCGTTCACGATATGACACGCGAGGTTCACCGACCAGACATTCGCATTTGTATTCACGTTTAATGCGTTCCACGTAAACATCCAGATGCAATTGCCCCATTCCGGCGATCAGCGTCTGTTGGGTTTCCTCATCAGAAAGAACTCTGAAAGTTGGGTCTTCGCGCCGGAACCGCTCCAGCGCCTTGACGAGTTTGTCAGCATCCTCACGTTTGGCGGGCTCGATCGACAGACGAATCACAGGATCCGCCACGAAGATATTCTCCAGCGAGTACTCGACTCCACCGCCGAGGAACGTATCCCCGGAGGCACAGTCGACGCCGACAACCGCCATGATGTCCCCGGAGCTGCCTAAGTCAATGTCTTCACGATCATTCGCATGCATCCGGACAAGGCGACCAAAACGAACGGTGTTTCCGGTTCGGGCGTTAATATACGATTGGCCCTTCTTGATCTGGCCCTGATAGATCCGCATGTAGGTCAACTGACCGAAGGATTCCACGACGGTTTTGAACGCCATCGCAACCAGGGGGTCTTTGTCGTCGTTCGTCAGTTTGACTCTGGCAACTTTGCCGTCTTCGCTGGCCTCTGCGGCCGCCAGCGCGGCCTTGCTGTTGTCGTTCGCAAAGACTTCGACGTCCGTCGGGCACGGCAGGTACATCGTCACTGCATCCAGCGCTTCCTGGACGTTCTTGTTCTTGAATGCGCTGCCCATCAGAACAGGAGTAATCTGCTGGGCAAGTGTCGCTGCCCGAATGATTCGTCGAATGTCTTTTTCTTCAACGTCTCGTTCTTCCAGCAGGGTCTCCATCAGATCGTCATCGAACTGAGAGAGAGCCTCCAACATTTCTTCCCGAGTCGCCTCAGCCAGTTCCTTCAGTTCCGCAGGGATCTCCTTGCGTTCAACAATTTCGCCTTCTTCACCGGTGCAATAGACCGCTTCCATCCGGATGAGGTCAACGACACCCTGAAAATTCGCTTCCGCACCAATCGGGATCTGCAGCGGAACGGCATTCGTCTTAAGCTTGTCCCGCATCGCGGCCATCACTTTGTCCGGATTGGCACCGGTGCGGTCCATCTTGTTGATGAACGCAATACGTGGAACACCGTAGCGTTTCATCTGACGGTCAACCGTCAGTGACTGACTCTGCACACCACCGACGGAACACAGAACCAGAATGGCTCCGTCCAGCACGCGCAGCGATCGTTCCACTTCGACGGTGAAGTCAACGTGACCGGGAGTATCAATGATGTTGACGACGTGTTCCGGAATCTCCAGTTCATCACTCTTCCACTCAACTGTCGTTGCTGCGGAGGTGATGGTAATGCCGCGTTCGCGTTCCAGTTCCATGTGGTCCATGGTCGCGCCGCCATCGCCGCCCTTCACATCCCGAATCTTATGAATACGGCCGCAGTAATAGAGCATGCGCTCTGTCAGCGTCGTCTTTCCTGAATCGATGTGAGCGGAAATTCCAATGTTGCGAACACGACTGAGATCAGCCATTTCTCCAACCGTCCTGAGTGCTGGGTCTACCGTTTGATAGATGCCAATTTGAAAAAGCATGCTGTACGGAACGTCCGCACAAAAGAGTCTTAAGGGAATGCTGCTGGTCAGCCAGGGGCGATCCAACTCGATCAAACAACTCGCCCGGCGTCGTTGCGCCGTTCCACTATATTGCGAGTTTTTGTTCTGTTGAAAGCATTCTTCTTTTCCGAGCAGTAGCTCGTACCGTGCGGCAAACCGCCGCGCCATTGACCTTCAGTATTACTGAACCGGGTCAGTTCGGTTTCTCAAGCCGAACACTTTGTCGCGGATTTCTGAGCGGAAATGGCCTGTAGAAACCCTGAGAAATTAAGATTGCGAATACTATCGACGGCCTTTTTCCCGGAAAAGAGCGATTCCTTTCGATTTCGAAAATGGTGCCAGCTTTCCCGCACGTGGAAGGTTTCTGACAGGCCAGCCGGGTTTAACCGGCCGAAAAGGGCATTTTGCGTCCAAAAACCATCTCTGCTCGCCGCGAAATCGGCCGATTCCCGACGACATCGCCCCAGCCATTCAAAGACAGTTGGGTAAACGTGGAGCGCGGATCGGCGAATCAAAGTTGTCCCGGCGGCTCATCCCAGGGTGGCCGAAGCGGCGCTTGATTGCCCCGGCACACTACTGACCGACGGGAATTCCGTCGACTGATCGCGAAGCCGAAACGCAGCAAGGCCCGGCTTTTGATAGCCGGGCCTCTCATGTCGCAATCTGTTTCGTCGCACTCGCGCACCATTGTCAAGACGGGACAGAAGCAGGAGTGAGACATCCATACTGCCGTCAGCTGACCTTCATCGCCGCTGCCAGAATTTCCGAAGTGCTTTCCCGCATAATTCGGGCGTCAACCATTTCGCCTTTTTGCAGCGTGGCTCGGACGGCCTTGCCGGAAATGAATACCGGCTTTTCATCGGGGTGGTTTTCCATCAGGTCGACTCGACCCGGCGCTTCGTAGAAAGCCGCGAAACCCACCTTCACGGGTTGAATCTGCAGATCACCGTTCAGATTCTCAAAGATCTTCTGTGCGTCAAAGTCGCCCCAGATGGCGGAACCATCTTCGAACGGAGCGTCCGCATGCTTGCGACCGATCACGATATGCGTGTATCCCATGTTCTGGCGATAAATCCCGTGCATGACCGCTTCTTGGGGGCCGCCGTAAAACATCTTGATGTCCAGGCCCAGCAGCAACACGCGATCAGGCACGCTGTCATCTCGACTGCCCCAGAGTTTCGGATCGCTGTCGCCTTCACCCATGCCGCGACTGTCGATCAGCTTTTCATACGTCTGCATGCGGATTTCCGCATTCACGTCATCACCCTTGGTTTCGCCAACCAAAGGGTTCAGGACGGCCCCGGCATTTTTGCCGGCCTTCAGCAGAGTTTCCAGCCCGTACACCAGAGCATACTCGTGAGCTCGGTGCAGCGGATTACGTGTCTGGAATGCGACTGCCGCGTCCCAACCCTTGTCCGCCAGTTTGGCTCGAACTTCACGAGGTGTCAGCACGTACTTCCCAAAAACAGCGTTCTTCGGCTGAGGTAACGCCTGCAGTGTGCCGCCGATGAGGTGCGTCATGTTGTCGTCGTTGACCGTCACCATTTTACCACCCGGATGATCCGTACGGTCCGTGCCGTAAACGCTTTTGATGTACACCGCCTTGTCCCATGGATAGACGTCGTTGACATCAACAGTGGCCACGATGTCACCGTCAGCCGTGGTTAAAGCCACTTTCTGTCCGGCAGAGACCTGTCCGGCCAGTGCTTCATCAATGGGGAAAGCGATCGGGATCGTCCAGGCATACTTCGCACCGTTGGAATCAATCGTGGATTCTTCCAGCACCACTGCTGTGAATTCATCGGTCCCGTCAGCGGACTGAGCGTCCCGTCACCGATGCGGTAAACAGACGACAGATCGGCGGCTGAGACTGGTACTTTTGTAAGTTCGCCGGCTGCTGCAAGAAAGGTTTCCCGGTCGCTTTCGGAAACGGTGCAACAAACGAGTTCTGACAGACCACCGTGAGGGACGATAAGGTCGGACATTCTGAAACTCTTTCCTGGGTTATGGCAAAACGGGTCGAGGAGGGGGCAATCCAGTACTGACTCGCGTAGTGGAAATCGGACGGTTTAGCGTTGGGCCGCATCGGACAGAGCAGCCTGGCCCGGTAGTCGCTCACTCGGTAAACGAGCATGGCAAATGTTTCGACACAATGCGATGCCGTCTGGCAAACGAAATGCCTGCGTTTCAAACTTCCTACGGCAGGGAACAGCATTCTGCGATCCGTACCCATTCCGCGAAACAAGAGTGCTCGAATCGCCGGAAATGCCCCTTGAATTGAGGCGAAAAGCGGGAGCGGACCAGCACCATCCGAGCGATAGATTGGGGGGCGACCGCGGGCCGCCGCGCAGCAGAGCCAGCAGGCCGTCCGAAGACTTGAGAAAGTGAGCCGCAAGGCGCCAGCCGCGGGTGAAAACACTGCCATTCAACGGCGACCAGCGCCGTGCGGCTCACGACAGCCGACGCATCCGGACTGCCTCCCGGCCCCCGACATCGACGTATTTCACACGCGTCTCCCGTAGCGAACATCGGGAGCGGACCAACACGTTCCGAGCGTCCGCTCGCATCGGCTTGCGGGCCGCCCCGCACCCGCATCAGGAGATGGTGCCGTCTATTGGGCTGGAAGCGGTGGCGTACAGCTTGCGAGGAATTCTTCCGGCTTTAAACGCCAGGCGTCCGGACATGCAGGCCTGACGCATCGCATCCGCCATTAAGTCAGGCTTCGTTGCACTGGCGATGGCGGTATTCAGGAGGACACCGTCGCAGCCGAGTTCCATGGCAAAGGCCACATCGCTGGCGGTGCCGACACCGGCATCGACGATGACCGGATAGTTCGGATCGTCTTCCTTGAGATATTCCATGCAGATCCGAATGTTGTTCGGATTCAAAATTCCCTGTCCGCTGCCGATGGGACTGCCGGCAGGCATGACCGAAGACGCTCCTGCGTCCTTTAGACGGCGGGCTGTGACTGGGTCGTCGGAAGTATAGCACAGAACCTGAAAACCGTCATCGACGAGTTGCCGACATGCTTCGATGGTCGCGACTGGATCCGGCAGCAGTGTCTTAGTGTCGCCGAGCACCTCCAGCTTCACCCAGTCGAAACCGGGATTCTCTAATCCTCGCAGGATCTCGCGGCCCAATCTGGCCACGCGGACAGCATCGTCGGCGGTGAAACAGCCCGCAGTGTTAGGAAGAATCGTGTACTTGGCCAGGTCGATGAAGTCCAGAATGTTGCGACCGTCAGCATCGACCAGTCGTTCCCGGCGGACAGCCACCGTGACGACGTCGGCCCGGCTGATTGCCAGACACTCCTTCATCTGCTCGAACGTGGCGTACTTGCCTGTCCCCACGATGAGCCGTGAGTTCAGCGTGTGCGAACCGATTACAATCTGTTCATCAGACGGGGCTTGCGAAACAGCAGTCGTCATTGCTTCTGGCTTCTTTGAAAAACTCCTGGACGACAGTGACCTTAACCACCGCCCACCAGAGTCACGATTTCCACACAGTCGCCATCTGTCAGTTTGCAGTCGGCGTGTTCTTCGCGGGGGATCAGTTTCTGATTACGCTCGACCGCACAATAACGATTATTGATGTCGAGATCGAACAACAGATCGGCAATTGTCCAGTCTGCCGAAACAGTTCGAGCATCGCCGTTAAGGATAATGTCGATCATCGTCGTCGCAGTCACTTAATAGTCCCGAGGCCGCACAATACCCTGCACTCGCCCTGGCAGCCCCATCAGCCGTAGAAAACCTTCGGCGTCGTTTTGATTGTAATCGCCGCCTTTTTCCATGCTGGCGATTTCTGCGTCGTACAGACTGTTGGGAGAAGTTCGGCTGCTGACGCGAATATTGCCCTTATACAGCGTCATTGTCACTTCGCCCGTGACAACCGATTGAGCTTCTTTAATGAATGCCAGCAGCGCGTCCATTTTGGCACAGTACCAGTGACCGTAGTAGACCATTTCGGCGACAACGGGACTCAGTTGGTCACGCAAATGCGTCAGATCACGGTCCAGCGTCATCTGCTCAACCGCCTGATGAGCGGCATACAGCAGCGTCATTCCGGGAGCTTCGTAGACGCCGCGACTCTTCATCCCGACAAAGCGGTTTTCAATGATATCGATCCGACCGACTCCGTTGCGTCCACCGATTGTATTCAGTGTTTCCACGACCTTCGCCGCAGACAGCGTTTCGCCGTTGACGGACACGGGGACGCCGGAGTCAAAGGCAATCTGCACGACTTCTTCTTTGTCAGGCGCTTCCTGAGGTGACACGGTCATCCCGAAGTCGATGACTGTTTCGCCATCAACCGTCGGATCTTCCAGATCGCCGGCTTCGTAGCTGATGTGCAGGCAGTTCTCATCGCTGGAATACGGCTTGCTGGCACTGGCCTTCACGGGAATGTTCTTTTCCTCGCAATACGCCAACATTTCGGTACGACCGGGAAACAGGTCGCGGAACTCTTCCATTCTCCATGGTGCGATGATCTTCACCGTCGGATCCAGCGCTTCGGCGGCAAGCTGAAACCGGCACTGATCATTTCCCTTGCCGGTCGCTCCATGTACGAAGGCGACCGCGCCAACCTCCCGAGCTCGCTGCAGACAGACCTTGGAAATGAGAGGCCGTGCGATCGACGTGCCGAGCAGGTAGATGCCCTCGTACTTCGCCTGCCACTGCAAAGTGGGAAAGGCAATGTCCCGGCACATTTCTTCGCGAACGTCCACCAGCTCCGAGGACTTTGCACCAATATCAAGTGCCTTCTGCAGAATGGCGGCGCGATCCTCGCAGGGTTGCCCAAGTTCAACATAAAGGCAGTGTACGTCGTATCCTTTGTCCTGCAGCCATCCCACCAGAACCGATGTGTCCAATCCGCCACTGTACGCGAGAATTACAGATTCCGCCACGATACGTTCTCTCCGAAGTTGTTGAATGGAGTGATAATTTCCACGCGAATGTTACCGCTGAGTCCTGCCCCTGCCACCACGGAGCCCGCTGATTCCAAAGGATGGCAACGAATACCCGCCCTCCAGACACAGGCACCAGTTCTGCGGTTCTGTCCTTTCCACTTGCATAATCGAGGCATAACTGGCAACGATAACGCCTGTGGGATCCAATTTGGACGTCCGCCGACTACCTATTTAGCTGCCAGGAAGCCACGTGTCGCAAACGGAATCAGAAAGAGAACTGATCGAACGAGTTGTGAACGGCGACGAAAATGCACTCGCCGAACTGTTCTCTACGCATCGAGATCGATTATGGCGGATGGTGAATTTTCGTATGGATCCACGACTGCACGGACGGGTGGATGCTGATGACGTCCTGCAGGAAGCCTGGCTGTCCGTCGTCCAGAGAATCGACCATTTTCTGTCAGACGCATCCCGTTCAATCTTCGTCTGGTTCCGATTGATCACGGGACAGACGATGATTGACATCCACCGCCGACACCTGGGCACGCAGAAGCGCAATGCTGCGATGGAATTCTCCATCAACAAGGGCTGGAGTTCGGAATCGACGTCGTTTTCGTTGTCTTTTCATCTGCTCGGACATTTGACGTCCCCCACGCAGGCAGCACTGCGGGAAGAGCTGTCCGAGCAATTGAAGGCGGCATTGGCTTCGATGAACGAAATCGACCGGGAAGTACTCGCCCTGCGTCATTTTGAACAACTGACAAATCGTGAAACGGCACAGATTCTTGGAATTTCAGATCAGGCGGCCAGCGACCGCTACATGCGAGCTTTGGGCCGATTAAAGGGCGTTCTTTCGGCACTGCCCGGATTTTTGGACCAGTAACGCGGAGGATCGCCGACGATATACGTTTGTTAAGATACCCCCCTTTTGGAAAAAACAAACGTGAGCGATTCGGTCGACGAAACTGATTTTCACCTGCAGGGATTCCCTGAGCAACAGAACGAGGGCGAACTGCGCTCCCGGGCACCGGTGGAAATTCTGGCGACACAGTTTGTCGAAGAACTGCGGGCCGGTCAGATGCCGTCCATCGAAAACTACGCCAGACGCTTTCCGCTGCACGCGGCCGTCATTCGGGAGTCCTTCCCCGTAATGGCACTGCTGGAACAGGCACGGCAGCAAAACGAAACTGCCGCCATCCACAGAAACATGCCCGAAACGTTCCCCTTCAAACGCCTGGGAACGTGCGAACTGCTGTGTGAACTCGGACGAGGTGGCATGGGTGTGGTGTTCCAGGCGCGGGATACCTCATCACAGCACATCGTGGCCGTGAAGGTATTGCCGTGGCGGGTTTCAATGGTCCCCGAATGGCAAAAACGCTTTGAAGAAGAAGCACGCACGACGGCCCGATTGCGGCACCGCAACATTGTCCCCGTGTACAGATTTGGTCAGGAGCACGGCTACTGCTACTACGTGATGCAGTTTGTCGATGGCATCGGGCTGGACGTTATCATCCGCCGCTTGGGCGAAGTGGACGGTGTGATGTACCAGGACGAAATTGAACGGGCGGAATCAACCAAGCCGACGGGCTATATTTCCACCACGACGATGTCGGCCATTCGCACCGCCGAAGACGTGCGCAAAGCATCCGAGGTGCGACGTAAGAAGCTGACAAAATCATCATGGAGCAGCTTCACTCAGATCGCCATCCAGGCAACCCAGGCGTTACGGTGTGCTCACGGCGATGGAGTTCTGCACAACGACATCAAACCCGCGAACCTGCTGCTGGATGGTGAGGGTCGTGTGTGGATCACCGATTTTGGCCTGTCTGAAACAATCGACACGGCATCCGCCGAATCATCCATGAAGGTCATGGGGACCCTGCGTTACATGGCTCCGGAACGACTGGAAGGCAACCACGACGCGCGCAGTGATATCTATTCTCTGGGTATGACACTCTATGAGCTGCTGACACGGCAACCCGCCTATGAGGCAAAAAATGAAGAGGATATGCTGTCGAGGATTCTTGAACAGGATCCCCCGCACCCTCGGCAACTGGATCCGTCGATCCCCAAAGGCCTCGAAACGATCGTGCTAAACGCCATCGCCCGACTTCCGCCGGAACGCTATGAATCTGCCGAAGCGATGCTGCTTGATCTGCTGAAATTCAGCCGAAATCAGAAAGTCGTTTCGCTGCGTCCGTCGAGATTCACCGAATTCATACGAACGATCGGCGGCGCCAAATCCGGCGACGAGACCGCTTCACGGGACTAAAACGTCCGGCACTCGTACCGACGCCGGCATTTTGTCACCGGTAATCACCGAGCCTTTGATTTCTGCTCAGTCATCGAGGCCCCACTTGCCGTCCCAGCGGACGAATCCTTCAATCGCCTCGTATTCGGCCAGCCCCAACGCATCATAATCGCGAGCCGTGTTGGCGTTGCGAGTTTCCGCGCGCTGCCAGAATTCGCGCACGTCCGGTCCCGGAAACAGGGCCCGGTCCTTTTGCGATTCGTGTTTGAAAATCGCCTGACGTTTGCGTTCCACTTCCACGGGACTCAGCGGCACCGCCATCTGTATTTGATAGATGGACCATTCCTGCCACGCACCACGGTACATCCAGACCTCGGATTCCCTGAACCAATCGTCGTCACGACAGATATCACACGCCTGGATGATCGCTTTCAGGCAGGTGCGATGCGTGCCATGAGGATCCGACAGGTCTCCAGCGGCGTAAATCTGATGAGGTTTGATCTTCCGCAGATAGTCCACAATGATCTGAATGTCGTCGTCTCCCAGAGGTTCCTTCTTCACGCGGCCCGTTTCGTAAAACGGCATATCCAGAAACTGCAGTTTGGCATTCGGAACACCGCAGCATCGCGCCCCGGCTCTGGCCTCGCCGCGACGGATGATCGTCTTGATCTTCTGAACCTCCGGACTGTCCACCTGTCCGGGCTGTTTATTCTGCAGAAACTCCTCCATGTGGGATTCCAGCAACTGCACTTCCTTCACACCGATATTAAATGCCGTGCAGAATTCTGCAGCAAATTCACTAAACCGAATCGCGTCGTCATCGAAGACCGCGATGTTGCCTGAGGTCTGGTAAGCGATGTGGACATCGTGCCCCTGATCCGCCAGACGAATGAGCGTACCGCCCATCGAGATCACATCATCGTCCGGATGAGGAGAAAAACAGATGATTCGCTTCGGAAAAATATGGTCAAACTCTCCGGGACGGTCCCCCGGCAGTTTTGCGCTGTCTGGTTTGCCGCCCGGCCAGCCGATCAAAGTTCCCTGCAGGTGACGGAAGACCTCCAGGTTGATTTCGTAGGCAGTGCCATATCGCGTCAGTAACTCCTGCAGACCTTCTTCGTTGTAGTCGGAATCTGTCAGTTTCAGAATCGCCTTCCCCATCTTTTCCGCAAGCCAGATAACGGCTCTACGAATGATCTCCGGAGTCCATTCCACGGATTCCACCAGCCAGGGAAATCGCGTCCGCGTCAGGGCACTGCCCGCTGCCTGGTCCAGCAGCATTTCGACGTTGCGATGTTGCTGCAGGTAAGTCGCAGGTACGGACGAGGCGGGCGGACCCTCAACGGTTCTGGCGACAATCGCCGCTTTATTTTCACCGAACGCCAGAATAAAGATCTTCCATGCGTTCAGAATGCTGCCCACGCCCATTGTGATGGCGCGACGGGGGACATTCTCGGCACCGAAGAAATCACTGGCGGCATCGGTTCGCGTCACAGAATCCAGAGTGATCAGGCGTGTCCGCGTGGTCTCGTCTGACCCGGGTTCGTTGAAGCCAATGTGGCCCGTGCGACCGATGCCAAGCAGCTGAATATCGATCCCCCCTACTTCCGCGATCTTCTCCTCGTACCGACGACAATAGTCGCCCACCTCCGCCGCAGGAACAGTGCCGTCGGGAATGTGAACGTTGTCTTCCGCAATATCGATATGGTCGAATAGATGTTCCCGCATGAACCGAACGTAACTCTGCAACTCATGGGGCTGCATGGGATAGTATTCGTCCAGATTAAACGTAATGACGTTCTGGAACGACAACCCCTCGTCCCTGTGCATCTTCACGAGTTCAGCATAGATACCGACCGGGGTCGAACCCGTGGCAAGGCCCAGCACGCAGTTCTTCTGCTTCGCGGCGCGATTTCGAATCAGATCGGCAATCTGAGTTGCGACATGGCGGGCAGCCACCGAAGCATTTGCGAACACTTCGCATTCCAGGCGTTCCAGTCTGCTTAAGTCTTGGATGGTAGTCATGGAGATTTCGTAATACGGCGGGAAAAGACGATGGCTTCGGATTCTCAGGAGGCTTGCGGCTCGGACCGATCGAGCCAGGGAAGCTGACGGACGAGGACGAGCCAGAGAACCCGCTTCTGCAGGTTGCTGAAACTGACATATCAGCGACAGGTTCTGCTCAGGACCAAGTTTAACGTCTTCTTCCTTCGTTTAGAACGAACGCCATCCATTACTGTCCGGGAAGTTTCAGTTCGCCGGTGCTCAGCCACACAGTGACGTGGGACAGCTGTTTTCCTGCCGATGAGGAAACGCTGCACGTTATTGCAAGACCGCTCTGCGCCGTGTAAAAAGCCGCCGGCAAGAGCGAAAATACCTGCCCCACGCTTTAACGCCACAGGTGCAAACGAGGCCGCAATATGACCGACGTCGCCGTTCAGAATCTGAAGAATTCACTCCGCAAACAGGCACATGCCAGCCGCAACGATCAGGAAAACAAAGACGAACTCAGCCGCCGAATCGTCGGTGCATTCATGGCGTTGCCGGAATATGCGACGGCGTCCACTGTCCTGTTTTATGTCGATGTCCGCAGCGAGGTTCGTACTCGAGTTGACCTGCCTGCAGCGCTCGAATCTCAAAAGCAAGTTGTGGTGCCGTGGTGCAACGACGATGGCGAGCTGCAATTGTTCCGGCTCAGCAGTATGGAAGAACTGGAAATCGGCATGTACCGAATTCTGGAACCGCGCCAGGAGTTACGGTCGTTGTCTGAGAAGCAGGTGAATGTGGAGGAACTGGATCTGATCATGGTGCCTGGGGTCGGCTTCGATGCCCGTGGCGCTCGAATGGGTCATGGAAAAGGTTATTACGACAAATTACTGGAACACGCCCGACCGGACACACCGTTGATCGCTCTGGCGTTTGAATGCCAGATGTTTGAAGAGATTCCCGTCGCCTCTCATGATGTGTTCATGGACAAAGTCATCACAGAGAATCGCGTTTATCCCGGACGGGGTCGCGGATCTGCAGGACAGAATTGATCTGTGCGTCTGCGGTACGTTTCGTGAAGCCGGCGCCCATGCGGAGTGGCCACTAACTTATGCAACCGGACTCTGCGACGTTCAATACAGTTCGGTCGCTGTATGACTGATTTGCGCATTGGAAATGTCATGACCGTGGAAATCGAGGACACTTACGCCGAGGCATTTCGAAGCCTGTGGGTTGAGTTTCTGATCACAGCTCGGGATCGCAGATGGCTGGATCACGCAGTCAACGCCGCCACGGGGTTTGCTTCGTCTTCCATCATGTGCGATTGCGAAGCCGGAGTTGAACGTTACGTGGGCCCGGGGGGGACGAAAGTTTCCAGACCCCGGATGGCCGACCAGGCGCCATCTGTCAACTTCATGTTCCGCGGTTCTGGAAACACCGCGTGCAGGCACTGGAGAAAACGTTGTTGGGCCGAGTCAGCCAGGGCGTGCTGCCGTGCCCCACGACACGATGCTTCTCGGTCCGGCATGATCAGTGCGAGGCTCAGCCTTATTATCGCCTGGGCCGCAAAGTGGCTTACTTTGGTGATCGATTTGAGAAACTGGAGCAACGCTTCGAACGCAGGATGTGGGTGGTCCCGACAATGGCAGGGGAGTTCTGCATAGACCGCCGGTTTCCTTACCACGATGGAGTCATGGGCGGAAACCTCTGGTTCATGGGCACAACCGAAGAAGCAGCCTTGTTGGCGGCGGAACGTGCCGTTGATGCGTGCCAGGATTGCCCGGTTGTCATCACACCGTTTCCGGGTGGCGTCGCGTCCAGTGGATCCAAGGCCGGAAGCAACTACAGTTTTCTATTCGCCAGCACCAACGAACGGTTCTGTCCCACACTGGCTGATGACAGGCAGATCGCCTCGGAACTGCCTGACGGTGTCACCTGCGCAATGGAGATCATCATCAACGGTCGAGACCTGTTGGCTGTCTCCAACGCCACACAAGCTGCCATAGCGGCGGCCCAGGATGTTGCGGGGCTGGTGAAGATCACCGCTGGCAACTACGGCGGACGTCTGGGAAAAAGCTGGGTCTGGCTGCATCCAGAGCGACATACCGAACACGTCAGCGCCTGACAGACACCATATGACGCAGAGACGTGAATGCGAACGACGCGTATCGGCATGAATCAACCGGCCTGCCCACCAGCAGCAAGCAGAGCGGGATACAGGCTCTAAACGCCAGCGAGCAGTTTGAGTGCGCTGGTGAACTACACTTGCTGACGCAGCGGGCTTGTATGAAGAACAACGCAGCCTCGCGAACGCTCACCAACATCGCTGATAGCCTACGGTCCGGAAAACGTAATCTGCCCTACAGATTCATCAGATGTGGGTGTTCAGAAAAGAACCGGCCCAGCCGAATGAATTCGTCAGACGTCAACAGGCCCTTGGCGTTTCTGAGAATTTGCGGCGACACTGTCCAGTCGCCGATAAGATCAAGAAATTCGTCCGCCACGGACGGTGCCCTGTTGGTCACTCGTGCGGAGTCAGCATCGGCCATCAGCAGACTTACGTCGCGTTGCAAATCAGCGGCGTCAACTGGAAACGGCCACGTAATCTGTATCGCTCGCAACGTAGATGTAAGCCAGGTACGGTCGTTGAGATCAATGACCTTTGTCCCGTCCACGGCACGTTCAATCATGCGATGATCGTCGACTTCCCCGAGGCGTGCAAGTTCACCGATGGCGTAAAAACATATGCACTGCTCAACCGCAGTCAGATCCTCACGTCCCGATGCAATCCGCTGCCAGGTCCTGAACAGAACATCCAGCTGAACCTGTGGGGCACAACCGGCGACGATTGGAACCTGAGCCAGGAAACCCGGGCAAACGCTCGGACTGCGATTTACGTCGAATTCGTCCAGCAGATCCTGAAACGTGGTCAGAAACGCAGCACGCATGGACACGCGCAGCAACCCACTGGATGCATAGGCGGGAGGTAACGGTAAATCCATTTTCGCGTTTGGGGAGGAGGCTCAATCTCAGGGGCAGAGTGGTGCGGAACAGAAACGATTCTCTTCATGACGATAATTGTTCCTTGGTACGACAACTGTTCTTTAGTATGACAATTGCTCATTAGAACGGCAATTGCTCATTAGAACGCCAATTGTTCGTTGGTACGACGATTATCGATATCCAGTCCACCCGAAGATTCGGTGATCAATGGTCATTTGTACACACTATCTGCCACCGTTCCATCGCGCACAATCGAAAACTCCCGATTGGGCTGTTGTGTTTTGTCAACACCTCGTTACTACCAGAGCAATCGCGCCAGATCAATCAACACTTGCTCAGGAATGGTGTGTGGGCCGTCGAAGGGACGGAAGTTGACAGCAAATCCGTTGCGTCCCAGCAAATCTCTCAGCGATTCAGAGGGAGGATATGGCAGAACCGGATCCTGTCGCCCGTGTGATTGCAGCACCGGACATCCAGGATGATCAGCTGCGAACTGCTGCCATTCCGCAGAACACAGTACCGTCCCTGAAAACAGCACAAGGTTCCGGGGAAGCACTGCATATCTCAGAACGACGTCTGTACTCAGCATGGCACCCTGCGAGAACCCTCCCAGCACCGTTGCGGAATCATCCAGACCATACCGCGTCTGCATCTCTCGCAACGCTTCCAGAAGCTGTTCAGACGCTGCCAACATCCCGTCCGGCAACAGTTTCGTCAGCTCGTCGTAATCTCCTGTCTGATTGATTTCCGCCAGCTTCGCCATGTTGATTGGCCACCATGCGCGACCGCCAGGCATGCCCATGGGCGACAGGTCGATCGGTGCCGCCGGAAAAACAAATCGACAAGTGGCCGCCACCGACTCGCTGGAACGAATCAGAAAGGCGGCCAGCCCCACAAGATCATCCCCCGGGGCACCGAATCCGTGGGACAGCACGACAAGTTTCGTCGCCGCTGTGCCGGGCTTTAGTCCATCAACGATCTGACACGTGAGGCCCGAGAACGCTTCGACAGCAGTGTTCAACATTATCAACGTTTCGTTTCTACAGCGTATTGCGGTGACTCGTGGCCGCAAAGGACGCGTTTTGGCCTGAGAAAACAGCGTGCCCACGAGCCCGAACGATTCAGGAGAATAACTAAGCCGCTCTATTCACTCTTACGCTTTTCCGCACGGGCGATCCAGGTCTCCGGATCTTCTTCAAAGGCAGCTTTACATCCGCTGCAACAAACCCAGTAAGACTTGCCGTTCCACGATACGGAAATGGTGCCCAGCCCCTGTGAGATGATGCATTCTTTCTCACCGTAACTGGAATCACTCAACGCAAACGATGTTCCTTCGCGCTGAGTAGAGACCGTGTCAAACCGACGGAAGGCTGCCGTACCTCGACGTTTGTCGACCTCCAGCAGATAACGGTTGTTCTCCTGCTGAGCGAACGACACCTGCCAGCGCTCACCACCGGCCTGCTCCGCTGATCGGTCAGTCTGAGTCAGCTCCAGTCGAAAAACACGATGCAGCTTGTCGTCCGGACCAATAATTTCGTGAACCGGGTCGGTGTAGTCTCCGGTAAACGTTCGCTGCACTCCGTTAACGTCCGTCGCCGTCAATTCGAAAGCGGAATCCGCCGGGATCCATGTGAGGCTGGCCTTTTTTAAGTACGGACTTCTGTCGGACGCCGATGCCAAAGCCGGCTGACCCGGTTGGCTGCGCAGGTCCCAGATCCATTCGTGGTTGTCGACGGCTTTGAAGCCGTCGTATTCGCGTCGAGTTGTGCCACGCCAGCTTCCCAGCATCACCTGCAGAGGCTTCAACTTAGCCATGATCACATTGATTTTCTGTTCTGAGCTCAACTGCCCCGCCGAATGGCCGGACGGTGAATTTGCTGCTCCACCGCCAATCAACGCCGCACCAGTCAGAGGTTTGAATTCCAGGGGCTGCTCTGTGGCCACCGGATCGGCCGAAGAGTCAGAATGCTCGACAACGACAGCCGGCTGTCCGGACGGTACTGCCTGGGGTGCCGGATTCTCAGACACCGGCGAAGGTTCGCCGCAGCCGGCCACAGACAGCACCAGCGATAGACAGATACAAGACGTGAATTTCATAATGGCTTCGTGTCGGCAGCAGGGAAAGTGATCTTCAACAGACAATGGCCGAGTCATCGTTGATAAATGGGCAGATAGCCCTTGTCCAGTTGCAGGATAATGCAGTTGACCGCAGTTGTATAAACCGGACCAATCTGTCGATCCGACCAGCCGCCGCCACTGCTGACTTCCTTCAGCAGTTTTTCTTCGATCTCCCGACGATAATCGTTCCAGCGGTCACCACCCTGACGGTACATCACCTGAGCATAATAAAAGTGCATGTAGTGCCAGTGACCGGAACTGGATTTCAAGCGTTTGCCGGGCCAGATCTTTTCCTCACAGTAGGAACGCATGTTCTTCGTGAGTTCAGTGTCGTATTCGCCGGCATTGAACAGCGCAGCCAGCGCGGCGGCCGTGATGGGTGGTCGTGGACCACCTCCGCGGATACTGTACTGCACGCCGCCTTTAGGGGTCGTGCAATCGGCGATGTATTTGATTGCCAGATCAATGATCTCTTTCGACACAGGAATGCCCGCATTCCGGCACGCCCGCAGTCCCTGAACCTGTGTGATGCACGTGGACCCCTCGTCAAAGTCGTTGCCTTCTTTCGCGGAAACGTAGCCCCATCCGCCTCGAGACGTTTGCGCATCTGCACAAAACTGCACGGCTTTGGTGAGTACTTCTCGAATTTCCTCGCGGCGACGAACGTCCTCTTCTTCGCCATACACCTGGCTCAGAAAAACCATCGAAAAGCCGTGGCCATAGGTGTAATGAAAGTCTTCGCGATAGCCGATCAGTCCATTGGGACGACTCACGGCCAGAAGATAGTCCACAGCCTTGCCAATCCGGGAGGAATAACGTCCGGTGGTGGCCGTCGATCCTTCCGCCAGCATGGCCGTGCCCACCAGTGCCGTCATCGCCACACGGTACTGACCGCGTTCCGCCTCCCAGTACCCCTGACGTTTCTGCCGAGTTACCAGATAATCCAGGGCCCTGTTCACGACAATGTCAACTTCCTCTGCAGCACACACACCGGCCGTGCCACGACCGGACATCAGGATAGCCCCGCACAGCATCAACTGCGGAATTTTCATAGCTGCTCTCCTTGTGACTTTCCCAGGATGCCGGAACATCGAACGATCAATCACAATCGCTTCATGTCCGTAAAAATTTCATCCGGATGTTGATACGTCGTCCTGTGTAAACTCGACGTCGATCAGTGTTGTCACGCCGTTTTCTGACTGCCGGTTTACACCTTTGCGCAATTGTAACCGCCAGCGATATCCTGTGACCGTATCCGTCGCCAGCTGTGCAAAGTCAGGGCTGGAGGCGATAAACGTTGTCATCGTCTGCCCTGGCTGAACCAGCTGTCGGCTATGTTGCCCGACAAGGTCGTACTCACTCTGGAGCGGGTGCAAATAGTTCAGCAATCGCGTTTCATCAGTGTCCGCGGTGTGGCGAACCAACAACCAGGAATTGGCCATCGTGCTGTCATCCGTACTTTCCGCAGGACTTCTGCTGCACATCAATCCTATGTCCCACGGCGGAAATGCCACGTCGTCGGACGCATTCTTCAGTTCAAACCACAGCTTCAACACAGGCTGCGTCTTCCTGTCGGAAGCCACCGAACCGGAAGACATGTGGACAAACGTAATGGGCTCCGTTGTGACTCTTAACGGCGTAACAATCACGTCGCCAAAACGCTGAGAGTCGCCGAGTTTCAGGGTGTGGCCTCGTGGCAGACTGGCATTGGCGTTAACGGGCTGAAATTCGTTTTCCTGCAGCGGTGCGATGTCCGGCAGACTCTCCAGCGGGTGCGGGCCCGTCAGTGACACTCGCCCGGTGATCCAAAGCAACAGAAACAGGAGCGTGAGCGCGCCAGCATAGCCAGCCACAATGGAAAACGTCTTCTGGGGGACCATCGGCGGCCGCCGTGAATTACCTGATACAGCGTCATCAACAACGGTATCGGCATCAGGCGCCGGTGAGTCCGCCGCAGTTACCGAGTCAGCCACGGACACCTCAGGCACCGCGGCAACTTCATCATGGGCAGCCACCACAGACTTCACGTTAAGGTCAACGGAGTCCGCTGCTTCTGCCGCCGCTGAATCGCCGTCTTCCGGCACGTGAAACTCAGACGGCGACGTGGCAGAGTCCGTCGTTTCGACAGTATCCGACATGGCACTGGCCGACAGCTGCGGCGCCGAATCTACGTCGGTCTGTTGCGACGACACTTCCACTGGTTCATCGATTTCTCCTGCAGCCTGATCCGAAATCTCCTCCAGGGAAGTGGTCGGCGAAACTGCTGCGGGTTCGGTCGGACCGTCCGTTTCTGAATCGGCGCCACTCTGCGGAAGTCCGGCGAAATCGACTTCGCCATCGCCTTTGTTAACCTGGTCGTTCCTCAGAAAACTAAAGTCCGGCCCGTCGTCAGAATTGTCACGTGGCTCAGTCATGAGGCGGTCTTTGAAGCTCTTCGCTGTGAGTTGCGGAATATTGTTACTTCGAATCTTCGGCATGCAGCCACGTTGATGACACCTCTACGGTGCCTCCGGCGGATCTTCCTGTGCCGATGTATCCGTTTGCACAGCCGGCGTTTCCTCAACGTCGGCCTCGCTCACCGCCATGTCGTCAACAATCAGTGTTGCCGTATTGACATAATCGAGCTTGGGAAAGTTGCTTTCAAGATAGTTGTTGCCCTGCGACGTAATCGCTCCCTGATTGGGTTGTTCTCCATGTGCAGAACTGATTTTGTCGACAATCGCCATGCCCTTCGTCACCCTGCCAAAGGGGGAAAATCCGTCGGCGTCCAGACGACTGTTGTCTCCGAAGTTAATGAACACCTGCGTGGTCCGCGAGTTTGGCGCGCCCGTCTTCGCAAATGTCACGTAGCCACGCCTGTTACTTTCCACCACCGGATCGTCTGCAATCTCCATCTTCCATTTGGCGGTCACGGCAGGATCTGCCGCCAATCCAAACTGAACCATGAACCCCGGCACGACACGAAAGAATCCGCACCCGTCGTAAAAGCCGTCCTTGACGAGTTCGTAGAACCGGTTCGCTCCAACCGGTGACCACGCCCGATTGACCTCAATGGTAAACTTGCCGGCCGCGGTGTCGAATTCGACTTCGAATTGTCCCTGCTGGGGTACATCCCAGGAATCGTCAGGGTCGTCCATCGTCGAATAATCCGAAACGACTGGTGCTTGCGATGCCACACGCATTCGTTCGGCCTCTGCTGCAGCTTCCACCGCCTGCTGCATCTCAATGGCATTCATCACGGGTGGAGCCTCCGACTCGGACTCTGCACAACCACCCGTCAACGCAATCATGCCCCCCAACAGCAGGCACCAGCAAACACTTCGACTCTTCATTCCATATATCCTAGAAACAGATTTACCTCGAACCGACAGCGAACGAAAGCAGTGCGCCTGTCTTCTACACTTACTATTCTGACGCGAAGTATCGTACGTCTCAAGACAGGGCCTCCGACACCCAACGCGTTCCCGGGAAATTCTTCGGAATGTGTTGCGTTGCCTCAGGCAATATCGGCTGCCGTCACCCACAGGCAGGGAATTCTCCCGTGACCTCGGCATCCGGTGGCAACGCGCTGCCTGCCGGGACATCGCGTCCGTGGCAAACCTCAGGAAGCTGCAATGGCCTGTCCCAATGGTATCAGGACTTCCTCGATTACAAATGAATCCAGCAATTCCTCGCATTTTTCACGCAACTGCACCATTCGATCGGGGAACGACGCATCGTGTTCCATACTGCCGTATTGACGCACAGTGAAAAACACGCTGATGTGGTCCTCCGGATACTCATCGCGTCGCACGTGGTAGGCATTGGTGCGAGTTTCCACCATGAGTCGGGCCTGCAGTCGACAGGATTCTTCAAGGCTGATTGTCATCGAAGGTTCAAAATTCAGCACCGTCGCGCCGTCAAGGCCGGGCAAACGTTCAAACGCCGGCGAACAACCGAGTGCCTGGGCAACCAGCATGTCGTGGTTACCCCGATAGGGAAAATCAAAACCCATCATGTAGTCAAGCGCTTCGCAATCCAGCGGGCTGACGCTGAGCATGTATGGCACCAGCTCCAGAATCAACCGATGCTGTTCTTCGGCCTGCTCCGGGTCCGGCGGGTTTACAAAACCGCTGCAGATGCGACGGGGTTCCAGAGAGACCCAGCGGTGGAACGGCTGATCCTTGTCTTCCTCCATGACAAAGTCACCG
The DNA here is from genome assembly GCA_039831575.1 of Fuerstiella sp. GTDB lineage: Bacteria > Planctomycetota > Planctomycetia > Planctomycetales > Planctomycetaceae > Fuerstiella. The sequence goes on along the minus strand of JBDONA010000071.1, from coordinate 13,724 downwards.
TTTTCCCGCGTGTAGAAGTTTTTCATCAGCGGATACGACTTCTGCACGCGTCCGAAGAATTCCAACACGGCCTCTCGGCTGTTCGGCAGCGGCATTTCTGTATTCAGATGCATATTGCAATAGAAGTCAGCGGCAAGATTACTGAATCGATTCATTACCTGGGTCGCGGTCTTCCAATTGTTACGAAAATATCTGGGGAGGGGGGGAATTGCCACGGCCGAAGGACGACAACGTCAAGACAGGAAATCGTTATACCCCGGCGGCCTGTGGTGCCAGACTATCGGGAAAGCCCTTGCATCAGGCTGCATGGCAGCCAGGGCATTTGAAAGTCCGGGCTCGTTCACGTCATCTTCTGCATCACGCGTGCTGACATCCGCAAGCCCCGTTTAGTTTAAGGCTGCGGCTGAAGCGACGTTGGCATCGGCCGGCGGATCCTTCGGATCCCGTGTTTCAACGACAATGATTTCAATAACGTACTGAGCAGCGCTGTTGTTACCGCCACCCTCGCCCGACAGACCACCGGAAAAACCGCCGCCACCTTGTGGTGCTCCGGCCTGTTCGATGACAACATCCATTGTCATCCGAGTTCCGTTGGAATTTCTTCTCACACCGTCATACCACAGCGTGCTCTGGCCAACCAAACGTTTGAAGCCTTTGGTCCGTGTCTCATAATGGTCGGCCATATCCTGCCGCTGCAACGGGGTTTGAGGCGCGACACGCAGTCGCGTGTAGAACACACGCATCGCCGACGGAGCCGCATCGCCCAGAATGTCGGAGCTGTCACCGGGTGCCATGATAGCGATGGCTCGCTCCGGGATCGCCCCTCGGTGAAGACGTACCGGCTGTGTGCCATCGAATGCCAGAGCGGGATCGTCTGCCACGTTCCGCAGGCGCTCTCTCAGAGACATTACAAGTTCCTGTGTGGCACTGGTCCACGACGCACCAGGCGTAGCGACACCCACGTTGGCGACAGCGGACCGAGATGTTGGAGGCCGTTCACGCGGCAAAGCCTTCAGGACAGGCAGCATACCAGGGTCGCGAGCGATAGACGTAAACAGTCCACTGGAAACCAGTCCCGCTGCGCCCTCCGAGTAACCTCGCTTGAATAATTCATAGGCCGCATGGCGGATCTGGCCGGAAGGAATGTTGGAAGCGAATGCCAGCGCGTCCATAACGGCCGCGGGCGACTGGGCAGATTTTAGATGGTCGGCAATCATGTCAACCGTCGCAGGCTTCCACAGAATACTGGCGACCGGCAACATGGAAGCTTCAGACAGTCTGACGTTGGGTAGATTCACTGGCTGGATGGCAATGGCCGCAGGCTGCACTCCCTGACCGCGTGCGTTAGGACCAAAACTGCCGGGACCGCCAGGACCGCCCCCATCTTCGTAATCGCCGTCCATTTCTTCCATGTCTTCCATACCTTCGGAGCCACGGCTGCCCCTCATCACGGCCGCCTGTTGAGAGCTACCTCCCCGACGATTTCCCTGTAACGACGTTTGACCGCCTGCCGGAGCAACGCTGCGCAAGTCCGCAAGCCTCAGAAAATGATCAGTCGGGTTCTGAGCGATAGCGGCCAACAGACGAAGTGAACCGGCGTTCAGCTCTGGGTCGGCCATCACATTGTTGACGGTGGTCGACAGCAGCTGCTGAGCCATTTCGGCATTCACTGCCTCGCCCGAAAATGCCTGGATCATTACCACTTCAGCGGCCTCTTCAACGGCAAGGGGCGTCGCGACGGATCCAGCCAGAATGGCCTTCAAGGTGCGCCACGCGGGCACACTGTTATTCTTCACCAGAGCCCGCACAACCGATTCCACGATCTCGCGATCCTGCAGACTTCCATTGCCTTGTCCGCCACCACCAGACCGAGACCCAGGTCCGAAATCATTCATCATCCCGGGATCGTCTTCCTCCATATCCTCGCCCATCTCCATATCTGCACTGGATCGCCCCCCCTGACCACTGCTGGTCCCCGGTGCAGCAAGAGATCCCGGAGCAGCAAGAGATCCCGGAGCAGCAAGGCCCCCCTGTAGTCGTCCGGCCGCTCCCCGCGTCCCCTGCACTGCCTGTGGCACATAACCCAGCATTGCTTCACCCAGCATCACTTCCATCGAATCCAGGGCATAGCCGTTTGAGCGATTCATCTGCAGACGCAGAGTGCGCGAATCCAGAAAAACGCCGCCCGGTGGCACGGGCTTCTGGCCGCCTCGATTTGCGTTCGGCGTCAGACCAGACGGAAAGCCGGGAACACCAGGTAACGAAATGGCTGCCGGAGCTGCCTCAACTCCGGACGCTGTCGCCAGCACTTCCGTCATCAGTTGGGCAAATTGCTGATCGCTGCCTGCCGACGCCTGACTGGCCTCGATGGCAGCAGGCACCATACCGTCGCGCTCTTTCACAGCTTCCAGAAGTTGTTCCCTTGTCCATGTCGCCAAATCAGCCGGACGGTTTGACTGCGGTGGACCACCCCGGCCACCCCCGCCACCCCCGCCAGAAGCGTATTCTTCCTCGTAGTCACCGTCCATGTCCTCCATGTCCATGTCGCCCATGCCTTCCATCATCGAGGAACCTGGTCCGGAGCGCCCTCGCCTGCCGGGTCCCCCGGCCATAGCCATAGCCATGCCGCCGTCGCCGTCATCGGACTCCTCGTAGTCCCCCTCCATGTCGCCGCCCATTCCCGTGTCGTCGCCCATACTCATGTCGCCGCCGCTGGCATCAGGCGCATCGGAATCCGTTGACGTTTCTTCCTGGGAATCAGATCCCTCGCCTCCACAACCTGTGAATGGAAGCAGCAACAAACTAGGCAACAGGCAGGTCACGACTTTTGAGAACGTCCGCGTTCGCATCGGGACAACTCCGAATAAAGAAGGCGATTGATGAACTGATCAAACATGATGGTACCAGAAAACCATCGCACAAAGCCAGCAATCCAGGCGGCAGCTCGCAACTCGGACCGCAATTTGTGGCCAAATAACGGGTCAGACCGTCAGACCGATCAATCCCGTCAGACTTTCAGCTGTTCCATTCGGATTGGTAAACAGAAGTTGGTTGGGCCAATGCTGTGGATATTCCGATCCACGTATTGGCTGATCCGGCCTGAAACAATTGCCGTAAGCAGTTTACTTGTTCTCGTGAACCGTTCTGGTTCGTGGCCACGCCGTTTTCTTAGGCTGGGGCCCGGCTGTCGTGGCCAGCAGTCACCGCAATCCGCTGTAAACGGATCATCGACGCCGGGAACGACTGATTAGGATGGCCGGCCGACGCCTCTTCTCCTTTGACCGTCAGATCGTCGGTTCCCAACCGGGCTCGTATTCGCGTTTCCAAAGTCTTTCTGCCGCTTCATTATTCAGAACATGTCCGTTTGATGGATCGCAGTTGATCGTGTCGCCGGTTCTGTGGGCAATGTTGCCGAGATGACACAACAGCGTGCTCTTGTGGCCTTCCTCGATTTCGGCGTTCAGCATGGTCGGGTCGTCGGCCCGGACCGCATCCACAAAGTTGGCAATGTGAGCGGCATCAGACCGTGCTCCTGCCACGCGTTCAATTTCTTTACCTTTGGCATCATGCAGCGAATAGCCCCAGCCATCCAGCTTGAGGCTGCCATCTTCGCCGTGGAAGGTCACGCCGAATCCGTTACCATCCAGTCCCAGACGGCTGCAGCTGAGTCCTTCCCAGATGATCTGCTTTTTGCCTTCGAACTGAAAGGAAACCACGTGCGAATCAGCGGTCTGTTGATCGTCCTCGAATCGATAGCGACCACCGGACGAGACAACTCGCGTGGGATAGTCTGCCTGCAGTCCCCAACGAGACAGGTCGAGCGAGTGAATTCCGTTATTGCCCAGTTCTCCGTTGCCGTAATGCCAGACCCAATGCCAGTTGTACGGCAGACGATTGGAAGTATACGGCTGTCGTGGTGCCGGACCCTGCCAGAGTTCGTAGTCGATATGCGGCGGCACTTCGGCGGGCGTTCCTGTGCCGATTGTGCCCCGTGAATTCGCATACCAGCTGCGACTGTAATACACGCGTCCGATCCGGCCACCGTGCAACAGCTTCATCGCTTCAATGATCTTTTCGGCACTGCGACGCTGACTGCCCATCTGCACGCAGCGCTTGTACTTTCGCGCGGCGGCGACGGCCATTTCACCTTCCCACGGATTATGACTGCATGGTTTTTCCACGTAGCAATGTTTGCCGGCATTGCAGGCCATGATGGCGGCCGGTGCGTGCCAGTGATTTGGAGCGGCACAGACCAGTATGTCGACATCCGGATCATCCAGAATTTCCCGGAAGTCACCGGTGGTCTGCACTCCGTAATCAACCAATCCTTCAAACGACTTCTTCGCTGCATTCAATCGGTTGGTATCCGTTTCGCACAGATACTTGATCTCAACTCCGGGCGTATCCGAAAACGTCCGCGCCAATGACATTCCTCGGCTAAGTCCCATCACGCCCACGACGACCTTGTCCTGAGCAGACTTCCCTGCGGCAGATGCGGGCGAACTGTGCAGTCCCGCAGCCAGCGACGTTGCCGTGGCGGCGGCCGACCCGGCCACCACAAAGCCGCGGCGCGATATTTCATTCGAAGTCTGATGATTCAAGGGGGAACGTTCTGATGGCACGACGTGACTCCGAATATGAGGCGGGAACGTGGGAGGGCGGGTTCAGCAACGGGCATACTGGCGAAGGCCGATCACGTCGTCAATCAACTTTCGCTTCTCGGTTGTTTGGAGACGGTTTTTAACGGAGCTGAATACTGACGTGGACGACCAGCGAGCACAGTGGACGGCAATTGTTTGAAGTTTGGGCGACTGCTCCTTGAGACTTGTCGGCCCAGTCATCACACTTTGCTGCAGCATTTGTCTTCACCTGATGGCTGCCCTGGCCCTCGGCGACCACCTTCCCTATTCCGTCCGTACCTCCTTCCTGTTGGAAATCACGTATGCGTTCTGCTTTTTACATGGCAATCGTCCTGGCCGCTCCTTCGTTGCTGCTCGCACAGGACTCGTCGCCGTTCGTGTCCGCTGACCCGGCTGTTGTTGACGACGACTTTCCGTTTCAGGGCGAATACGCGGGCCTCATTCTGCCTGACGATGCCAACTGCAGGTGCAACGGGTTTCGGCGAGTCGGACTGCAGGTCGTTGCTCTTGGGGGCGGCAAATTCGACGCGGTTTACTACGACTACGGCCTGCCCGGTACCGGCTGGAACCAAAGTAAACGCCGGAAACTTTTCGGTCAGCGAGTTGGCGACACCGCGAACCTGGCCGGTGATGGCCTGACGGCTCGAATTCACGGGAACCAGGTTGTACTGAGCTCCGAACGTGGCCATACACTCGGCGGATTCAATCGCGTAGTTCGCACCAGCCCAACGCTGGGAAAACAGCCACCATCAAATGCCATCGTGCTGTTCGATGGAAGCTCAACAGACGAATTCTATAACGGCCGAGTGACGGACGACGGGCTGTTGATGGTCGGAGCCGACTTCAAACGCATGTTCACAGACTTCACGCTGCACCTGGAGTTTCGACTGCCCTACATGCCGTCCGCCCGCGGACAGAAGCGAGGCAACTCGGGCGTATATCTGCAAAGTCGCTACGAAGTTCAGGTGCTTGATTCCTTCGGACTGGACGGCAAGTTCAACGAATGCGGCGCGCTTTATCGTTATCAGCCACCGAACGTCAACATGTGCCTGCCGCCGCTGCAGTGGCAGACCTACGACATCACATTCCGGTCACCCAGATTCGCTGCAGAGGACAAAAAGACCCGCAACGCCAGACTGACCGTCAGGCACAATGGTGTGCTGGTGCACAACTGCTTCGATGTCGAACGCAAGACCGGTGCGGGACGCCCCGAATCGTCCGATCCCTATCCGATTCGCCTGCAGAACCACAGCGACCCCGTGCGATTCCGGAACATCTGGGTCATTGACCATTCTCCAGCTCGCTCCGACAGCAGTCGCCGAATCGCCCTGAAGTAGTTGCCAGCGGCGTTTTCGAATTTTCGACTTTCCAGCACAGGCAGGGCCGCCTGGAAACGGATGATTGATCACGATTCAACCTTACTCTGCCACTGGGAGGTTCGAGCCTAAGCGAGGAGAAGGTGACCGCGCCGAAACGTCCCGGCGCGTGGAATCGCCCGTCTGCCAATGCCGGCGCGGGGGCTGAATCGAATTCAAACGCTCTTCCAACCTGCCGCCTTTCAACGGATGCATCCGACTTTCGACGATTTCGCAACCGGACGTCGATTTCCACCGGAAATACGTTATTCTGGGAAGGTCGTTCGCTCGTTAACACGGAATTACAAGACTACTCATGGCCGGAACCAAGGTAACAGTCGTCATTTGCCAGGCTCAGGGTCGAAATCCCGTCAAACGGCAGATGGAAGAAGACATTCTCACGGCGCTCATCATGGAGCCGGGCGTTGATGTGTCTTTGGTGCCGCATCTCTACGACATGCCTCACGATCACACGGGCACGTTGTTTCTGAAGTCCGTTCCCGGAAATCTGGTGGTGCTCGGCTGGCTGTATGAACGGGCCACACGATGGACGCTCGACCGCGCCGGCGTACGTGGTCAGGACGGCACATCACTGATCGTCAGCGAACGCGAAGACGACGAAGACATCGAGGAAGAAGACCGTCACGAACCGCGAGGCATCGGCACCGTCGACGTGCCGAACCGAAAGCTCTACTGCATTGACCTGCGAGTTCGCAGGGACGCGAGTGATTATATTGACGAGATCAAACGCATCGTCGACGAAAACAGCGTCCAGACCGTGGACCTGATGAGCTTCATCAATGGGTCACCCAAACGTGAACAGCTGCAGCGTTACCTGCAGCCCGAACGTCAACTGGAAGCTCGCCGAGCTTTGGACAGCGGATCAACGTCCCACGCCGACAAGGAAGCTCTGCCCGAAGATACACGTCGACGCTGGTATCCGGTGATCGATTACACCCGCTGCACGAACTGCATGGAGTGCATCGATTTCTGCCTGTTCGGTGTGTACGGAGTCGACGCTCTGGACCGCATCCTTGTGGAAGAACAGGACAACTGCAAGAAAGGCTGCCCGGCCTGTAGCCGAGTGTGTCCGGAAAACGCGATCATCTTTCCCCAGCATAAGACTCCCGCAATTGCCGGTGCGGATGGCGAAGTCGGTGGCATCAAGATCGATCTGTCAAAACTGTTTGGCGGCGACGATGGGACGTCCGCTCTGGATATGGCTGTCAAGGAACGCGACCAGGAACTCATTCTCGACGGTCGCGAAGCCGTGGGCCTGTCGGTCGGAATCAGCGACCGCAGCCACGACGAATTTGACGACCTGATGGACGATCTCGACGCATTGGACTTCTGAATCCGTTTCCAACTGTCAGCCGTACTCGGCGAGCCAGCGATTGCTGAGGTTCCATATTGAAATCGAGTGCCGTCCGCGTACACAATACGTGTTCCGCCCTCGTTTCTTTTCGAAACAGAACTGTCTGCATGCCCCCCACACTTTCTCGGACGAATTATCTGCTGCATCGCTGCCGCCGCGCGTGCGCCGCTGTGCTGATGATCGCACTTTGCGGAGTTGACGCCGTCGCCGATGATCCGGCAGAATTGTCGCCGGAAGAACGCACCTTCGTCACTTCCAAAGTCGTGCCGCTACTGGAATCTCGTTGTTTTGAGTGCCATAAGGGGCCGCAGGAACCAAAGGGCGGATTGATTCTGACAGGCCGAAAAGCCATCCTGCGTGGTGGCGAAAGTGGCCCGGCCATCGTGCCCGGCAAACCGGAGGAAAGCCTGCTGGTCGAGGCCATTCGCTACCAAAGTTTCGAGATGCCGCCCCGCACACGGCTGCCTCAGGCAGAAGTGGAGATCCTTGTCAAATGGATCGCCGCTGGTGCGCCGTGGCCGGAAAAACTCAACGGGCAAACGACAGCCATTCCCGCTGATGAATTCCCGCTGGAACAAAGAAAACAAAATCACTGGGTGTGGAGACCGATCGGCGATCCACAACCACCCGAAGTAAACAATCCGAACTGGTGCGCTGATCCTGCAGATGCCTTCGTACTGGCTCGACTGGAACATATCGGACTGCAGCCGGCTGACGATGCCGATCGACGCACACTGATTCGACGGGTGTACTTCGACATCATCGGACTGCCTCCATCTGTTCAACAGGTCGGGGCCTTTGTAGAGGACACCGCGTCTGACCAGATCGCCTTACAGACCGTGGTTGACGACCTGCTGAAATCACCGCACTTTGGTGAACGCTGGGGCCGACACTGGCTGGATCTGGTTCGTTACGCTGAAACCCTGGGCCATGAATTTGATTACCCTCTGCACAACGCGTGGCGCTATCGCGATTATGTCATCCGAGCCTTTAACGCAGACGTGCCCTACGATCAATTTGTCCTCGAACACATCGCCGGCGATCTTCTGCCCGAACCCCGGTTGCACCCGACGGAAACATTCGACGAATCGATCATCGGCACGGGGTTCTGGTTTCTGGCCGAAGACAAGCATGCTCCGGTCGACGTACGTGGTGAGGAAGCAGCCAAAGTCGACAACCAGATCGACGTGTTCTCCAAAACGTTCCTGGGGCTAACTGTCGCGTGTGCCCGGTGTCACGACCACAAATTCGATGCGATTTCCACGAAAGACTATTACGCCCTGGCGGGTTTTCTGCAAAGTTCTCGTCGGCATACCGGCTTGCTTGATCCCGGCCGAAAGATCAGGCAGCGCGTTGACGAACTGTTGACTCTAAGCGCCGATGCAAAACGTGGAACGGAACACCTGTCGGCGACATATGATGCCGCCACATTTCAGAAGTATGCTTCCGCGGCCATTGAAGCAATCAAAGGGCAGCCGACCACGACGGTCAGCGAGGCTTCAGAAAGCATTCTCTTCGAAGACTTTGAAGACGAGTCGTTCGGCGAATGGAAAGTCACAGGCGAAGCGTTCGCAGACGGCACGTCGGACGCCACCTTCCCGGGGCAGACGTTGTCGGGTTTCCAGGGAAAGCGTCTGGCAAACTCGTGGCTTCGCAGCGACGGGTTGCAGGGTGATCTGATCTCTCCCGAGTTTCCGATTGAACATCCGCATATTTCTTTCCTGATTGGTGGCGGTGCCCACAAGGATCAAACCTGCCTGAATCTGGTCGTCGACGGAAAAACCGTGCGGACCACCACAGGCAAAAACAGCGACCAGATGTTTCGGCACTCATGGGATGTCTCCGAATTTTCCGGCAAATCGGCTCATCTTGAGATCATCGATCACCACACGGGCGGCTGGGGCCATATTGACGTCGACCACATCATGTTCACTCAGAACTCTGACGTGGGTCCGCGTCGCGACGTCGCTGTCGTTGCCGATGAACGGGGCTGCGATGCGGAAGAACTTGCACGATGGGTGACGGCATTGCTGAAGCAGCCCAACGCAGCCCTGACTTCGCCCCTTTCGCTGCCGGCTCGTCTGGCGCAAACGGATACCGATTTGGCAGCGACCGTGCTGCAGTGGCAGCAGGAAGCAACGGCCGCAGGCCGAGCAACAACCTCGGACACCACGCTCTACGCCGATCTGCGCAACGGCACTTCCAGCAGCTGGTTCTTAAGCGGACACGCGTTTGCCGGTCAATTGGCAGCCGGCGAATCCGTTTTTGCATGGCATAGTGACGGGCTGCACTTCAACGACCGCATGGGCGTGAGTTCCTCCTCGTTGTCCACTGAACTGCGAGGCACGTTCAGCAGTCCGACCTTCGAACTTCAACACCCGGAAATTCTGGTGTGTGTGGCCGGAGAAGGCTGCCGAATTCGTCTGGTAATCGACGGCTACGTGATGAACGAGTTCAGTGAGCTGCTGTTCGCAGGCGCAAAACAAAAGATTGACACAGGTGGCCACTTTCAGTGGATCAGACTTGCCGCGGACGTTCAACGTTATCAGGGACATCGTGTTCATCTTGAGTTCCTTGACGAAGGCAACGGCTGGTTTACCGTGCAGGAAATCCGCTTTGCCAACACGGCCGGAGCCGCACCGCCCAAAGATGCGCCGCATGCACTGAATACCGCGATCCGCGCCGGCGACACCGTCCAGATTGCAACCGCTGCAGATGATGTGGACAGAATCCTTGCAGTCTGGGCTGCTGCCTTGTCAGAAGACGCAACGGCTGCACGAACAGTCGTTGTCGACAACGACCTGGCAGCAACCTCTTCCGCATGGACGGTCGTTAGAAATAGATGGGCGACTCTGGCGAAGGGCATACCGGCGCCCGTGCCGGTCATCGCCATGACCGATGGCACGCCGGAGAACGAACACATCTTTATCCGAGGCAGTCATCTGAATCTCGGTGAGATCGCTGAGCGAACCATTTTGACTGCACTACAGCAGCCTGATACTGCTGATATCGTCGTCGGCAGCGGGCGACTGGAATTGGCTGAACAGTTGATCGCCGACGACAACCCGTTGCTGGCGCGAGTTGCCGTCAATAGAATCTGGCATCACCTGTTTGGTGCCGGCATCGTGGAGTCGACAGACAACTTTGGCGTGCTTGGAAAAGGGCCGACCCACCCGCTGCTGCTGGATTTTCTGGCAACGCGGTTTCGTCACAATGGCTGGTCAACCAAACAGATGATTCGCACGCTGGTGCTGTCACGCACGTATCGCATGAGCAGCCAACGATCAAAGGCAGACGACCGACTGGATCCCGCCAATCAATTATTGCATCGAGCACGTATCCGTCGACTGCAGGGCGAAGCCGTCCGGGACGCCATCCTGGCCGTTTCCGGCCGTCTGGACCGTACTCTGTTCGGAAGTCCGGTGCCCGTGCATCTAACGCCCTTTATGCAGGGGCGAGGTCGCCCGAAGGTTGATGGGCCGGTCGATGGCAACGGACGTCGCAGCATTTACATTGCCGTCAATCGCAACTTTCTGTCGCCGTTCATGCTGGCCTTCGACGTGCCGGCCCCGGTCACCACAACCGGCAAACGCGTCACCTCAAACGTGCCGGCGCAGGCGCTGATCATGCTCAACAACGAATTCGTAAATCAACAGGCCCACTTATGGGCCGAACGCTTACTGGCCGGAAATCCGCCAGCACAGGAAACTGTGTTGAATAATGCATGGCAGCAACTGTTCGGACGTCCTGCCACGGCAGCAGAACTGGCTCCGCTGCTGGAGTTCGCCAGGGAATCCGACTTAACTGCAGACGCGTCCGACGAACGTATCGCGCTGTCTCCTGAAACACTCACGGAGATCTGTCACGTCCTGTTGAACTCAAAAGAATTTCTGTTTCTGCACTAATTGTGCAGTGCCATTTGTTTCGATTGTTCAGTGTTCTTCGTAATCCGAAGCGTCAGCGAAGTGATCGACGCAACTTGTCTCCTCGGGTTACAATGAAGAAGAAATTGGCGCTGTCTATCTGAGTACTCCGTTTATTTCCGCCCCTGCCCGAGAAAGTCGATGTTCAAATACAGTTTAAATTCAAGCACGATCAAGACGACTCCCATTCTCCGCAAGATCGCAGTCGCAGCCGAGGCTGGCTACGTCGGCATTGAACTCTGGCACGACGACATCAGCGCTCACGTGGACGCCGGAGGAACTGTCAAGGAGATCCGCAAATGCGTTGACGATCATGGCCTGCAAGTTCCCACGACCATCCACATCCACGGCTGGTTTCAGCCGGCGGGCGAAGAACATGCCGCAGCCATGGACACCGCAAAGCGGAAGCTGGAACAGGCTGCTGCTGTGGGAGCACGGTTCGCCGTGGCCGGACCGCCTCACGGCAGGGCCGACCGGGAACTGGGCCAACGTCATTACCATGACCTGCTGCAACTGGGCGAACAGTTTGGAGTGCGTCCGGCCTTTGAGTATCTGGGTTTCATTGAAGACCTCAAAACAATTGATGACGCCATAGAAATCGTCAAAGGCAGTGCGCACCCGAACGCCTGCATGGTGCTGGATCCGTTTCACTGTTACGTCGGTGGCGGTGGCGTCGAATCCATCGCAAAACTGACCCCGGAACAGGTCGCCGTTTCGCATTTCAACGACGCGCCAGCCGATCCACCGCCGCACACTCAACGTGACCCCGATCGCGTCATGCCGGGAGACGGAGCGATCGACCTGAAACGCTACTGCGAACTGCTGAGACAGATTGGATATGCTGATTTTCTGTCACTCGAATTGTTTCGCCCCGACCTGTGGCAGCAGGACCCGCTGGAAGTGGCGAAAATTGGCCTCGATAAAATGCGAACGGCAGCTGAAGCATAGTCTGGTGTGCATCATTGGACGAATCACGCACCGTTCTTCAAATGCCTTCGTCCTCGTTTCTTCGTCCTCGTCTTCTCGTCCTCGCCATTTGTCATTTTGCATTTGTTAACTTGCATTTTTCCCTCGCCATCTCCTTCAGAGTTCCTGCCATGCCGGATCTTGCCCAGACACACGATCTCGTCTCAGATCTGTTCCACCGCGATACCAGCGGCGTAATGCGACTGACCGACAAACAACGGCAGAGCTACCAACGCGACGGCTTTGTCGTCGGTCCGAAGATCCTCACGAACGTTCAGATCGATGCACTGCAAACGGAACTGGCCGAACTGACCGAACCGAATCATCCGGGACGCGAGTTGTGGTACGAATACAATTCCAACGAATCGGCCGACCCGGCCGCCGTTCTCTTTCACGCTTTGGGAGCATGGAGACTGAGACCCGCGTTTCACGACTGCCTGTGGAATTCGGCATTCGTTGTCCCGGCGGAGCAGTTGCTGGGCGGTGACGTCCGCTTCTGGCACGATCAGTTGTTCTGCAAACCGGCGAAACACGGAGGAGTTGTGGCGTGGCATCAGGATTATTCGTACTGGACACGCACCACACCGATGGCTCATCTGACCTGCTGGATTGGCCTGGATGACGCCACCATCGACAACGGCTGCATCCACTATGTGCCTGGCAGCCATACATGGGATCTGTTGCCCATCACGGGACTGTCGGGCGACATGACGGCCATCAGGAATGTTCTCTCCGAAGAACAGTGGCAGACATTCCTCAAGCCGGTGCCTGTGGAATTGAAAGCGGGAGAATGCGTGTTTCATCATCCCCTGATGGTGCACGGTTCTTTCGCCAACCATACGGACCGACCACGCCGCGCGATGGTCATCAACGTCGTTAAAGACGGAGTCTGCAGCGACACCAATGACGCACTACTCGACGGAACAGACGTTATTCCCAAAGGAACGCCTCTCGACGGACCGTTCTACCCCCTGCTGTCCGAATGCCGTTAGTTTAAACGCGTGCCCTCCGGACCGAGTTGTTCGGCAGGTGAAACGCGGGGCCTGCCCATGCGGTAAGACCAGCAAATATCCGATCACATGGTATCCCTCAACACTCACGATCATGGCATTCCGTCACTGGTTCGTTGCCACGTTCTTCGCGGTATTCTACGGAATGCTGAAACGGGTGTATCGAAAGCGGAGGAAGGCGGTGCAGGCTGAGGGCAACGCCGTTAAGGATTTTGATGAGGGAAAAGGTGGGGTTGTGGAGAACGTGGTCGTATTAGAAAAAAACCAGACTCCCGCATGTGGTGTGCGGACTGAATTTGCTTCAGCCCAGGAAGGAGTCTGGCTGGTATGTCACGGAAGACAAAGACGACGGCGTCGAACACGCAAAACAAGTCGACGAAGTTCACTCACGGCGATTTATTGAAGAAGGCATTAACGTGGGTGTTCAACGACCGAATGTTCGCGGACGTGCGACT
>JBDONA010000015.1:0-2044 GCA_039831575.1 Fuerstiella sp. | reverse complement strand
GTGCGCAGCTCTCCGTGATCCAGCCAGACATATTGACACTCAGAACACGAGTCCATCACGATATTACCGGGGCCATAGTAGGGATGCACTTCCATGCGTTCTCGACAATTCGGGCAGCGAATTCGTCGATCGTATTCGTCCATGTTAAGTGGTCGACAGGCCTCAGCTTCGCCACCGACCCGCCGAGCCCTGCGCATGCGAGTGATGACGCCAAAGTCTTCATTTTTCAGCAACAGACCGTAGCAACCGCCACAATACAACACCGGACGCTCTTCAATTTGTCCCGTACACAGCGTCTTCGGACAGACCGGGCATTCCGCTGCCAGCTGTCCGCCACTGGGCGTCACACGGTCAACACTCAGTGGGTTATCTGCGGTAAAAACCAAAGCCTGGCAATACTCGCACTGCAGATAGTCTCGGCCCTGGACGGTCACCGCCCTGCCGCCACACTGTAGGCAACAAACTTTTTTTTGAGGAGCAATCATTGTCCACCCGCTGTAAACCGAAAAAAGCGTGACACTTTCTACGGTATCTTGTGTGGGTCGGCCGCGCGGCCGATTCACAGCAGGTGTGCAGTCTCACAGGTCTGCCTGGACCATTTGGCCGGATTCTATCGCTCGCTCAGATTGACGTGGCGCATGACCCGCCGGGGTAAAGCTGCCGGGCCTGCGCCGTCAACGGTGGGCAATTGCGGATTCAGTTAACGCTGTCACCCGTTTCAACATCGCCGAGTAATTCTGCCAGCAACCGATTCAGCTGCTGTCCCCGAGCCGACAGAGAGACGACCTTGCCCTCTTTATCAACCAGAATTGCGGTCGGAATTCCGCTGACGCCATAATGTACGACCAACGGATTGTCCCATCCCTGTTCGCCGTCTTTGTCGCTCATCAGGTTGGTCCACGTCAAACTTTCCGAATCGACATATCCCTGGTACTTGTCCCTTGTTGTATCCAGATTGATGCCCACGATGGCAAAGCCGTCTTCGCCGTATTTTTCCAGTTGAGCTTTCATATTGGGGATCTCAGCGCGGCACGGGCCGCACCAACTGGCCCAAAAGTCCACCAGTACAACCTTGCCTCGATACGCCGACCAGTCGAAGTCCTCGCCTTCAGCTGTCGTCCCGGTGATCTCCATGAAATTCCCGGGAAGCCGCAGTCGACGAGCTGAACCGAGAGCTCTGTCAGCACGCGCACGCAACCTCTCGTCATCGCACTTTTCCATCGCCGCAGCCAGTCGTTCATAAACTTCAGCACCAGCTTTGGACTTGTTCGTTCTGCCCAGCGTGTTTCCCACATTGGAAACAAGGGAATAAGTCTTAGAGTCAAGGCCGTTCTCATCGATCACAGTGAATAATTCGTCAACGAACGCGTTTCGGTCTGCGTCCGACATCGTCGCAACCGACGCCACCTTCTGTGAGAGTTTCCGCGTGGTCAGCAGTGCCACGATCGCGGGCCTCTGGTCTGCTTCGAGAGCCTCCATCAACGCTTTCATACCTGCTGTCCCTGCGGCTGGATCCACTCGAGTCAATGCGGCCAGCGCTCCGAATTTTTCGTTGATGACCTTAATTTCGTCGGCTTCGTCAGGTTTACCAGCCATGACTTTGTCACACGCTGCCAGCACGGCTTCCACCTGCAACTTCAAATGAGCCTTTGTGGCGTCTGCCGTTCGCTGCTTTGGACGAGTTCGCTTTACTTTGTTCATGAATGCGAACAGCTCGGTCGCACTTCCGTCCGGCACCTCGAACAGTTTCTCTTCTTCCGCAGCTGCAGCGGGCTTGTCCGCGACGGGCGCCTTTGGTTTTTCATCCTGTGCCAGAATCACGCCTGTCAGCATCAGGACGACGCAGGACATCAGGACCGATTTATGGAGCCGCGCATTTATCAGAGGTGTGCGAAAAACCATGGTACTTACTCTCACAGAGTGTGGTGAAAATATTTGAGTCTTTACACATGACAATTTACTGCCACAGCAGGCAACGTGACAGCAGGATGCACGTCCTTCCACGAAAAAGGGAATAGGATTTCGCGGAATCTGGATAACCTGA
>JBDONA010000063.1:0-2046 GCA_039831575.1 Fuerstiella sp. | reverse complement strand
CTCCGGGCACAATCACGAGAAACAATTGAAGTACAGTCAGAGAGCGAATCATTATTCTATTTCCTGTTTTGCCGGGACAATGTTCCCCAGTCTTCCGGGTGTTGCGCCCGGCCGTTCAGTTTTCCACGCTGTCATAAACGGGATGTCCCGTGCGCGGATGATAACGGATATCCATCGGGTCGTCTCCGATGCGCCGCCTTAGTTGTCTGACCACACACCGAAAGTCGTCCAGCACCTGGCGGATCCCATAACATCATCAGGCCAGGATGTCGTGAACCACCTTGCCGTACACGTCGGTCAGCCGAAAGTCCCGGCCGGCGTGGCGGTAAGTGAGTTGCTCGTGGTTCAGTCCCATCAGGTGCAGAATTGTGGCGTGGAAGTCGTGGATGTGCACGGCGTCTTCCACCACTCGGTTGCCGATATCGTCCGTCTTTCCGTGAACGGTCCCTCGCTTCACACCTCCGCCAGCCAGCCAGCAGGAATAAGCGTGAGGGTGATGAGCACGACTTTTGGTGCCCTTGCCATCCTGAGCCCAGGGCGTGCGTCCGAACTCTGTGCAGAAGACCAGCAGCACGTCGTCGAACATGCCTCGACGCTTAAGATCCGTGATCAACGCCGCGATTGGTTGATCGACTCGTTTGGCATATTTGCTGTGCGACGAAATATCACGATGAGCGGAATCCCAGTTGTCTCGACATGCGCCCACAGCGTCGACGATTTCGACGAACCGCACACCGTTTTCAATCAGGCGGCGCGCCATCAGCACCTGCGCGGCATACGACGTCTGATCGCCCGGTGCCGCGCCGTACAGTTCAAGCGTCTGTTTCGTTTCGCGTGACAGATCCAGCACTTCGGGAGCCATGTCCTGCAGTCCCAGCGCCGTTCTAAAAGAACTGTTTCGAGCTGCAAGTTGCGGATCCCTGCTGCGACTGCGCTGATGACGCCTGTTGAGAGACTCCAGCAAGCCGAGTTCGAGGTTTTGTTGTCTGGCAGGTGATGCTGGCTGCAGATTGGGAAGGGGTTCCGGTCCCGGTTTGATTTGAACTCCCGTATGCACGCCGGGCAGAAAGTTGGCATCCCAGATCTGCGGTCCTGCGTAGGGGCGATGCTCAGAAATCACGACATGGGCAGGCAGGTTCGAATTGAACGTACCCAGTCCCCAGGACAGCCATGAGCCAACGGACGGCATAGCGAATCCCGTGCTGCCGGTGTGCAGCTGCAACGTTGCCTGGCCATGGTCGATATGATCGCAGGACATTGACCGCAGCACAGCCGCTTCGTGGATGACGTCGCGGATGTGTGGGAACAGGTCGCTGACCTGGGTGCTGCAGTGTTGGTTGGGACGGAACTTCCACAGTGGTGCTTTCAGATATCGCTCGAAGTCCGCGCGGCCGAGTTCGGGACCGATCGACGTATCGTGGTCGTGACTTAACCGCGGTTTGGGGTCGAACGTGTCGACGTGTGAGTAACCGCCGGACATGTACAGGACGATGACATGTTTGGCTTTCGGCAGAAAATGTGGTGCACGAGATTGCGACGTTGCCGCAACAGACGAGTTGGCGACCGCAGCCATGCTCGGCAGAGAAAGTGCGCCAATCCCTGATTGCAGGGCGTTTCTGCGTGAGACCCGTTGATGTGACTGTGTCATGCTAATCAATAAAAAAGAACTCGTTGCTGGTCAGCAGGGTCCTGCACAGCGCCACGTATTCGTGCGGGACGGCTGCGGTCGGCTGTGTCGTGTCGACGGTTTCGCGGTACTGCCCCAGGAACGCCAGGATCTCGTGTCGTTCGTCTTCCTGGACCGGCCGGCTGTTAAGCAATTGGTATAGATGATCGATTCTAGCGTCATCGTCGTTGCCTTCGGCAATTACACGTTGTGCCAACGCTGTCGCCTGCTGCTGGATGAAAGGCGAATTCATCAGAAACAGCGCCTGGGCCGGCACGTTCGAACTGTCTCGCCGGGACGTGCTGGTGTTGCGGTCCGGACTGTCAAACAGACCCAGCAGCGAATGGCGGAACAGTCGCTGTGTCAGCAGGTACACGCTG
>JBDONA010001138.1:0-2047 GCA_039831575.1 Fuerstiella sp. | reverse complement strand
GGCGGCGCTCGTCAGTGTGACATTTCTGGTCGCTATGCTGATCCACTATTGCCGCTTGCGACAAACGGAACCCTCAGCAAGTTCACCCCAGCAAATGCTCAATAGGATGCAACTGGATGACTTCTGCACGGCCTTCTCATGAAGGCCGTGTCGTTTGTTTCCTCTTGTTTGCTTGAATTGAATTGTTTACGGAGCTACTGCCAAATTCGTGTCAATGAAACTGTTTAGAGAAGTTCATGCTCACAACTTCCTCGGAAATTGCTGACTCCTATTGATCTAAGAAAAAAACACGAAGCGTCCAAGCGCGACAGCATACTGCAAACTGTACTTATGATATGGCAGTCTTTTCTGAGGAAGGCGTGAAATTCACGAGGTATTGTCAGAAGTCGTGTTCTGAGGAGTGAAAGAAAGGTGGCGTATCCTGCTGAGGGATAGTTTCTTCAGCCGCCCACACTGGGCCGAAAGGATACGCCGTGAGCAACGCTACGAGAGTTGTTGAGTCGATGCCAGTCGAGACGTCATCGGTGGAGTCGCCCGACTCTGAGGTGATCGGGTTTCGTGCCAGCTTTGAGGGCCGCAGTCCGCTCGATGAGCTGCTTCGTGAAGGAGCCCGACGCATGCTGCAGTCTGCGATCGAAGCGGAAGTCGACGATTTCATTGTGGGCCATGCACAGCGGGCTGACGATCAGGGCCGTCGACTTGTCGTCCGCAATGGATCGTTACCGGAGCGGGAGATTCTCACCGGGGCCGGAAAGCTCGTCGTACGACAGCCGCGTGTGCGGGACAAGTCTCCCGATGCCGGGGATCGTGTGACGTTCAGTCCGAACGTCTTTCCGCCGTATCTCAAGCGCACCGAGTCGATCGAGGAACTGATCCCGTGGCTGTACCTCAAGGGCATTTCGACGGGAGACTTTTCCGAGGCCCTGCAGGCTCTGGTTGGTGACGCCGCGAAGGGGCTCAGCGCCAACGTCGTGGTGCGGCTCAAGGAACAGTGGTCACAGGACTATGAAGAGTGGTCACAGCGTGACCTGTCGTCGAAGGAGTACGTCTACCTGTGGGCCGATGGCATCCACGTCAACGTGCGACTGGAAGACGATGCCAACAAACGGCAGTGTATTCTGGTGCTGATGGGAGCGACTCCCGATGGCCGCAAGGAACTGATCGCCATCCTTGATGGTTACCGGGAAAGCGAGCAGAGCTGGACCGAGTTACTACTGAGTCTGAAGCACCGCGGCCTGCCGATGACACCGAAAGTCGCAGTGGCTGACGGAGCACTGGGCTTCTGGGCCGCCGCCCGCAAAGTGTTCTCCGAGATGCGTGAACAGCGCTGCTGGGTTCACAAAACGGCCAACGTGCTCAACAAACTTCCGAAGAGCGTTCAGCCAAAAGCGAAGTCTGACATCCATGACATCTGGCAGGCGGAGACACGCAAAGCAGCGAATACCGCCTTTGATCACTTCCTCGAAAAGTACGACGCGAAGTACCCGAAGGCGTGCGAGTGCCTGCGTAAGGATCGTGCAGTGCTGCTGACGTTCTACGATTTTCCCGCGGAACACTGGGCTCACCTGAGAACGACGAACCCGATCGAATCCACCTTCGCCACCATCCACCTGAGACATCGCCGCACGAAAGGCAGCGGGACACGCCGCACGAGCCTGGCCATGATGTTCAAGCTGGCAGAATCCGCCTCAAAGAAATGGAGAAGACTCCGAGGCTACGAACAGATCGCCCATGTCATTCAAGGTCGACAATTCATCGATGGAACTCGGCAGGAAGACGCCGCCTGAAACATTCTCAGGACACGACAATTGACAATAGCTCCCTGCTAACCCCTGGCTGACGCCAGGGGCTATATGCTGTCGCCGCTCCGCGGCTGAAAACCGGGGATCAAATATCCATCGTCACTGCGGCTGGAAACCGGGGATCAAATGATCCCCAATCATCTATCAGGCCACCGTACACGATTCTCGGACAGCAGCTTGAGGAAAACCCTTGGACAACGAACAGAAAACAAAGTCAGCCAAGGTACTCTCCGCAGAAAGCCTGC
>JBDONA010000566.1:0-2048 GCA_039831575.1 Fuerstiella sp. | reverse complement strand
TGGACTTCTTTCGCTCAAACAACTCTGGTGCGACCTTGCTCCGCTTCGAGGAATCGCCTAGTGCGGATCCGCATGCTAGGTGGTGTGGGGAGGGTCACCGGCGACGGTGGCCCTTACCCGATTTAGCTGGTCGTATCGTTCTCAATTGACTGCGCGGCAATGGAATCAGGCTTGCTGTGGAACACGAGGCGACTGTCGACGAACACTATGCAAATTAAACGCCCCCAAAAGCTGCAAAACACAGACACTCTAATTTCTTCGCCGGCGGCGTCTCCGTCCCTTATCTTGCCGTACATGCGACTGCGAAACCCGAAGCCGGAAAACGCATCCTGCAGTTCGTCGTCTACAAACAAACGCTGTTCGTAGCCACTTAGATCTACTCGTATTGTTTGTCCCTTGTAGGAAACCTCCCATTTATTCTTGGTCGCCTTATTCATGTTCACTCATCCCTTTCCAGCTAACGAATTGCGATCTATGTGGCGGCAGGGATGCCGACCCGTAGATCGTGCGTTGAACTTTTCCGTTTCGTGAGCCACTGATCAACGTACTGCGGATTCAATGTGTCTTAGGAAACGACGTGCGGCTGAGCGTACACCATAGGGCAACGAATGTCACTGGGATGCCCCCATTTTCTGTACCAGGTGTTATGGAAGGTTGGGTTAGGAAACAGGTAACGGTTGAGGTTGACTACTGCCGGTCGGCGCACCGTTACAGGTATTCGCCGTCGGACCGCACCGACAGCCTGGGCTTTCGTGTGGTCCGCAGTTCCGTCAAGTAAAGTCGGCGGAGCGTTCGGCAATTGTGAAGACTGGATTCTCTCTTCGATCGAACGCGCTCTTCGTGAGTATCGAGACGCCGACCTAGATGTGATGATCGTCAGCTATGGTTCGTCAAACTCGAAGATTCAGGAAATGATTCAGGCGTGGTAAGCACTGCCTGGCATGGGAGCAGACTCCGTTGCTGCGCAATACGGCGTAGCATTCGATTCACCTAAACTCATCCCGTTCATCCTTGCTCATCCGCCGCCAGTCCCACGGCGCAATCGGCTTGTGACTGCCGAGAGTTTCATCGTTCACTTTCATGAGGCTTTGTCAGAGAACAGCATTGGCCATTTCATCTCAAACGCCCATGCGTCGGCAAGCCAGTTTCGACGGGTGATGACGTTGGGGCACTTCATTATTGTCTTATGGGCTTGAACTCCGTGGGATCTTCCAGCGCACAACTTCAATATGTGTTTTTTTCTCCGTGTCGCGCCACGTGAGCGACGTGACCAGCGTACCGTCGGAAAGCTGCAGAGTTGGGCCGAATCCACCGCCGCTGGAAACGCTGTCCGCCGTCTTGGCGTCAATCACAAAACGATCGTGTTGAAAATCGAAACCGAACCGATCGTGGAATTCTTTACCGAGTACGGCATGCACACCCAGTGGACGACGGAGTGCACGGACGGTGAAGGTCAGCAAGAGTTGACCGTCTTTGAGACGCAGCACATGGGGATACATCTCACCGTAGGTTCCCAGGTTTTCGACGAACTTCCAGTTGTTCCCCTTGTCGCGGGAGCGAAAGACCATCATCCGCTCGACCTGATCGCCGGCTTCCAGGGGGACTTTCGTACTGGGCAAGGCCGGGAAAATGCGAGGATCGACGCGCAGCATCGCCAGCAGATCGCCCGACTGCGTCTGGCGGAAGACGGTTTCGGCATGAAAGGGCCACCAGACTTTCGTCTTGTCGAGTCCCTCGAATTTGCTGGTCAGTGATTTGTCCCACGTCTGGCCGTCGTCGCGAGAACGCCAGATATAATCCTTCCCACCCGGAACGGAAACTCCCAACATCAACGTACCGTCGGCTAATTCCAACACGTTGCGGCTGGTGTGTGTCCAGGCCTTCTGCGGGGAAGAAGGAATGTGCCTGTCCAGAATTGGACTCGTCGTCCAGGTCTTGCCGTGATCGGTCGAACGGTGCAGATAACTGTGGGTGTAGCCGAGTCTATTGCGAACGTCTTGCTCCAGCAGGTGAACGGTAATGAACAAAGTACCGTTCCTGGTGACCGA
>JBDONA010000927.1:0-35189 GCA_039831575.1 Fuerstiella sp. | reverse complement strand
GGTTGATGCCGACAAGCGACCTTCGTCGTGGCTGGTTGTTGCCGAGGGAGCAGTGCGCACAAGCCCCGGATGCCCTTCTGCGCGACAACTGCCTCAAAAACACTGTCCTGTGCACGGAGGACAGCTGACCAATTTTCCTCATGCAATTGCCATCGCGATGATTGCTGAGGCAATAATCTTCTACCGGCCAGTTACTGCTGCTGCCCGCAAGTCGCATGCTCGACGGCGACGCAGCATCCAGCCCGAACGAGCTGCCGCGCCAACAAGTCCTGCAGCGACGACGACACCAACGGCTTCGTGGCTGCCAAGGCGCTCTGATGAACTTTGCCGCGAGATCGCACCCAGGACTCTGGCGGATTCGCCGTTGTCGTTGGTGTGACGATCCGAAACCGACGACAGCTCCAGCAGCCGTGAGCCGCGCTGACCGGGATACGTCACAGCCAGTCCGATCTGATCGAACTCTGAGGCAACGCCGTTTGCATGCGTGAATTCTTTGAATAACTGATCCAGCCGGCCGATTAATTCCCTGCGTTCGCTGGCAGCCCCATCGAAGTCCACGTCTGGTTGTGCGCGCCGACGTTGCACGTCGTGCCGGTCCTGTATTGATTCGGCAGAACTGAAGAGATCCGCCGGCTGATGCATACGGCCGGCCAGCGTTGATTCGCTGGCCACCGGAATCTTCCTGCCAGCATGCTGCCGTCCTGACAAAGCATCAACGATCCCCGCTTTCGCATGAACGTGTGCTGTTGCAGAACGGACGTGAGTCATGGCAGTAACAAAATGAGAGCCAAGACCCGTCGCACCTGGAACGCCGGAAGCAACCGCCGCCGCCGAGTTGATCGAGGACTGACCGTCTACTGCAATGTCGCTTTCCGCCGCGGTGGATTCGCTGAAGCTGGTGTTCGCAACCTGCGTCAGGGAGCTGTCCGAATCGTCAGCAAACAAATCAAACCAGTCGTCTGCCAAAGGGTCTTCGAAGTACGTGACGTCAGCGAAGTACGAGCCATCGTCAAAAACGTCGTCAATCGTGGTGTCGAACGCATACCACACCAGTTCGTCAGTTTCTTCATCGTATGCCAATTCCCAGTATATGTCGCCTTCCCAGTAAAAGTCGTCCGCCCAGTAGATTTCGTCTTCCCAGTAAACGTCGTCTGACCACGCGAGGTCTCCGAGATATTCATCGCTCAGGTCAGACCATTCATAGTACACGTCGTCGGCAAACGGATCGGACCAACCTGCCGGGTCATAGAAGTCTTCGCCGGCAAGGACATCTGTCATCCAAAAGCTATCGTCAAATAATTCGTCCGGAACGGCCTCTTCGAGATAAACATCCGGCTGCACTTCACCGATGACGAGGTTTGATCCGTCTTCGAATTGTTCGTCCAGGCAGGAAACGTCAGCGCCCACCGCGACCACCGAAAGATTTAGTCTTACGTCGAGACACTCTGCCACCTGCTGCGGTCTGCGAATTGGATTCCTGCGGCTGCGCCGTGGCACAAATTCTGGAAGGCGGTCAATCAGTTTCACGGTTTCGCCTTTCGTTTCTGGCACTGTGCGGGCTGCACCGCGTTCTATTTCGGGCTGTTACGCGAAAGTCACCGGTCTGTTTCCGTGGGGCGTGGACCCTGCGCTAATGACGGCTGCCGTTGACGGAACTCTGATTAAACGTGGTTATCGCCGGGCATCCGCACTGTTTTTGTCGAAAAACATACTTTTAAGTCTATTGACGTGATTTCGCTGCATTTCGCTGCGTTTCTGAAGAGCATCGTTGGTCGTGGCCGACGATGATCGATCGGCCAACTGCCGGTCTGCCTGCTGCAGAAACTGCGTGGACCGCGTCACATGACCCAATGCAAATTCTGCTGTCGCGAGTCCAATCAAACAATCGACCAGGCCGATCCGGTCCGCGGTCAATCCCGTGGATTCACGTGTCGCGGTGGTGAGTCGTTCGCGGGCTGCTTCCAGGTTCGGCAGGGCCTCAGCGTAACGTTTTTGTGACACCATGATCTGTCCAAGCTTCAGCTGAGCCATCGACTGCAGGCGGCCGATCGAATCGTCACGCGATGTTGCGGCCCGGCACTGTCTGATGGCTTCGCGACATAGTTCTTCTGCTTCAACAGCATTCGAATCCTCAAGCTGCTCCGCCAGCATCAGGCAGCAGGTGACGTAGCTGATTCGAGTGCTTCCGTTGGGAACATCGTCAGTCAAATCCAGTTGGGAGAACAATTGACGCGACCGCCGCAGTACTGTGACCGACGTGGCATCGTCGCGACTCCCCAGCACCTGACCCAGTTTCAGTTGTACGATCGCCAGGGTCCGAACAACGTCCGGAGCGTCGGGGTGGTCGGCCAGAAAAGCGGTTGCACGACTGACGCACTCCGTCAGAGTGGACACGGCGCCATCCGCGTCTCCATTGTCGACCTGCAGCTGAGCAATTCTGTCCGAGCCCAGCAGCAAGTTGACCTGACAGTTTGAATCGTCCGCCGAGATTTCCATCCAATGGCGGCACGAAGTCAGGCCAGCTTCGTAAGTTACTAACGCTCGTGCATTGTCATCGCGCTGCGCCAGCAGATCGCCGAAATTCCAACACGTCAGTGCATGAGCCTGCAGAGCGGAAACGTCATTGGTTTTGCTTTCCAGTGTTTGCTGCGACGTCACCAGTGCTCGTTCGTAATGTTGCTGCGCAGCTTCCAACTGGCCGAGTTCCCGCAAGACGTCAGCCAGACGGTTTTCGGCCATCACCCGGCTGGACTGAGTAGCGAGCGTCGATACCGCAGACTCGCTCACGCGATCCAGTCCGTCCAGCGCACTGCTTAGCAGTCGTTGCCGCAGTTGCTCCGTTCCGAGCTGGTCGGCAAGTTCGTTCTGAACCTCAAACACCAGCATACGCACCATGTCGAACGCCACGTTCAACTGATCTTCGGCAACGGCCGCGTTTTGAGTCGCCGTCTGCTCACCGGCCTCGGCCCGACGAATAGCCGCATCAAGTTCGTCGTTCGTTCGATTGAGCGAATCGACGGCGTCCGTCAGTTGCTGATTGTTTGTACTCAGCGACGTGGTAAACGAGGCCCATCCATAAATTCCTGACAGTATCAGCAGAATGATGGCGAAGGACATTCCGGCGACGACCGGATTGCGAAGACACCAGCGCGAGGCCCGCTCGGCCATTGTGATTGACCTCGCTCGAACGGGTTTGTCTGCGAGAAAGCAGAGCAGATCCTCACGAAATTCGCTGGCTGTCTGGTACCGGCGTGATGGAAGCTTCGCCATGGACATCAGGCAGATATTCTGCAGGTCATGGGGAATTCGACGGTCGCGTTTGCGGGGCGGGATGGGATCGTCATGCAGGACCCGATGGAGCAACATCCGCACAGTTCCCCGGTAGGGCTGCTCGCCGGTCAGCAGTTCATACATGACAACGCCGGCAGAATAGACATCGCTGCGTTCGTCGACGTCCGACGGACTCGCGATTTGTTCAGGACTCATGTACGCCGGTGTCCCGGCGATTTCTCCGTCCGCAGTCAGATCCGTCGTTTGCACTTCGGCCAGCCGCGCCATGCCGAAATCCGCCAGCTTCAGTGATCCTGATGTGTCGTCGATCAGAATGTTGCCCGGTTTCACATCACGGTGGATGACGCCCTGTGCGTGGGCTGCACTGAGTCCCGAAAGTACTTCGCACAGTTGGCGGGCCACTGTCATCGGGTTCATGGAATCGCGCCGGGGAATTGACTCCTTCAGCGACCCGCCATCGACGAATTCCAGCACCAGCCACGGCAGAAAGGCATTGTCACCGCCAACTTCGTGGATGGAAACAATGTTCTCACCCGTGATCTGAGCTGCGGCGTTGGCTTCACGAGCAAAACGCTCACGAGCATTTTTCAATGTGGCCAGTTCCTGACGCAGCACCTTGATGGCCACGATGCGGTGCAACTGCGTGTCCCACGCACGGAACACGTGACCGGTCGCGCCGCTGCCGACGTTCTCGATAATGTTATAGCGCCCCAGCACGCCCAGCGGTGCGTCATCCGTCGGTTCGCCGGGAAACCGCACACGATTTGACGCATTCGCATTAAGACGTGTGTCGCACGACGAAAGATCTTCCAGAAGAAGATAATCCGCCGATTGCAGTCGATCGATCAGATCGGCAATTCTACCTGCCTGTTCGCTGGTCTGGTGCAGTTCGAGCCCAGCGTCCTCACCGGCCGACGTCGCCGCACTGATGGGGTCCGAAAAGTCGAGCTGTTCGCTCAGCTGATCGAGCTGCCGACAGCAGTCCGCGCATTCGGCCAGGTGCAGCAATACGCCGGCAACGCTGTGTTCAGAAAGTTCTTCATTCAGGAATTCAAGCAGCGTGTTCTGTGGTGGGCAATTCGTCATCGCGTACCACTTTCAGTGTCGTCGACGTGCAGAGTTTCGACAGCCGCTCGCAGCATCTTTGTGATGCGAGTCCGGGCGACATAAACGTCGGACACTTTCAATCCAAGCTCAGCGGCCGCATCGGCTGCGGCAAGTCCGTTTCGCGTCGTCAACTTCCATGCCTCCCAGTTTTCTGGTTTTACTCGTGCCCGTACGGTTTCTTCTGCTTCTGCAAGGATGTTCTTGCGGGCTTCGTGTTCCAGAATGCGCTCCAGTTCGTGCCGCGGCTCACGGGCTTCCAGATTCTGCAACTGGTCGAAACACGAGAGACCACCCAGACCATGTTCCACACGATTCAGATTTCGAAAGAGGTCGCGCACCGCATTTTGAGAAACAGTTTTAAGCCATCCTCGAAAGGCCCCTTTGGAACGGTCGTATTTGAATTTGCGAAGCGACTGAATGAGTTTGATCAGTACGATCTGAGTCGCGTCCTCCGCATCGGCTTCCTGCAATCCGAAACGCATCGCCCACAGATAGATCTGCGGCGTATAAATCGAAACGAATTCATTCCAGGATTCCCGATCTGCCGGATCTTGCACACGCAAAAGCAGGCTTGCACGAGTTCTGCCAGTGGAGTCGGTTTCAGCCATACAATCAGATTACCGATACCACCATGATATCTTGCGCGGGAAAAACGAAGAAAATCCCGGGATCCGCAGGATTCCGCGGTCATGAATCATGCGACCCGACGGCGGCGGAAAACAAAGGCCAAAGATCAGGGGGAACGATCCTGATCACCAACCAATCGGCTTCAGTCTGGACAGTCAAAGGCCTCGGCCATGTTCCCGGGATTCCGTCGGTACCGAACACGGCCGAGGCGACTTTCAGCACGAAGATGTGAGTTATACGGCCGTCCACCACTCGTCGTCGTCTTCCGTGAGACAAGCAAAAGCGTCGGCCGTGTCATCCTGAGACCGTTGCTGTCGAAGCGAGTTTTCATACGCATCGTACAGCAGTTCGGGGTTGGCGTGATATTCGGGCGAGAACGTGAAGATTAAGCGGTCCGATCCGTCGCCGTTTCCACCCGCCTGGTAAAGCGAACCGTCTGGTGTGATGAACATCCAACCAACATTACTGTAGAGCCATTTTTCCCCCAGTCCCGCCCAGTCTTCCCACAAATTGCCGGTCGTTCGCAGGTTGTACTGCTGATCGATATCCACCGCGGCGGCGGCAAGATCCACGGGCGTTCCGTCCTGCCCTCCTCCCTGATTCAATGAATTGTCGTAGGCGCGATACAGCAGTTCCGGAGCAGCGTGATACTCCGCTGAAAATGATGCGATCAATCGTCCATTCGCACCGCTGGCTCCGTCCCATTCGTAAAGCGAACCGTCCGGCAGAATGAACATCCAGCCGCTGTTTCCATACATCCATTTCTCACCCGCTCCCCCCCAGTTTTCGAAGTCGTTGCCGGTTGTGTCCAGATCATACTGCTGGTCGATCGCGATGGCCTGCTCCGCAAGTCCGCCTCCCGTGTCACCGCCCCCACTGTCTCCGTTTCCGACGGTCGTGAGGGATACCGCGAAACTGTTGATCTGGCCTCCGTCCTGGTTAAACGAATCCTGTACTTCCAGCGTCCACGTTCCATTCGGGTCTTCGTCATTGAATCGTGAAAGATCGCCCATCGGGCGGAAAGTGCCCGTGAACGGAGCGTCAGCGTCGCGAATCGGCGTCGCCGCCTGTTGATCCAGTGTTGTGTCTTTGAAGTTATGACTGTCGGCGCCGATTGCGTTGAACAACTCGACACGTGTACCAGACGGGCTGATCAACGTGACGGCCAGGTCTTCATTCCATGTATGATCGATGTCCAGCGTGACATTGACGTCGGTGATGCTGCCGGACATGCCGTTCGCCTGAACGGACGACGTCACTGTGACGGGCCGATCGTTTCGGATTGTGACAATAGTCGTACTGGAAAACGTTCCCGTCACGCTGTTTCCTGTCTGCCCGCCACCTCCACCTGTGTCGCCACCTCCACCTGTGTCGCCACCGCCACCGCCACCGCCACCGCCGCCCGTGTCACCACCTCCTCCAGTTGTTCCCGCGACCTGATCAATCCATGTCGCCAATGTGTCTACTCGCGTATCAAACGAATAATCGCCAAGTTGATGGGGATCACCATCGCCTCCTGACGTGATGCCAGCGATGTACAACTGTCCGTTCACTTCCAGGAACGCCGGTCCGCCGGAATCGCCTGGCGCCGTATTGCTTTCGCCGTGGCTGTCGAAGCTCCATTCAATATGCGTCGTCGTCACATTGTCTATTGGCGTATGACCAACCGTCTTGTTGCCAAAGTCTCCATTTGAGCCCCCCGTGCTGCTGCCCGTTTCGCCAAAACCAACCAGTGTTAACATCTGTCCGATCTGCGGTGCGACGCGATTGATTTCCACCGGTGTCACTCCGTTCACTGGACCGTCCAGCTTCATGACTGCAATGTCATGGCCCGCTCCGAAATTGTCAGGATCGTAGCTCGCATGCACGGTGATTACCGTGGTCCCATACGTCTGGCCGTTCACTTCAAACGTGCCTTCTGTTCCCCCGATGAATCCCCCCTGCCAACCCTCCACACAATGGGCGGCCGTCAGGACAACATCCGCTGCAATCAACGTTCCCGTGCATCCGTCGTTGACGATTCCTACAGCGTCGTAGTCGCTTGTGGAAGTACCGTTCACGATTCGTGCCTGGGCCCCGGTATGGTACGACCGTTCCAGCTGAGTTCCGTTGTCACTGTTTACTGCGGTGATGACCTGAGCACTGATGTTGTCCACGGCGACCGTGACGGCAGACAGGACTCGCCGAATCTCCAGCGGCTCGGCGGCATTCCCCACTCCTGACGAAGTCCGTTTTTTTCGGGCTGCTGATTCTCTAATGAAACGATTTCTTCGTGGAATGAAACGCAACATGACCAAAACTCCGTGTGAGTGTTCGCTGACGGGAAGTTCTCTGCCCGTTGCCATGCCCAAACGGGCTCTGGTAAGACTTCAGGCAGCCGGCGGCCCACAGCAATCTCAGCTGCACACCGCATGCACAGCGATTACGGGGCACATGGCACAGTCTTGCGCACGAATCCGGAGAAAATGAACGCACGCACGGGAACAGGGAGTCGATCTACCGCTTATGACGCTGGCTCCTGGTGCAGTCAGGTAGGGTGTGTGCTTGCACGCACCGCGACAGCACGAGGTGACACTGCTGCTTTGGACTGAAGCTGCGATCCACTAATTTCAGTCCCCGACTTACGGTACATGTCGTCTCGCCCCACGATCCGTGCGTGCCAGCACGCACGCTACTTCGATGCGCGTCAGGTCACAGAACGTTGCTGCCTTTCCGCATGAAAAGCTTTTTCGATATCTGGCCGTACCAGAGTTCTGCAGATCCACAGGAACATGGCAAAGAAAAGGGCAATGGCAACTGCGATTCCACCACGTGAATCGATACCCGATAGGTCGCTGACAAAACGGGATAGATCTGAGCTAAGGACAATTGCCAGGAAGTAAAAAGGAAGGATAAGAACACCTAAGCCGGTGGTGACAAGTACAAAGAAACGCCACCCGTCTTTCAGATTAAGCAATCCCAGCGCCGCAGCAATTCCCAACAGCCCTTTGCAGAATGCGAGCGAGGCGATCAGATGCTTTGAAACTGCAAAAAAGAAAAAGGAATAGCTTAAATTGACGGCAGCCATCAACAGGATACCGGCCGCAACCATCTTGACGGGACCGGGACAGCGTCCCCCGTGTGCGGCAGGTTCAAAGTTGCCATCGTGCGACGATTCGTATGGGTTTTTGTTTGCTGTTGTCTCAGACATTGTGTGCCCCCGACGAAATGTATACGGCCAGCATGTCGATGGTCGTTCCTGCCGCTCTCCAGCGCGAGGTCGTGACAGCGAATTTCGCTGACTCATGGCCGCGGTTGACGTGTTTCAATAGCAGAACGCCTGCCCACACGAGCCATAACTGGTTCCGTCAATTTGTAAACTGTTCCAGATGTGTACGCGTGAGTGACTTCGCTTACGGGGTTACCATTGATGATGCGTTTGGACAGCAAAGAAAGCAATCCTCTTATCAACGGAATGGATTTGTCACGGATCAGGAAATCGTGGCGGATTAGCTATTTTCGTGCGGCGTTAAGAAACAGGCGCTGCAGGACAACAACCCAAACAGCCGACGAGACCAGTCCCGCAAGGACCCACAGGGGCCAGGCGTTCCCGCCGGCTTCGGCAACCCAGTATGCTTTGGAGGCACAATACGGTGGATAGATCGCGACCAGCCATTGCCACGGCTCCGGCAGGAACCAGGCAACAATGACAAACCAAGCGCCGATACCAAACAGCTTCATGTAGGCAAATGCCTGGACCTTGTTGTTGGCGACCGTCGCAAGTAACAGTGCATAGATCGCCGAGGCCGGGGCGGCCGCCAGGCCCACCCCGATTAACGCAGGCCAGGGCGGCAATGCCAACGCGATGATCGCAGCCGAAATCACGGTTAACAACGCTGCGGAGACGAACATGACAACGCACGTCACCCAGATGTAGCTGGACAGCGGATTTGGAGAGACCAACAACGCCTTCACCGTTTCGTTCTCTCGGCTCTCCAGCAGCAGCAAACCAAAGATGAGGCCAGGAAGGACGGGAAACGACTGTACGACCAGCGTGCTGACAATCAGCGGATGGTACGGGGTCAGATCGAAGGCCCATTGGGAGGCGACTTCGGTCGTCACCCATTGAATGATTCCTCTCATCACAGGCAGAACGCAAAGGATGTATACGGTAATTCCGACCAGAAACCGGTCACGGACCATCCGCAGTGCATCCGCATTCAGCATGCCGCGAAGAGCGGTGATCGAGGGCATAGATCAACCCTCCTGAAGCGCAATGAAACGGGAAAACTGTTGCCTGGCCCACCAAAATGCCAGCAGTATAGAAACGGGCGACACAACGGCTGCGTAGGCCCTTTGCCAGTTCTCAAGCGACTCTGTCGCGCCCAGCATCAGCAACAGTGAAGCCTGTGTCGGAATGAAGTACCAGAACGGTGACGGACCCGCGATTACAGAAAACACCGGCAATTGCAGTACTCCGGTGACCAGCACGGCGCCGGGAAACAGAAACGCAGTGACCGAATCGTGCGACGCCACCTGCCCCAGGCCAACAAGCGTGTAGACCGATCCCAGAACGGCAACGCCGCAGAGCATCGGCCATGGATTCAAAGGGACCCCCAAGAACGCCACGCAATAAAAGATGGCGCTTTCCAGCATCGCAAAGGATGTCAGCGTAATCACCTTCGAAGCGATATATGTGGTGGACGTGATTGGCGTAGTGCGCAGCGCTTGAAGCGTGCCCGCACTCTTCTCCAACAGTACCAGCGAAGCGCTCATCATATAGGTCGTGCCGCCAACACCCCCCAGAAAGAATACGGCCAGAAACTTACCGGCGTAGTCGGGGTGGACGAAGAACCTCGCCAGGAATCCCAGAATCATCGCAACGCCAATACCGATCGCGTACAGCCTGCTTCGCGCCTGGAGTTGCACGTCGATCTTGAGAGTAGCGAGCAGCAAACTCATCGAAGCGACCTCCCGGTGACCTGCAGGAACACATCTTCCAGTGTGGCCTCCTGCGAATGCACCGTTGAGAGTCCCGGACGACGCAATGCATCAAGGAAGTCGGCGTTGTCGGACAGGCCATCGAGGGGAAATCGCTGCGCGCCATCCACGTCATGGCTACCGTTCTCACCACCATCGTCTTCCCAACGGAGCTCGACTTCGCGGCTGCCGAATCGACGCCGCAGCGCGTCAGGTGTATCGATCGCAGCTATTTGTCCGTCGATGATAAATGCTACTCGGTCGCAAACGATCTCGGCGGTCGTCATGTCATGGGTCGTGACCACCGTGGTAACGCCAAGTTCCTGCCGCTGTCGAATGATCTCGCGAATTCGGACGGCATTGACAGGGTCCAGACCCGCTGTTGGCTCGTCCAGAAACCATAGTTTGGGTCGGTGCAGCAGACTGCGAGCAAAGTTCAGCCGGTTCTTCATTCCTTTTGAAAATTCACCCACCGCCTTGTCGATGTGATCTTCCAGGCCAACGATCGCCAACACTTCTTCCACTGTGTCCGCATTGCCGTCGTACAGCGAACGGAAATATTCCAGGTTCTCTCGGGCTGTTAGCTTGAGGTAATGATTGGGGGCTTCAAAACTTACGCCGATCGACCGATAGTAGTCGGCATTCCATTCAGCGAGCGGTCGGTCAAGGACTCGGACGTCTCCCTGCCAACCTTTAATCAGGCCGATCAGAATGTTCTGTGTGGTTGTTTTGCCGGCACCACTCGGCCCCAGGAAACCAAATACCGCGCCCTTCGCGACATCGAACGTCAATTCCCGAACGGCTGCAGATGATCCACTGGGATACGTATAGGTCAGACCTTCGACGCAAATCATCAGTTCGCGTCCGGGCGGAGCATGTTGTCGGGGAAGATTGGCATACAACTCCTGATGATGCTTGCCGCCTGATTCGCTTCCCCCTTTCGTCCGCGCGTCGGTCTCGAAGACATTTGGATTTGAAGCGAAGGTTGCCACGCTGATTGCCCGATTTGCGTCTCCAAGAGGACACACCAGCCAATGGCCGCTGGTTTTTGATTCTTCCAACTGCTTAAGCACCTGCTCCCGAGTGAAGTTGGTTCGCCAGAACCAGGCAGACGGCTGTTTGACAGAATACATTTGAGATTTATTTTGAACGGGCATCAATCGCCTCGCTTCCCACAATCGACTCCGGACGTTTGCGAGGCCCGTTGAGCATAGTCCCAATAAATGTGTAGCGGACGAACAGCTGATAGCTGGCCAGTAACAAAATGGTGGTCACTGTGCAGACCGTAGTCAACTTCGCGAATGCAGGGATTGGCCAGCTGCGGACGATTGCCTGCAGGATGATGATCAACGGCAAATGTGCGAGATACAGCCAGTACGAAGAATCTGAAATGTATCGCATCGTCTTGTTTTCTCGTGAAAATAAATCACGAAACAGGCCCATCAGGCCAAACGACATAAGCCAGGCATAGACGACCTGCAATACAACGGCCAGCGGCCGGCACCATCCGGAATCAAGCAGGTTGTTTCCCAGGAATCCCAATCCCCCCATCGACAATTCGTATCCCGTCGGAAATATAACCAGCATCGCGACTGGTATTGTCACGCGCCACCACCGCCCAACTCGTCCGATGACATCGTTGCAGTCAAAGTATATCGCGCCAAAGAAAAAGAAGATGGCGTAGTACAGCAGGATGTATGGCATTGGCAGCAGGCCCGCCGAAGTGTCCGGGCCGAAATTCGGAAACAGCAGCCCCATCATCGACTGCGGCACGATCGTCAACGGGATCAGCCAGGCGTATCGAATCGACGATGTCGCCCACCACGCAGACGGCTTCCACTTCAGCAGCGTGGCCGCTTTCGTATACAGGGCGAACGCGGCGACCAGCCAACACAGAAACGACAGAAACCACAGATGACCCAGCAGTGGAAAAAGCATCAGCAGTAATAGTGCGTCCGGAGGTTGCGTGGTCGCAGAGATATTTTCCGCCCCGGCGGATTCGTGTCTCGGGCTTGACCGGAGCTGTTCGGCCGACGATTGATCGATCTTTGCAAGCATCTGAGAGACTTCTGCTCGGCCTGTCAGATTATCGGATGGAACACCGGTTAACACCGTCAGAATCAGCATTCGTGTGCCGTCCACCTGCAGCATGTCCGCGGGAGTCTCACCGATGCGATTTTTCGCACGCCCGCCAGCGCCGTGCTGAATCAAAACGCGAGCTGCTTCTGCCCGGCCGTACATGGCAGCTGCATGAAGTGGTGTCGCCCCGTCGCGGCTACGTGCATTCACATCAGCGCCATTGGCGATTAGCAGCTCGATGGCTGCCACATTTCCGTGCGCAGCAGCCGTCGACAATGCTGTTGCGCCGAGTACAGGTTCCAACTCATTCGGCGATGTACCGCCAGCAAGACTCTGCTTCAGTCGCTCAGCGTCGTTCTGTGCGGCAGCCGTCCAAATGTCGACGACGGCATTATTCTGCGCGGGAGCGGCACCTTCTTTGGCGACTTCACCGGCAATCCAGACGACAGGCATGATTGTCAGCATGCTGATGAGCATAGGCTTTAGAATGCGATTGCCCCGGTGTTTGACTAATGCGGCCAGACCCCGTTTCCGCCACAGCATGGCGGTGAAGAAACCGCTGATCAGAAAGAACAGTGGCATGCGAAAACCGTGGACGGCCGCCAGGAATATCGCGTACGCCTTGCTCTGATGAACGTCCTGCACAGGCCACACCGCCTCTGGTATGGGCATGTACGCCAAAGCTCCGTGCAGGACGATTCCCAGCAACATCGCGATAGCGCGAAGGGCATCCAGATCATGCCGCCGCAGCATCGTCGCAGGAGGCTCAGATTGGCCCTTGCCATCCGTGTGTTCGCCGAGGACTGTGTCGTCACTGCCGGGAACCGTTGGTCCATGGTTCCGCTCGAAGACGCCCGGACTTGCCACGAAGTCTGCCACGCTGATCGCATTGCCGGCGTCGCCGAGAGGGCAGATCAGCCATCCCCTGGTGATTCTCGACTCTTCCAGATGCTCAAGCACCTGGTCGCGCGTGAGGTTGGTGCACCAGAACCAGTGGGTCGGCTGTTTGACGGAATACAATCGAGACTTACAAAGAACAGCCATCAATCACCTTGCTCCGTTGACTATTCATGACCCGACGCACGGGATTGCTGTTCCAAATCCGTTATGCGTCTGGTCAAGGAGGATATCACTTTGTGCGAATGAACACCGACCCAGCCAGCGAATAAGAATGGCAGGAACAATCTCACATCGACACTCTCAACGTTGTGGACGATTTGCGAGATGAGAAACTAAAGACCAACCCCGATTGAGGTCATCGAAATCAACTTGAGAAGTTGCATCTGCAGTTTCATTTTGTCGTTCAGCATCAATTGTCCTCTTGTAGTGTCGCACTGTCCGCTGTGAGAATTGACCATTCTCTCCGTTCGCAGACATTAAATGAACGACCAACTCAGGTAAGCGGATTCCCAAACTTTCTTTGAATTCATTGTTTTTTTCATGCTGGTTCAACACGTGGCTTCTCCGAGTTCCGGCAGTCCCTCAGGCATCCGCTCTACACACTCAAGTGTCTTGCGTAGAGCGGTGAGCCCGGATGGTTCAACGCGAAATATTCGCCTAGCCCTACCTTGACACTCAGCACCAGCTTTACGTTTGTCAGACTTGACGTACCCCTTGTTTTCCACTCGGTCCAGCGTGGCATAAACTGCTCCAGGCGAAACGGCTCGTTCTGTTCGTTCCTCCCATTCCCGGCGAACGGTCATTCCGTACCATGCAGCCAGAACGGCCGTCAGCGTCTTGCAGCTTCCGGGTTCAGCGTCGATCACGTGTTCAGCGACAAGATCGTCATATCGCTCGTGAGACTCCGTAGAGCCGTATATCCCGAGATGGAAATCTCTCCCGTTTATCCGGACACAAGCCTGGCCAGTCGGTTTGTGGTGGACGTATGCCGGGATTTTTCGGGACTTCGACATTGCAGTGCTCCGTTTCGCTTCGGGGGTAAAACCCGGGTAGCGAGTTCGGTTGCACTGTCTGTCGACAGGTAACGCAAGGTGTTGCATTTCAAGGTGTTAAGAAATGGGCGATGAGGGGCTCGACCCCCACGGTGTAAACGTGGCGCTCCAGCCAACTGAGCTAATCGCCCGTGTGCGCTGTGCCGCAAATGGTAGCCTTGATGTCTCTGGTTGCAAATGTCGGGGCTCGGTCGAAGAACGATTGCTCTGTGATCCGGTCCGAATTGAAACCGATTCCAGTTTGCACAGAAGTTCGCGCGCTGAAACGATTGCCCCCCTACGCGATCAGTTCGTCGATCACTTTGCCGCCGAACTGGCTGAGTTGCTTGAATCGGCCGGCGTGGTAGTAGGTCAGACGGTTGTCGTCGAGGCCCAGCAGGTGCAGCAGCGTGACATGGACGTCACGGATATGGTGAACACACTCGACGGCTGAACCGCCGACCTCGTCTGTGGCACCGATGGTGTGACCGGCTTTTGTGCCGCCGCCGGCAAACCACATGGCCATCGCTTTGGCGTTGTGGTCACGGCCGTACGACTTGCCGCCTCCGCGCAGGCCGTTGTCGGGAGTACGGCCAAATTCACCGCAGAATAAAACGAGCGTGTCGTCCAGCATGCCTCGTTCTTTCAAGTCCTTGAGCAAAGCCGCAATCGGACGGTCGACACGACGAATCAGCGAACCGTGAGCGCGCTCAATATAGTCGTGGCTGTCCCAGTTGCCGGCGTATGCCTGCACAAAGCGAACGCCCTTTTCAACAAGACGTCGAGCCAGCAGGCACTTGCGGCCGAAGGCGTCGGTTTTCGTGTTACCGACGCCGTACATTTCGAGCGTCTCCGAAGTTTCGCCATCGAGGTCGAGCACTCCGGGCACTTCAGTCTGCATTCGAAACGCAAGTTCGTATGAACTCATGCGAGCCTCCAGGTCACTACGGCCGGGGCGATGCTGGAGATGTTTCTGGTTCAGTGAGGCAAGCAGGTCGAGGTTGCTGCGCTGGCGTTCGCGAGTGACTCCCGGCGGAGGATTGAGATCGAGGATCGGACTGTCCTCAGGTCGCAACGGCGTTCCCTGAAACTGTGCCGGCAGAAAACCGTTCGACCAGTTGGCCGCACCACCCTGCGGATAACTTGAACGCGGCAGCACCACAAAGCCCGGCAGGTTCTGATTGACCGATCCCAATCCGTAATTGACCCAGGCACCGACTCCCGGGTCTCCGCCAAAGCGATTACCGGTATTGACGTGATAGCACGCAGTCGGATGATTGACCGATTCGACCTGCGCACCGCGGAAAAAGCAGATATCGTCGACTCGCTCTTTCAGGTGAGTCCACTCGGTGCAGATGTCCGCTCCGCAATCGCCCGCCTTGATGAAGTCGAACGGGCTCTTGACGAAGTAGCGCTTGCCTGACGACATCGCGCTTTCCTGCTCGCCCGAACGTGAGAACTCCTGCAGGTGTCGTTTGGTCAATTCACTTTTCGGATCGAACGTGTCCAGGTGAGATGGTCCTCCTTCCATAAAGAGCATGATCACGGATTTGGCGGTCGCCGGTGTCGAAGGCTCAGGGCGGAAGGATGAAGACACAACTGATTCATCCGCCTGCAGCAGCGACGAAAAGGCGATCGATCCGAGACTGGCTCCCAGGCCGTAGAGAAAGTCCCGACGCGAATTGTCCGGTTGCTGTGCGGCGTTCTGCATACTGTCTTCAGCCTTCGTTTGTGATTGACTTCAGCCTCACCCTTCGACCTTCAATCGATGTAGGCGAATTCGTTGAGGTTAAAAATGACCAGGCAGACTTGTGCGAGGCCGCGGGTGCGGGCGTCGGTCTGACCGGGTTGAAGATCCGGGACGTAGTTTTCATAGGCGGGCATGAACTCGAAAAAGTCGTAGGGCTCGCCGGTCTTCTCGGCCATGACGGTGCGTTTCACGCGGGCGGGAAACTCTTTCGCTGCATATCTTTTGCCCGTTTCTTCCAGCGTTGCCTGCGTCCAGTGCTGCAGACAGGCTGCCAGTTCGTCGGGAGTCGCAGAACGTCCCAGGGCAAACTCGAAAGCGCGGTTCACGATGGCAGTGCCTTTTTCATCGTTGCCTGCCTGTGTCAATCGCGATGCCAACGCGAGCGCGCGGTCCTGAACTTCTTCGGCGTTGAACAACGTCAGAGCCTGCGGTGCGACTGTCGAAGTTTCGCGCAGTTCGCAGGACTTGTCAGGACCCGGCTGATTGAAGGCTTCCAGGAAGGGATCGCGTAGTCCGCGGATTTTTTCGGCGTAGATGCTGCGCCGGTTACGCTGCTGCGGAAGCGGATCGGGTTCATACACCGAGGCAGTACCGCCCATGATCTGACGCGGCTGCATCGCGACTTCCAGATTGATGTCGGGCCGGCACGGAATGCCTCCGACCCGACGATTGAGTTCGCCGCTGGCGGCCAGCATGGCGTCGCGCAGCTCCTCCGCCGTTAACCGGCGCGGAAGATGGATCGCATAGAAATGTCGTTTCGGATCCTGCTGTTCAAGCGATTCCGGATCCGAGTGACGCGAACTGCGTCGATACGTCGCAGAAGTCAGAATCAGCTCGTTCAATTCTTTGACCGACCAGTCATGTTCCATGAACCAGTTGGCCAGGTAATCGAGCAGCGCGGGATGAGTCGGCAGTTTGCCGGTGGCACCAAAGTTGTTTGGGTTTCCCGCGAGGCCGTGGCCGAAGTGCCAGGTCCAGACGCGGTTGACCATGACTCGTGCAGTCAACGGATTTCGCTCGTCGACGATCCACTCGGCGAGCGCGAGCCGCCGTTTGCCGCGGCCATCCGGGAAAGCAGTGGCCTGCATTCCGCCGAGTTCTTCCGCTGCACTGAGCGGACCGGGTGTCACAGCGGCACCGCGGGTGTAGGCGTCGCCACCGGTCAGGATTGTGTCCTGTTCGAGCGTGCCCTTTTTCCACGGATTCTGCGGCTTCTGAATCCGACCGCCGACGTTGTTCCGCACAATCGTCTTCCCTGTGTGAACGGCGAAGGCAATGGGCTTTGTCTTGTCGAGTTCCCATTTGTGGCGGGAAATATTTTTGTTCATTCGAGCCAGTGATGCTTCGTCACCGGGATCCAGGCCGTTGTCGCCAACTTTGGTGGAACCTGTTTCCTTCCTGCGGTTTCTGCTGACGCGAGCATTCAGCTCGCTCCGCTCTTTTACGTACGCCGCGATCTTGGCCTTCGTCCATCGGTCGGCCTGATGG
Source organism: Fuerstiella sp. (assembly GCA_039831575.1). Taxonomy (GTDB): domain Bacteria; phylum Planctomycetota; class Planctomycetia; order Planctomycetales; family Planctomycetaceae; genus Fuerstiella. The sequence goes on along the minus strand of JBDONA010000927.1, from coordinate 17,957 downwards.
AAGCCCGCCTGATTCTCGTTCTTTCCAAACGGCGCGTCCTGCTCGACAAACTGGGTGGTCGAGAAGACCGCCATCATGCTGTAGTAGTCCCGCGTCGGGATCGGATCGAACTTGTGGTCATGACACTTTGCGCATTGCAGAGCATGACCGAGAAATGATTGTCCGACGGAATCAGTCACGTCGTCGAGCCATTGCTGACGCGTAATGCGGAAAACGCTCATCCCCGTCTGCTCCCACGGCCCCATTCGCAGGAAGCCGGTCGCGACCAGCAGCTCGGAATCGTTGGGTGCAATTTCGTCGCCGGCCAACTGTTGGCGGACGAAATCATCGTAGCGCTTGTCGTTGTTGAATGCTCGCACGACGTAGTCGCGGTAGCGCCACACGTTGGGACGCGAGTAGTCGTTCGCGAATCCGGCTGAATCGGCATAACGCGCAACGTCGAGCCATTGGCGACCGAAGTGTTCGCCGTAGTGTGGCGATGCCATCAACTGTCGCGCGAAACTGAGTACCGCCGATTCAGTGCTCTTCTTCGCAGCGACTTCGAAGCGTTGCGCGTCCTGCGGCGCTGGCGGCAAGCCGGTGATTCCAAAGCTGAGTCGCCGGGCAAGTTCGCGAGGCCCTGCCACCGGCGCGGGTTTCAATTCGATCTCATCGAGTTTTCGATCGATGAACCAGTCAACCGGATGAGCTGATGCGGGAACCTCTTCGACGTTGAGCGGCCGATACGCCCAGAGGTGCTCCGACTGGTAACGGCGATTGGTCCAGTCTTCGCTCAAACCGCCCGACGTTGTAACGATGATCCCTTCAGCATACTTGTTCCGAATGTCGGCAACGCGAGTGTCGTCAGGCCACGGCGCACCTTCGTTGATCCAGTCGCGAATCCACCAGGTCTGCTGCCGCGTGAGCTGTTCCGCCTCCTTCGGCGGCATCTCGAATCCCTCTTCGGATCGGGTGGCCGCGATGTAAAGGAAACTTTTTTCCCCTTTACCAGGGATCAGCGTTGCCTCGGCAAAACTTTCGCCGCCTTTCAGTATGGCCTGTCGCGATCGCATGTCGAATCCGCCAGCGATCTCATCAGGATCGTCGCCATGGCACGCGATGCACTTTGTTGCAAAAAGCGCTCTCACCTTCAAGGCAAAAAGCTTTTCACCTTTCGATGGCTCGGCGGCGGTCGCGACGCTGGCGGTCACCGCGGAGATGAGGACAAGGAATATTGAAAGAGATCTCATGAGCATCTTATTAACGGTGGATTTCCGGGCGCTGCAACGCTGAGAGTAGAACGAGTTGTGCTGGAATCACGTGGACATAATAACGCAGAGGTCGCCGAGGAAAACAACGCAGAGCGGACAGAGAGTCCACTGTCACTCAGCGATTCGTCAACGTGCTGCTGGTTGGGTGTTCGACCTGGCACCGCTGTTAGCTTGTAAGATCAGAAAGTCTACCAGTTCCTGGCAGGTGAAGAATCCCGGCCAGAAACTGTGGCCCTGTCCCTGTGGCTTGAGGACGTGGATCAAGTTTGTGGCACCTTTCGCCTCGTACGCTTTCTCCAGTGCAGACTGATAGTAATTTGCGTTTCAAACCAGTCTACAAGGAAGAATCGCTAATTCCAGGGATGCAACTGGTACGCAGCGTCCGCATGCCGAAGTGCGTCGGGGATGATTAGAAGCCGGCCAGGAACACTGTTGAAACTAACGTTGATTTGATGCGTCGCGAATTCGGTCACATTCGGCCGTGACTTCAACATCTGTTGCAGATGGCTCAGCACGACCGTTTTACGGGACGCCCAGCGAGCGCCGGAAATCGTATGGGACGATGGGACTGATCACAGACCGAATGCGTCGATCAAAATACGGTCGTTTGCTCGCGACCCCAACAAAGGTACGAGTTGTTGGGACTGCAGCCATCGAAGGGGCCTCTGCCAGGAACAAGAACTGGGCAATCGAAATGGGCAATCGAAATGGGGCAGCCAGATTTCCTTGAGAGTGTCATGATTAAATCGACACGTTGCCTATTATACGTTTTTGGCTCCTGCCCCTTTTTTCCGGTCTACAGGATTCTTGTAAGTTACCGCCCCCCATGTGGCAAGCAAGGAACCCAGGAACTGGATCACCGGTGTCACAGGAAACCTTGCTTCGTTTATAACAAAATGAATTGAGGCACCACCGGATGTGGCTACAGCGATCAGACAAGCGATCACTGCAAGAATTTTGCCTATACTCGGACGTTGTTCTGGCTTAACGTCACCTTCTGAATTCATCGCTCCTCCTTATCATGCATCTGTCCGCAAGTCAGAAAACATTCTGCTCGGTGATACGTTTGTGTTTCGGGCCTCACCAGATTCCTGGAAACAATCGATTCGAACGTTCGCAGTAGCTCGCGTATTGGTCACCAAATTCATTGAGCATCATTCGCTCCTCATGCCTCACCCGAAACGCGAAGAGGAACATCGTCCCAATCAAAAACGATGGGCCGGCAAGGTAGTTGGGAATGACGAGTGCCTGTCCCAGTGCAAAAATCAGCATCGCAAGGTACATCGGATGACGGATTCGGTTGTAGACACCGTCGGTGACAAGCTGATGGCCTTCTTTGATCTCAAGCGTCTGTGACCAGTTCGTGCCAAGGTTGGCGTGAGACCGGTGGAATATCCAGAGTCCAAGTGCGTACAGAATCGTCCCGACAATGAGCATGATTGAGCGTGATGGATAGTCGGCAAACTCAGCGGCGGGACGCTCTCGAGCAACGGCAACTGATCGCCGAGCAGGTGGTCGTGGGAAGTTCGGCCGTGGTCTCGACAGGGGTTTCTGTGGGGTATGTGATGTGGCTGCTGCGTGGTGGTTCGCTGCTCACAACGTTTCTGTCATCACTGCCCGCATGGCAGGCCTTTGACCCTCTGGCCGTGCTGGAATCCTTTGACGAAAAAAGAGACGACGAGGAAGATGACGAATCCCTCGTGTCTCTTGTATCCGATGGCGTATAGCGTCCACGTTGAGTGGATGGGCTTTTCTGCGGGTCCGGTTCGAAGGACGCGTCGTCCGGAGGGCCGCTGATGTTCTCGCAGCGGCCTTTGTTCCGAACGACGTTTTACGGCGTCTACTGAAGCTCACGAGCCTCAAGTGGCAGTGGAACGAGGTCACCCTTGATTCCGGCGGATTCCTGCGGAGCTTCGGTGTTAGGTGCTGCCCCGCTGTGTGACAGCCGAGTGCTCCGACGACTCATGATGACTCGGGCCGCTTCGCGAATTTCGCTTTCGCCCAGTCGACGCAGGCTGCTGAGTTCTGTCAAAGGAGCCATCACCTGTGCGACGCGACCGACAGTTGATTCCATCATTGCCAGTTCCACCAGAGTGCGACGCAGTCCCGTAAGCGAGCGGACGTGTGTTGCAACTTCAGCCTGGAAGTCATCCAGGATCTCGAGAGTCTGAACCGCGGACGCAACCTTCATCGTTTGTTCGCCGAGTGAGTCCTGAAGTCGAATCATCTCATCAAGGTTGGCTGCAGCCACTTTCAGGTTCAGGCCCCCATTGAGAGTGTCATTCATGGCGACCAGCGTGCGGGCATTGCTTTGGGCAACGTCGACGCTGTCTGCTGTGGATAGAATCTGATCTTTCAGTGCGGCCAGTTTCGAAGCGGATTCCTGAGCACTGGCGAAACCTGCATCCGCTTTCTCAAAAAGATCCGCGGCAGCGATCATTCGATTCTGCAGCCCGACGAATTCATCAAACTTCTTTGATGCCAGCTGCAGGTTAGCGTCGCTCTCAACCATTCGTTGAGTCAGTTCCGTCAGACTGGTAATACTGGTACTCGCCTGTTCGTAACCGTTGGAAGCGGCGATGACTCGCCTTTGCAGTGCCAGCATCCCGTTCAGGCTGTTGTCTGCCACTTCCGTCTGGCCACTGCCGCTGAGAATATTATCACGAAGGCTTTCCAGGCTTGCTACCTGGCCAAATGCCTCCTCCGTCTGTTGCCGCGACGCGATGATTCGTTTCTGAACGGCTGCCATGCGATCCAGGGCAGTCAGGGCTGACGTCGCCGATTCTGACTCTTTTTCCAGCGACTTTCGAAGATCTCCGATCTGTGTCATGGCGACACGCATGTCGCCCAGCTTGTTGTGCTGATCCTGCAGACTGGACAGCAGGTCGTTGGCTTCCCAGACGTTGTTGCGGGTGCCGACAATCTTGTTCAGGTGTTCGTCGGCAAGGTCCAGACGGGATTGAATTCCGTCAAGACGCCCTTTCAATGGGCCGACCATCATCAGCTGCATGCCAAAGAACACCACTGCCAATGACATGAGCATCGAGATCCACATAAAATTGCGGAAGCTTTTGTTCTGCTGATTCTGACTGCGTCGAATGGTTGTCGTCGTGGTCACGCCATATTCTCCTGGTGGTATTTGAAATAACGGATCACCTCAATTGCTGTCGTCGGCGACACTGGGTCACCCGCCGATCGTCGTCACCGCATGGTTGGGCTTAGAGACGAACGGAATCGGCACACATTGACTGACACGGCAGCTGATCTTGGTGTGAGGCTCGGAGCCCCGTTAGATTTGTAAATGTCTGCCTGCTCGTCCTCAGGCATCTGACTTCACCAATGAGTATCGCCATGTACAGAATGCTTAGTTGCCCCAAACAGAATCTGTTCGGCAAATCCTGCCGAAACGACCGAGGCACTCGCGGAACGAACGGAATTCACGGCGTTCGCGACAGGATCGGCGCAATTGGCACCAATGGACGCGACTATTGGTCACCGGACGCAAGACAGCATCTTCGGTTAAAGATTTTGTGCCGTGACGCATGTTTACGGCACGCCGGCGACGGCAGACGTCACTCGATCCGCGCTCTGCCGTCAGGCGCTCGGCCCGTCGTAGACTCTACTGGCTGCCTGCACTGCTGTTCACGTCCTGCTCTCGTTGTCGGTGACGATATTTCTGCAGTGCGCGCTGATGGGTGTCAAATGCCAGTGTTTCGGCGGCGACGGATTCGACTGGCAGAAACGTCCATCCATCAACTTCACCCGGCTGCGCAGTGATCGCATCAAAGTTCTGTACTTCTACGATGAAGAACAGGTCCGTCACGGGAATGATGACGCCACAAAAGGCGTATTGGTTTGGGAAAGATGCCAGGTATTGAAGGGACCCCGTCTGCAGGTGCAACTCTTCCATCACTTCACGTTGCAGCGCTTCCTCGGCACTCTCTGCGGCGTCCACAAACCCTCCCGGGAATCCCAGTTTGCCTTTGCCAGGATCCTTTCCCCGGACGATGAACAGCATTTTTCCCATCGCGTCAACAATTAATGCGGCAACGGCAGTACACGGGCTGAAGTAATGAGAATACCCACACCCGTCGCAGACGAACGGGTGTTTGCCTTTGGTTTCGCCCTTTGAACCGCAACGGGGGCAATGCTGCCATGACTCTTTGATGGGGATTGGATTCTTCACAGATTGCCAGACGCCTTGACGTGAGGAGCAGGAACAGGCGGAATTACGGTTGACCGAATCACACCTTCGAAAGCCCTTGTTCGAAGACGGTCGAATTGGTTGAAGTCTGCTGACAGTGTTGTTCGCAACGGGAAATTGACGGGGTTTTTGCGGACGGCGCAGGTTTCGGCAACTAAACGGGTCGTCCGTCGTCGTCCGGCAACCAACGACGTCCATCGAAGAGATGGAGAGATAATGATTTGACCGAACATATCCCGCTCCGTAGACTAAACGTGCGAGAACAGCTGGCGTCAATGTTTGCCGACGGCCACTCGTTTGAGAATCCACACCCCCGCAACGGTTGAGCGGGGGTGCACTGAAACGAAGGGAAGAACGATATGAAATGGCTTCGGTTCATTGTAGCCGGGCAGGCGTTTCTTGTCGCCACCTGGGCCGTTGCTCCCGCGGTATTTGCCCAGGCCACAAGTCCGGGCGAAAACCGCACCGTGACAACTGCCGATGGCTGGGATATCAAGGTTACCTACTTCGAATCCCCCTCCGGCAAAGAGTCGCCGGTCGTAATCCTGTTGCCTGGTGCAGAGGGTCTCGAAGAAAGCAGGACACGCAAGGTCTGGGAAGGGATGGCCAAGGCGTTGCAGAAGCAGGGGTATGCGGTTGTCACGGCTGATCTTCGAAAACATGGTGACAGTGCGCCCGATACGGACGATGTGAATCCTCGGCTGATTCGCCTGGGACCTGGTGATTACGTGTTGATGGCGACTCGGGATCTGGAGGCAATCAAAGCCTTTCTGGTCACGGAGCATCAGCGTCAGAAGCTGAATATCCGAAAACTTGGTATCGCTGCGGCCGGCTCCAGCTGCATGGTTGCCGCCGCATTTGCCGCCAACGACTGGCTGAAGAAGCCATGGCCCGACGCCCCGACGTTTGCTCAACGCACGCCCAAGGGACAGGACGTACGGGCCATCATGATGCTCAGTCCGAAGTCACCCGTGAAGGGGTTGAATACCACTGGCCTGATTAAGACCATCGCCGATCCGGCGAAGCGAATCGCCGTTCATATCTATCACAATCCGAAGGATCGTGCGGAGAAAAAAGCGGCCGATCTGGTCTTTCGGTTTCTTAAGTTGCCGAAGAGTGTACCTGATCAGGAGCCTCGACAGCTGAAGGAAGGCCCCCCCGATAAGAAGTACTCCGCGGAGGGTCTGTTGGCGGCAAAAGACGGGTCGGGCACGATGGTGATGGAAAAACACACGGCTGAATTCTTCAATGCCTATCTGAAAATGCGAGAAGATCCGTGGAAAACCCGGACAAGTAAGCTGGAGTAAGAGTTTACCGCAGGGTGGCGAATGACTGTGGGGGCGACAAGTCGACACCACAGCAAACGTGTTGGCGGCAACCGTACGGCATGGACATATACTGATGGCAATATTGACATTATCTGTCCTTGAAGGGCTTGAGCGTGGCTTGGTCTATCAGGACCTGGAAACTCCGGTCACGATTGGGCGGGAAGAAGATAATGTCATACAGTTGAACGATGAACGTGTCAGTCGTGTGCACGCAAAACTGCAGGAAGACCGCAGCCAGGTCATTCTGACGGACCTGAACAGCACCAATGGAAGTCGTGTTAACGGCCACCCGGTTCAGCTTCGCGTGTTGCAGCCTGGTGATCATGTGCAGATTGGGCGGTGCACACTTTTGTTTGGCAGCAACGCTCAGATTGCCGAGCACGCACAGCGAATCGGCGTTGAGGTTGCTGCGTTGACCCCGCTGAATTATTCCAACGACCGAGTGGTTGCTGCGTCGTCCGATTCTGATTCCGAGGTTGAGTTTCAGATCGTCGAAGACCCGAGTCCGGAAAACCTGCAGCTGCCGTTGTTTCCCGGAGGGGCACCAGTTCTGCCGGAACATCTTCAACCTGGACAGCGAGCGCGAGTCAGCGATGTTCTCAGCTATGTCCACGAGCGATTGCGGGAGGTGGCGTTCGAGGCTGCAGAGCCTGAAGATCGTACGCCGGAGTCATTCGTTCAGGTGCCCTGGGAGCGGTGGCAGAACATGCTCATGCTGCAGCGGGATCTCGCAAACTATCTGCGAACGATCGCGAATCCGGACTAGAGCCGTTGACGTATTCTCGTGAACCGTTCCGGCTCGTGGGCAGGCCGTTTTCAGAGGGGGCAACATGTCTTTCGCGGCCCCAGGGTCAGCGTAATATGCCACAGGCAACTACCCGTCCTGTGCGATGTGGACGGGCTTGGCGAAGATCATGCGTCCTGCACTGCTTTGCAGGACACTGCTGACGATGCTGTCGATTTCTTTGCCGATCTGAGCACCTGCTCCTTCGCAGACAACCATTGTGCCGTCGTCCAGATAACCGACACCCTGCCCGGGGCCTTCACCTTCTTTGATGATTCTGAGTCGTAGACGTTCACCGGGGATGAATCTTGGTCGCAATGCATTGGCGACGTCGTTCAGGTTGATGACGGGGATTCCCTGAACGCTGGCTACCTTATTCAGGTTGAAATCGTTGGTGATCACACCGCCACGCATCTGTTTGGCCAGTTCGACCAACTTGTGATCCACGGCCATCGAACGAAATTCCTTGCGGTTCGTTTCGTGAACGCGAACATCTGTGTGCGTACTCTTTTGCATCGTTGCCAGCACCTCAAGGCCGCGACGACCTCTGATGCGACGATTCTTATCGTTGCTGTCGGCCACATCCTGGACTTCGGCCAGGATAAAGTCCGGCACAATCAATTGCGATTCCAGAATCTGAGTTTCGACCACATCAGCAATTCGACCATCGATCAACGAACTACTGTCAACAATTAAAGGACGTCCGCCTTTCAGATCACGGGCGAACTCAACGTAGGGAATGATAAATCGAAAGTCATCTTTGGTCTGCAACAGCAGCGATACGCAGACATAGGGCAGCACCAGCATGGTCATCATTACCGCCAGCCCTTCGTATGCTGGCTTCACGATTGGTGTCAGGGCCTGAACCATCAGGTAGGCCAGTAAGACTCCGATCAGCACGCCGAAATAAACCGCAGAAATGACTTCGATGCGTTTATGGTGAATCAACAGGTCCGCGATCGTGACGACCTGGCTGAGGAAAAGCAGCACAAAGAAGGCGATAAGCTTCTGGTCGTTGATGATTTTGGGAAGTGTGGAGGCACCCTCCACTTCCTCCGGACTGATGTAAGCAAGTATTGCGCCTGCACACACCAACACATAGGCAACTCGCAGAATGACAAACAGCATAGAACTTAACCCGAGAGCCTTGGGAGGACTGGAAAGGGACTTTGAGGGTGGGAACGACTATTGTGACAGAAATCCGAACAGAGACAACCACCTGCTATTCGGAATCAGGGCTTGTTGTTTGTTTGACCTGGGTGGAGCCTCGTAACGGGCTTTCTTGACGTAAGTCGTTGCCTGTCAAGGGGACTGCGAGACTCACGTCGCCCTGAAAGTTCACCCAGTTTGCGAAGGCAAGCGGCTCTGGTATGGGGAATTTACGAGCCTGCTGTGTCCAGGAGTGGTGCTTGTGAGGCTTTCTGTCAGCCTCCATACGTCACCGCGACCGGAAAAGTCCCGGCGGTGCCGTGCCGCGCGATACGGCTGGCAGACGTGTCATGCCATTCATGACGGCACGAAAAAAGCGACGATGAGTCGGCCAGGAACCGGACTACATCGTCGCTTTATATTCAACCTGCTAGATCCACCCTGCGAGCTGATCACCGGTGGAACCGCAGGTTTGGGATAACCTTGATGCGTGTTCCCCCGTGAGGATACCTCACGTTCCTCTTCCAGCCGGGGCGGAAGGAGGAGTTCTTAACCGTTAGTGACGAAGATCAACGACCGCTCTTTCAAAAAGATTCGCTCCGCACGAGACAGATCTCTTTGCGAGCCGGGGAACGGGCAGACTCACGACTTTCCGCCCGTTCTCGCCGTCAGCTCATCATTAACTCAGGTGGTTAATTATCTCTACCTTTCGCCACCTTCTTAACTATTTGCAACCACCAGCGGCAGGAGCACAGCAAGAAGGAGCACAACAGCTGGCGTCGTTACCACAGCCAGCTGGAGCACAGCAGGTAGATTCGCAGCAATCCGCTGGAGCACAGCAGCTGGCGTCGTTACCGCAGCCAGCTGGAGCACAACAGGTAGACTCGCAGCAATCCGCTGGGGCACAGCAGCTGGATTCGCAGCAGCCGTTGTTTCGGTGCTTGCGCAGACGAAGCTTAGGCAACTTGAACTTAGGCATTCTCAGCTTAGGAAACTTGAAGTATTTCTTCTTGCTTCCGCAGCCTTCGCCACAGCCATCGTCACAGCATGGTGCTGGAGCACAACAGGTTGGCTCGCAACATGCGTCGTCGCAACCAGCTGGTGCACAGCAGGTAGACTCGCAACATTCGTCGTTGCCGCAACCAGCTGGAGCACAGCAAGTGGCTTCGCAACAGGCGTCCGGTGCACAGCAGGTGACTTCTTCACCGCAGCCACCGCAGCCGCCTGAGCCGCCGCCTTTGTTGAACAGACCAAAAAGGCCTGCGTTGGCGCTGCTCGCCACGGTCATGACGACCAGAGCAGCTGACAGAGTAATCCCTCTCATTGTTTTTTCTCCTGAAATTGAGCTGAAGGGGAGGTGAGGATTCCCGTGTCGCAAACAATGCTGATCACGGATCAAGTCCTCATTCCAGAAATATGGGTAACACAGCGTTGTTTTTCGGGTTCGCGATCTTTGATCATTCATGCAAAGGCCTATAAACCCGTGCCAGGGTTTGAACAGTGTATGCGTGTGACGGTTGTTCCGGTTGCACCGCCCTTAGATGCTGCAGAACCCGTTTTTTCGTGCTTTCTGGCAATGAAGATTGCTGTGTGTTCTGCGGTTACTTGTGATCCCTGCCGGTCGACAACTGGTTTATGTAGGAGAATGCGCGTATGCTGGGAAACACGTTTTTTTCCTCCGCCAGACTCTGTTTTCTACCTGGTGCCCCCACGGTCATATCCCTGCCTGCCAATGAACCTACCGACTGAAAATGAAATGCTCGATGTGCCGTTTGCCGTTGAATTTACGCATCGGCTGCGTTTCACTCATGATTTGTTTGGCAGTGATGCGCACACGCTGATTGACCTGCTGGACGCGGCCGATGGCCAGGCTCCCAAAGTTCAATTCTGGCTGGACGAACAGGTCTCACTGGCAAATCCTGAATTGAAGCACCGCATTCAGCAGTTCTGCGCGCGACACCCTGAGGCCGTTCAGGTTACGGGGAATGTTCAGGTTGTGCCGGGTGGGGAAGATGTCAAGAACGACATTCACGTCATTGAACGCATGTTGAAGTGCTTCAACCATGCGGACCTGGATCGTCGCAGTTACGTAATCGTGATTGGCGGCGGAGCCGTGCTGGACGCCGTGGGGTTTGCGGTCGCCATTGCACACCGAGGCCTGCGGCTGATTCGTATTCCCACAACAACACTGGGTCAGGGCGATTCCGGGATCGGCGTTAAGAACAGTATTAATCTGTTTCAGAAGAAGAACTGGGTGGGCACGTTTGCCGTGCCATGGGCCGTCATTAACGATCGAAAACTGGTGGAAACGCTCAGCGATCGGGACTTCTGCTGTGGTTTCTCTGAAGCCGTGAAGGTCTCGCTGCTGAAATCCAGAAAGTTCTTTGAACACATTTCTCGTGTGGCGTCAGCAATTCGGCAGCGAAAAGCCGAGGCATGGGCCGTCATTGCCGAATCCGCACAGTGGCATCTGCGACATATCACAGCCGGTGGCGACCCTTTCGAAATGCTGGAGGCTCGCCCGCTGGACTATGGTCATTGGTCAGCTCACAAACTGGAGACGATGACCAACTTTGAACTCCGCCACGGAGAAGCGGTCGCGATTGGCGTTGCGGTGGACACGATCTACTCAAGTCTGGCCCACGGATTGTCATCGGAAGACGCCGACCGCGTACTCGACTGCCTCGACCAGCTTGGTCTGTTGCTTGATCACCCCGCTCTGCAGCGTACCGACGAGTTGTTCTCCGGTCTGGAAGAATTCCGCCAGCATCTTGGTGGCCGTCTGACTGTGACCATGCTGGACGGCATCGGTCAGCCCATTGACGTTCATGCGATTGACCATGATCTGATGCGTCTGGCGATATCACAGGTCGTCGCACGTGTCAGCAGCAGACGGTCCACGACCTGAGGCAGTGCCACCGGGGCATCGGCACGTTCGGCGGGACTGCGAGCGTGCCCCGAATCACCACTTCCCGATTGTGAACGACGTCCTGCGTGGCCGGCAGTAGACGTCAATCGCGGACACATCTGTGCCATCACGGCGTGCGGCCAGTGACTCAAGTCGCAGAACCACGGAACTGGCAGGATGTGCCGAAACTCTCCCTGTCGGCAGGATAACTCTGCCCGTCGCGACCGTCTGATCGTGGTACCACGTTGACCCACGCGAGGGAAAATGCGACAAGGCACACGCTGTATTCCGGCCAGCGGTCCGTTCTGCGCGGTCCGACGTCTGCTTTGCAGACTCCTGTGCCAACAGCACCCCCTCTCGCTTCCTCTCTCTCCTCATTCGTCGCTTTCTCCGCGACGTCTGTCTGACAAGCAAGGACTTTGTCATGAAGTCTGCGACATGCCTGGCCATCGTCACTAGCGCCCTCATGTGCACCGGTTGCGCTCAATCACTGCTGAATCAGTCACTGATGGAACAGCGCGTGATTGAACAGTTCGCCGAAGCGATCAACGAAGAAAACGAACCGGCGCTGCGGCGGATCACTTCGACGCGATTCGAAGAAAAGGCCATGCGTTCCGACGACGTATTGTCCGATCTGCAGGTCCTGCAGTTGCCCAAAGATAAATTGACGGTTGTGGAAGTGACAAATCTGAAAGATGGCGGGCGGCAGGTCATTGCGAAGGAAGAATCGGGTGGCAAGTACCAGTTCCATCTGGTCAAGGATCCGACGAAGCACTACTGGGTGGTTGATGACGTAATGGTGCGTCAGCTGAATAAAAGCACGCGAGTCACCAAGTCGACCACTGAGGTCATGGACCTGCTGATGACTCTGCGGCAGTTCCTGACCGTTTGGGAGTCCGGCGAACGCCACGAAATTCTGGCCATGACGTCTCCCGGCCTGACCCGTTCGCTTGAACGACTTCCCGATGAATGGTTGCAGGCACTCACGGCCCGAATCGCCTCCACCTATGAAGATGGAATGGCGCGCAGGCCGGAAGCCAACCTCAACGAAAACGATGCCGTCGTGAAACTGCCGGCAAAAAATGGCCACCTCCTGATCAAGATCGTTCGCAGTTCAGGCGAATGGCTGGTCGACGACGTCGAAGCTCACAATCATCGGGACAAGAACCATTCCGGGGCCGTGCGCCGTCAGGCAGACGCTATCAATGCGGTCAATTCGTTCCTGGCCGCATACGGCGCTGAAGATTTTGATTTGCTGCAACAACTCACAACGAACAAGTTCTACTCCGGATCTTTGAAGCTGGCCGACCTGTCCATGATTCAATTGCCGTCGTCCTCGGAAGTGCCGGACGAATTTGACATTCGTACGTACGAAAACAAGCTGACGGTCATGATTCCTGCCGGACGCGAGATTGTGCGACTGGACCTTGAGGAACGGCAGTCCGAATTCACCAGGGCCGACATCGCCGCCGGAATCGGATCGGAACTGTCGGAGCAGGAACCGCGATTCCTGGTTCGTGATGTGACCCTCTACGACCGAGCCACTCAGCGTCAGAAATCGTTGTCGTCTGTATTTACCGCGCCGACTCGAGCATCCTACTTTCTTAAGGCGTTGTTAGAACGTGACCATGAAACTGTTTCTCAGATGTCTTCGGCAGAATTTTCGAGAGCGACGTGGGAACGAATTACTCCCGAGATCCTGGCAACTCTGCCTATTCCCGACTTCTATGACGAATCGCTCACCCTGACGGACAGTCACACGGTCGCGCACCGCACCGAACTGGAGTTCCGGACCGGCAGCGGGTCAATTCTGTCGTGCCGCATGATCAGTGAAAACGGGGCTTTGAAAGTCGACGACATTCAATACCCCAATCAGCAGGGCCAGGTGACTTCGCTGCGGACCCGTCTGGAACTGGCCGTGCCGTTGCTGGAGTTTGCGACCGCCTGGCACGATGGTGATTTGCAGCTGCTGCAAAAAGCCTGTTCGTCTGACTTCAACCGTCTGGTGTGGAGCAATCTGCAAGGTGTCCCGACACAGTTTCCACTACTCGCGGCACAACTCAGGCAGCCGATTCGTGACACTCGCGTTACACAGGAACGCGCCACTGTGCGACTGGAATCGGCCAACCACACGGTCGTCTCAGCCAATCTGATTATGGAGCACAATTATTGGGTGGTCGACGAAATTCACATGGATCAGAACACGGCGCAACACGTTGGCGTTCGGGAGAAGCTGCGAGGTCAGATTGCCACCAGACTTTTGAGTGGTTCTTATTCGACCGTACAGTCAAAAGCGGGATACAACGTCGTACGGCCGATGGATCTGACGCCACCGGATTTTGACACACTCAGCTCAAGTCGGCGTCATGGCAGTAGCAATCAAAATGGCAGGATTCAGCAGGCATCCGCCGAGTTTTCGGCGCAGTACAACCAGGGTGCCATCAATCGGGCAGTCTACGAACGGCCCTATGACGATCAGCAGACCTCGCTGGCACCTGCGCCGATCAGTCATGCCATATACACGCGGGAGTATCCATCCGCGCCGCCGACTTCGAACCCAACTGGTGTTGCCCCGGGCGTCTATCACCATCCACCGTCGGCCCGCACTGCACCTCCATCAACCGGGACCACAATCACACATGCCCGCAGTGCCAGTGGTTTTGAGGTCTTCGGACCCCAGGCCGATAGAATTGCAGATTCCTTCGACACAGCGCCGTCTGCCCGTCGGGCTGCGGACCTGGCCAAACCTATCGACATGACGCCAAACGACAATGGCAAACCGGCGCCTCGTGATTCGGCGTCGACTCAGGATTTCATGTACTTCGGCCCCAACAGGGCGGTGCTCTCGAACCAGGCTTCAGCGACGGGCACTCGGCCTTCCGCTGCAGCGCCGAAGCATGTGCTGACTCAGCCCGCTGACATGCCCATCGCGATTCAGTAGCAACGCTGCAACGTACGACGCTGACTCGTGGCCGCGACAGACGCGTTCCAGCCTGAGAAAACGGCCCGCCCACCAGCCAGAACGGTTCACGAACCGAAGTACGCGGCTCTACGGCGCGCTCGCCGCATGCACCCGTTTGCTGACGTCCAACACCATCGGCAGCAGAAATGCCACGGCGGTATGATGTCCGCACGGCATGCGCACGATCCGTTCGGAGGGCAGTCCGATCACGGTCGCCAGCTTTTCGGAACACCGTGGCGGCACCACCACATCGAACATCGCGACGTACAGCGTTGTCCGGTCCGCAGGCAATCGATGCGCCACGCGTGCGGGTTCAATTTGTCGTAACCAGACCGTCAGCCCGGACCCCGTACGATATCTTTCCAGCTTGTTTCGCAGATCAGCGACTTCTCGTTCCCCACGCTGAAACATCGTCGGCAGATCGGCACCGGCCATCAACAGGAAGTGCTGGTCGAAGACCGAATCCAGACTGCCGGCAAGCGTGGCCACAAATCCTCCCAGGCTGACCCCCAGGACGCTGACGTGTTTCGAATCAACACCGTCCAGCATTTTGACGACGTCTGCCGCTCTGCGGGTATCCATGGCTCCCTGCTGGATCCCTTCGACAAGTTCCCTTCCCTGATCCGGCCGCCGCACCAAACGTTGCCCGTAACCAGGCAAATGCACCATGAAGGTATGGATTCCCATGTGACTCAGCGATTGAGCGATGGCTCGCCCGGCATGCATCCCGCGGCCCGATTCGTGGACCACGATTATGGCCGGACGATCGTCTTCACAGATGACATCGTGCTGTCGAGCCATTCGCCATTCGACAAACACGTCCCCGCCCGGACCGGAGCGAGGCGACGGGAACGAAATGCCGAAGTCAAATTCGCCCGCTGTTGCGGTTGTGACTGTCGCTGCAAATTTCGTCGGCTGCCACAGAAATCCTCTCAGGCACGCGATGGCATCGCCACTTTCTGCAGCGTGATCCGGCACCGCCAGCGAATCATGGCAGGCAATCGCACCTGAATTCAGTAAGGCGGCCAGCAGGAAGAATGGCGACATTGAAGTCATCTTTCTGAAATGATGCGCCGGGAACAGGACTCCCGAGGCGCCTGATGTACCCGGATTTCCGCTGTTTGAATTGACCTTTGGACCGTCCCGACTGCCGTCGTTTGGGCACTTTGACAAAACCAGGCGCCAGGATGGAAGGTCGCTTCCCAAAGCCAATCGACGGGCACGTGGCCCTCAAGAGCAGTGATTCGTCGCCTTTTCGAAAGAGGGTAATCAATGTTCGGTATGACGGCCATCACCCGTCGATCTTCCTTTGGGCCCGCTTTCAACTGCCCCTGTGCTTGCAACGGTGTTGCAGTCTGGCCAGAATAGCAAACCATCGATAAATGTTGGGCACAGCAGGTTCTTCTGTTTTTGCTCAATTGGGTTCGGTTCCCGACGGGTTCCGATTCAGGCATGTCCATTGAACGATTAAGGTCAGCAAATGAAGTTTCTTGAAGGCAGAACTGTCGGTATCGACCTCGGAACAACCTATTCCGCCATTGCGTACATGGATGACGATGGTAACCCCACGCTTGCGAATAACGCTGACGGCCAACCAATCACGCCGTCCGTAGTTCTGCTGGATGATGACCGAGTTGTGGTCGGGCCGACCTTCGAGAGAATCGCAATTGCCTCAGGTGACCAGATTGTCGAAGCCATCAAGCGTGAAATGGGGAACAGCGAATACCACGTAATGTATCAGAACAAGAGACTGACTCCGGAATTCATTTCTGCTCTGATCATCAAGAAAATGAAGCAGGATGCAGAAAAAGAACTCGGGCCGATCGCCAACGCTGTGATCACCGTGCCCTATTACTTCAATGATGTACGTCGCAAGGCAACCCAGGATGCCGGTCGAATTGCCGGTCTGAATGTCATTGATATCATCAATGAGCCGACCGCTGCGACTCTGGCCTATGCATGGCAAAAGGGAGAGCTCGGTCGTACCGACCTGGGCAACGAAGAAAAAACGATCCTCGTTTACGACCTCGGTGGTGGAACGTTCGACGTTACGATCGTTCGTTACACGCCGACCAACTTCCGCGTCCTGGCCACCGATGGTGACGTCATGCTGGGCGGGTTGGACTGGAGCAAACGACTGGCGGATCACCTTGTTGAGCAGTTCAAGGAAAAATTCGGCGAAGACCCGTCGACCGATCCGGACATCATTCGTGCCTTTCATCAGGAATCGGAAGACGCGAA
Organism: Fuerstiella sp.; assembly: GCA_039831575.1. Classification (GTDB taxonomy): domain Bacteria; phylum Planctomycetota; class Planctomycetia; order Planctomycetales; family Planctomycetaceae; genus Fuerstiella. The sequence goes on along the minus strand of JBDONA010000927.1, from coordinate 1,131 downwards.
GCGTGATCTTAGTGAAAAGTCACAGGTACCTCTGAGCGTCTACTTCAAGGGCAAAACGCTGTCCGTTTCGCTGACGCGGCCAGAGTTCGAACGCATGACGGCTGACCTTCTGCAGAGAACCAAAGACACGACGGAACTGGTCATGCAGCAGGCAGGCGTCAAACCCGGCCTACTGGACGAAGTGATTCTGGTGGGTGGCTCGACGCTGATGCCAGTGGTCGAACAGATGCTGCGTGAAGTCACGAGCCATGAACCTTCGCGGGAATTGATGCCGGAACGTGCCGTTGCCGAAGGCGCCGCCATCCATGCGGCAATTCTGGAGGCTCGACACGGCGACGGATCCAGCAAGGTTGTCGAAAGCGTTCAGAAGCGATTGAACAGGGTGAGAACAAGCGATGTCAATTCGCACTCACTGGGCATCAAGATTTCCGATCCAAGCGATAAGTCTCGCAAGATCAATCACATCATGATTCCGAAGAACACGCCTGTTCCGCACAGCGTCAACCAACGGTTTGGCACGAATACCGACGGCCAGGAACGCGTTCACGTGGAAATTCTTGAGGGCGACGCAGCGGATCCGTCGGCCTGCCAGCTGATTGGCGACTTCCGCGTCTTCAATCTTCCCTCCAGTCTGCCCAAAGGATCTCCCATCGAGATTACTTACGCCTACGACGGGTCCGGGCGGATCAGTGCAACGGCCAAGGAACTGACAGGCAACAATGAAGCGTCAGCCGAAATCGTTCGTGAATCCGGCATGAAGGATGCAGAAATCGTTAACGCACTGGAAGTACTGACCAAGGGTTACGACATCGAGTAGTCCTGTCCCGTACTGCCATGAACTTCAGCCGCGTCCCCTGGACGCGGCTTTTTTTGTGTCGGTGTTGGCTGTCCACCACGAGTTGCGGGGGGAATTGGAACAATGTTCCGATCGATTGCCGTGCCATGAAAAGTCTGGATTGATGATCAGGGCGCGAGATTATCAGTCTGCTGATTCGCGTCGAATCCTGGCGAGACCTTGTGACAGACGGTCGGCACGAGTCCCCGTCGCTGACGACACAGCGACTCCGCTCTACGCCATTCTGGCGATAACAGTGTCCAGTCAGGTATTTGGGATCAGGAAGCCCAGGCCCC
>JBDONA010000289.1:0-2062 GCA_039831575.1 Fuerstiella sp. | reverse complement strand
TCGGTTCATTCTGGTTTTGTTGACGAGTCATTTGAATACCTCTCCTGTTGAGTCGGATCTGTTTTTGTGCCGCGTGTAATCGTAGGGCCGGTTCCTACAGGCCGGTTTTTCGGAACGTTGACCGGTGAGAACTGGCTGGCTTCTGCTTCGCCCTGTTCGCGGCTTGCCGAAGTAGAGCCCGTTTTTCCGCGTCGGAAAGAACACCGTCTCCATCCTTCTCGGCTTTGGGATATCTTTTCAGAGCCTGCTGGCTCATCGCCGCCTCTTCGGCATCGGAAAGGACGCCGTCTCCGTTGGTGTCGGCGTGCGGGGAGAGTTCGAGGATTTTTTCTTAATCGCATCGTTTGCGTTCATGGCTGAAACCACAAGCAAAACCCATGATCGCAAATCCGACAAAGCGGACGGAATGTGTCTTTGACAAGATAAGACCTTAGGATTGGGGGAATAGTGTGTTTCGTTACGTACCAAGTACGTGATCAGCAGAACTCAGACACTCTTTTTCGTTGTTTTTCAAACAGCCCGAGAACAGCACTCAGGCAATGCAGCAACACTGTCTTCTGACGCACGGAACCGGTACCCGAGCCCAAAATACGTTGATTTCTTCGCTCAGCCCTTTTGGCAATTCTGCTCGGCCAGACGCGCCGGGGCAGATGCAGTCCGATTCGCAGAAAACGTACGGACTTGATGACACGGATTTCTTGCGTTGGAAAAGGTATGAGTTTCCAGAAACCGTGGTTCGGTCAAAATACGGTGGATTCTTGAACGAGCGATCAAACGTATGAGTTTCCGGGAAGAGCTTGCCACAAATCAACGCGACAAGCTGTCCTGAATTCAAGTCGGGGCAACCAGACACCGTTAGAACTTTTTGCCTCGGAGGTCAGATTCTGGGCTGCTGACTTTGTGTCGTCCATTGCTCAAGTGTGTGCGATGGCAGGCCCTCATCTCGCGTCGACGGTCTCAGCCTATAAGAGGGACTCCATCCAAAGTGGCCGCCGCGATACGCACGACCTGAGCCATCATTCGTCTCGGTGACCACTGGGTTGTCAATCGTCCCTGTTCGGCGATTGTTACGATCACACATCAGGTCTTGGAAGTGTTCCAGGCAGCCCGGACTATGTATCCTGACGACTGTTCGATGTTGTCCGCCTGATTCCGAGTTAAGTTCGGCAGGCATTGTGATGAATCCAGAGGTCTTGATCATGAATTTGTGGAAACGATGGCTGTGCCGGACGTTTACTCTGACAGTGTTCTTGATGTCACCTGTCTGTTCGGCAAATGACTGGCCGATGTGGCGACACGATGCTGGACGGACTGGCGTGATCGAAGAAAATCTATCGGCGAAGCTGAAACTGAGATGGAGTCGAAAACTGCCGACAACGACTCCGGCATTCCACAGCCCGCGGCTGCAGTTTGACGCTGGCTATGAACCCGTTGTTGCAAAGGGGCGACTGCTGATTGCTTCGTCCCGCAATGACTCGGTGACGGCGTATGACGCATCCACCGGGAAGGAACTGTGGATTTATCACACGAATGGTCCAGTTCGGTTTGCTCCCGCCGTGTGGAACGACTCCGTCTGCTTCGGCTCAGACGATGGCTTTCTCTATTGCGTGGAAATATCGACGGGCAAGCTGCGCTGGAAGCATCAGGCAACACCGAATGATCGCCGTCTGTTGGGGAACCGGCGGTTGATTTCAGTCTGGCCGGTTCGAGGCGGCCCGGTCGTTGCAGATGGGCAGGTCTATTTCGCAGCCGGTGTCTGGCCGTTTGAAGGCGTCTTCGTCGTGGCGATGGAAATCGAGACGGGAGAAGTTGTCTGGCGGAATGAACGCCTTGGTTACATGTTCGGTCAGCAGCCGCACGAAACGCAGGCAATCGGCGGGCTGGCTCCGCAGGGATATCTGATCGTTAACAACGATGAAGTCATCGTGCCGTGCTCGACAGCATACCCTGCCCGATTGAACCGGAAGACCGGCGAGTTGATCGACTTCAAGCTGCCAGCCCCCGGTGGATTACCGGGCGGCTGGTTCGCGGCAATGGATCCGGAAACGGCGAAAGCTATCCG
>JBDONA010001136.1:0-8775 GCA_039831575.1 Fuerstiella sp. | reverse complement strand
CGCTGTCTGCGAGGTGTTAACGGGCGAACGGCCGGTGTCTTTGAACAAAACCGCAGTCTTTCAAAGGTCTTCAGGTGTCAGTTTTGGATTGGGCTCCGCTTCGGAGCATCATTGATGAGAATCAGAAGTTCATGATTTCCAGTCATGTACGTCCGGATGCTGATGCCCTTGGATCAGAACTGGGAATGGCAGCAATCCTGGAAGCGTTTGGCAAGGAAGTGACGATCGTCAATGCCTCTGCGCCTCCCGCGAATCTTCAGTTCATGAAGCCGGAAAATCGGATTCTCAAGCTGTCCGAAGACATTCCGCGTGACGCACTTCCGGCAGTCGATGTCCACGTGATTACTGATACCAGTGCCTGGCTGCAGTTGGGGGCGATGGCCGACGTTATTCAGAAAGCCGGTACCAAACGAGTTGTCATCGATCATCATGTCAGTTCTGACGACATGGGAGCCAAAGAGTTCAGAGACGTGATGTCGGCGGCGACCGGCGAATTGGTTTTTGAGGCTGCTGAGCACCTGGGCGTGACATTTGATGCTGCCACCGCGTCCGCTCTGTACGCGGCGATTGCGACCGACACCGGATGGTTTCGATTTCCATCGACGTCATCCGATACCATGCGGATTGCCGCGGCGTTGATGGACCAGGGAGCGGTTCCGCATGTTCTGTACAATTTGTTATACGAACAACGTACGTTGGCCCGTGTTCGTCTGGCCGGCCGCGTACTCGGACGTATAGAAGCAGATTGCGATGGTCGTCTGGCATGGATCTACGCCGACGGCAAAGACTTTGCCGCCACAGGTGCGATTCCTGCGGACACGGAAAGTCTGGTCAATCAATGCCTGATGGTTGCCGGATCCGAGGCCGCATTTATCGCTGTGAAATTGCCGTCCGGGCAGACGAAGTTCAGTCTGCGGTGTCGACCGCCCTATGATGTGGCGGCACTGGCCGCACAGTTTGGTGGGGGCGGACACAAGCTGGCGTCCGGAGCAACTCTTTCGGAGCCGCTGGCGGACGCACTCGCGAAAGTGAAGGACGCCTTCGTGGGCATGCTGACCACCGTGCCGGTCGCGCAGGACGATTGAGTGGGGATTGCCATCAGGTGGGTGAGCTGGGATGCGGATCCTGTGTTGACCTGTCGAGCAGTTCGCCTGTTCTCGTGAATCGTTCTGGCTCACACTCCGGCCATTTGCTCAGGCCGAAACGCGTTCGCCGCGGCCAAAAGTCAGTGTAATACGCTTTCGCCACCGTGTGGTTCCTGGCAGCGGCCGATTTCCGCCGACCGAATTTAAACCAGAATCCTGCGTTTGCTGAGCAGGACGGTGGCTGGTGGTCATGCTGGGTATTTTAATTGGGATTTATTGATATTGAGGTCTCAGGGCCTTGCGTTTTTAACGCTGGGTGGCGAGCCTGCGCGGTATGGGGCAGCTGCGTGTTTCGGATCGCAATTCGCTGTGTCTTCGTAGGTTTCGGGTTTCAACGCCGATATGGAATGGGGCGTTGCAAAAATGTGCGCCATTCCACGGAGGATCGAAAAATGAAAACGTCTTCAGCATTTGCGTTGCTGGTTCCTGTCTTTGTGGCAGTAGCCACGTGTCATGATGGACTGCTTGCTTCTCAGGAACCGGCCGTTCCTGATGCAGACGCACCGCAGGACGTGAATCCGCTGGCAGGCGAAGACCCACCTGCGACTCGCGTCGCCAAAGATGCCGGGCGCTTAGGCGCTATGGTCGGCGATGAAGCAGGTGCGAAGATAACCGCATTGCTTCGTCAGCTGTTTGATTCCACGTCGAGTGATGACGTTCGTCTGGACGCTGCCGCCCAGCTGTCTGAACTTTCCGGAGCACTCGACGATTCGGAACTGAAACTTCGTTCCGCGCAGCGGCAGCTGGATCGCCGCGTGCGACTGGCAACTGCCGGTATTCAGGCGTTAAAGGACGGGGCGTCCGGCGACGATGCTCGACAGCTGGTAAACGACCTGCTGCTGCGAGCCTGCGTGGACTATGAAAACGGTAATCGGGACGCTCACGCGGAAGTCGTGCGGGTCAACTATGAGCAGTTGAAGCAGTCGCACCCGGGCATCTTTGCGACGGTAGGCCCAATCGTTCTGGAGGACTATTTAAATTACAACCTGCACTTCATTCTGTCGGAGCCGCTGCTGTCGCGAATCGTGTCTGACTTCCGGACGGAATCCGGACCTGTGGCCGACTGCATCCTGGGCGCATGGGTGACGGGCAGTCAGGTGACGGACACCACGGTACGAGCAGATGTGAAACCGTCGGCCGGAACGGCTCGCTTTGACCTGGTCGTCGATGGCCGCACCAAGACGAACACGAAAGGGCGTAAGTCTCCAGCGACAATCTATTCGAAAGGCAATCACACCTTTACGATCAGAAAGCCGTTGTTGTTTGATGGGTCCGGCTTTTCGACGGAGGACGCCAACATGGACGTTGAGATCGACAATCGAACGGTCCGTGTGAGCACGAACTATGATCGAGTGCCGATTCTGGGTGGAATCGCGAAGAAAATGGCGTGGAAGGAAGTTCAGAAGAAGCAGTACCAGGCAGACGGAATTGCTGCCAGAAAACTTGCCGGCAGGGCACTCCCGAAATTCGAAGAAGAGGCCAATGACCAGCTGGTTAAGGCCAACGACAGCATACAAAACAACATTCTGCAGAACCTGCGAGACCGCGGTATTGCTCCGGGCACATACAGCGCCCGATCCAGTGAAACCCATTTTGCAGTCAGTTCCCGCACAATGTCGCTGCGAAATCTGGCGGCGTCAAAACCACCCAGCAGTCCTGCGCCGCCAAACGGTGTGGCCATTCAACTGCACGAATCAACGATCAATGCGGCGATCGATGGATTGGGCATCGGGGGCCAGATGACGGTTGCGGAAGTCATCGGAAAGATCGAATCAGCGTTGAAGGATCTGCTGGATCGGGACGTAAGTCTGCGTGGTCCGGATGAGGTCATTGATGACAAGACGGACTTTGACTTCAGCGAGTCCGACCCGATTCGTGTCCGCTTTGACGAAGGACAGGTGGTCTTCATTCTGCGAACAGGATTTTATCAGAAGGACAAGGACCGTCGCGTTCCTCGATACATCTTTGAGATTCCATTGGGTATTGAAGTGCGGGACGGCAGCCTGGTGCTGAGCGCCCCACGGACAGATCCTCGCGGTATTCTTTCTCTGAGACCACGGGCCATTGAAGGCAAGGCTGGGTTGCGATCTGTGGCACAGGCCCGAGGGATCGCGAAGGAATTACTGGACAAGACCTTCAAACAGCAGTTGACCGAGCTCGATTCCAACATCGAACTGGAATTGAAAAACCGTGAAAATCTGAAGCTTCAAATCACGAAACTTGAGATCACAGACGGCTGGGTGACACTCATAATGGAGTGACCCGGCGGCAGGCAAAAACGACGTGAGCCTGTTGACACACCGCAATTCCGGCAGGCAGGTTTATGCGCCTGTTACGACTGTTCTTCAGAATCGTGATCCCGATGACGCTGGTGGCGTCGTCGGTAGTCTGGCTGGCTTCTCAGTCGGTTTTCCTGATGATCAGAATTCCGTTGCCGACGGGAGATCTGCATTTGCGAGCAGATCGTGAAGGATGGCTGCTGCAGCTTAGCAACACGCTGTTGGACAAACGCCCAACGATCCAGATTCACGAACGTCATCAGGGGACAGGTGACTGGCACAGCTGGATGCAGGACATCAATCCCAGCTGGATCGGTTCCGCCTGCGTCTATGCAGCCTGGCAGCAGAAATCGGCTGCCGTGATCAGTCGTTTCCGGCTTTTCGGCGTCAAACACTACGTCATTGTGCTGGTGTCCGCGGCAGCCGTGTGTCTGCTGATCCAAGCTGAGTTACGGCAGAAACGAAAGGCCTGTGCCGCCGACGGCGTTGTTGAGGTTGAAGTCTGACGTGTGTGAGTTCATTGCAGGCACTGATCGATGATTCTGACCAACACCGCATGGGACCGGCTTCGTTCATCTTTCCGCGACCTGGAGGAGTTTTCGAAAAGACGCGAGCGTGGTGTTCGTGGGAAAACGGCTCTCGCAAGTGGAAAGCCGTTCGCTTCGGCCACATGTCGGCCTGATACGTTGTAGGCTTCCAGTTGGCGGTGGCACAGAACATACTGACGCCAGGTTTTTTATGCTGCACCAGATTCAGCCGGCTGCAGCAGGTCCCGACGACGAACTGAACACTTACAACGATGCTTGAACTGCGAAATCCACACAGTGTGCTGGCTGCTCTGGAGATGCGGCCTAAGGCCGTGCGTTCAATCCGCGTCAGTTCACATCAGACAGGAACGCCGTGGGACGAGGTTGCAAGAGTTGCCGGCAGGAAGTCGATCCCGATTTCTGTGCGGCGAGCGGAATCAGGGCCAAAGCAACGCCGTGACACGGAACGGACTGGAGCAGGTTCCGCCAATATTGAACCGCCGTCGCCCGTGCCATTGGGAAAGCTCTGGAAGTCGGCCCAGTCCTCTGATCGGGGTTTCGGCCTCTGGCTGGGACTGGACCAGGTTCAGGACCCGCAGAATCTGGGAGCCATTTTTCGTCTGGCAGGTTTCTTTGGTGTTCGCGGGATCGTTCTGACCAAGGACAAAAGTGCTCCTGTAAACGCAACGGTCTGCGACGTGGCAACGGGCGGAGTGGAGCATGTGCCGTTTGCCGTCGTGTCTAATCTGACTCAGGCAATGCAGCAGGCTAAGAAGGCTGAACTCTGGACTCTGGGAACCTGCGAACGATCCGACGCCAGCATTCGCGACGTCCGCCTTGATCGCCACTGGATGTTGGTCATGGGCAACGAAGCCGACGGCCTGCGCCGACTGACACGCGAAACCTGCGATAGTCTTGTATCGCTGCCGGCCATCGGCCGTGTTCCATCGCTGAACGTGGCCGCTGCAACATCGGCCTGCCTGACTGCCCTGACGATGAGTTAGCCGAGCAGCGGCGGCCGATGATTCCACAAGCCATGTCCTGAAGATCGTACGTTTTCCTTCACCCTCCTTTTCAAGGAGGGTCGAGCCTAAGCGAGGGGAGGTTCCGGCGCAGTATCCCCTGCTTACGTACGCTGGAGTCTGGGAACGAGCCGAAATCCCGCTGATCGATCAATCCACGTATTGGAACTCGTTACTCATCATCAGCGATTGCGCCACCAGCGGCCACAGGCTGTTCAGGTGGTCTGGACGCTTCGTCTTTGCGAACATTCGCCGCTGTTGCTTCGCGAACAGCATGACTCTCTCCATTTCGGCGTCGACCGGAGGTCTCAGCAGGATCTGTTTAAACAGCCACGCAATCCGCGGTACATTGTCCGCGAGGGACTTGAAGTCGCCAAGTTCGGTCACAGCCACAGACTGGTCGATCACAAATTGTGAATTCATGGTGAACAGGGCCTGTGGCGCGACGATGCTTTCGCCTCGACCGGGTTGGGTCTGCATGGGTGACGGGAAGTCAAAGACCCGCAGCGTCGGGTCCAGGTTGAATCGATTCACAAAGCCATAGACGGCTCGCCGCTTTGTATAGTTGTCTCCCCAGAGCTGCTGGGCCCGTCCCCCGAGTGTTGAATCCAACTGACCGGATATCGCCAACAGGCTGTCACGAGTCGCCTCAATTGACAGTCGTTTTCGATTGGCTCGCCACTGCAGGCGGTTTTCCGGATCCGCAGTCACCATGTTCCCACGGTGGCGGCTACGTTGCTGATATACGCCTGACATCACGATCTTTCTTACAAGATGCTTTGTCGACCAGCCGTTAGCGATGAAGTCCGCGGTCAGCCAGTCCAGCAGTTCCGGATGCGACGGTGGCTCGCCCTGCAGACCGAAATTGGATGCCGTCTTCACCAGGTGCGAACCCATCAGGAAACCCCAGACACGGTTCACAAACACCCGGGCCGTGAGTGGGTTGCCGGGTGACACGATTTTCTCAGCAAGCTCCAGTCGCCCACTGTTCCTGTCGGTAAACGGAGCCTGATCGTGATCAAGCACCTTCAGAAATCTTCGTTCGGTCTGTAGACCTCGGTTTCGGGGGTCGCCTCGCAGATAAACAAACTGGGTCACAGGACGTGGCTTTTCCTGCACCGTCATTGTGTGAGTTGGTGCTCCGGGATGGAACGTCAGCAGTTCGGCCAATTCCGTCTCACGGATCTTCTGAGCAATCGAGCGATTGTTGTTGCCGACCTTTTTGCTGCCAGCCCCATTGATCTTCTTGTCGATGGCCGCTCGTTTTGTCAGATAGTCCTGCCGGTCGGCTTCGCTGCATGTGTAACCAGTCAGCAGTGGCTGTCGGGTTTCATCAAGCGGGGCGATTCTTGTAACGGAGGCAAACACACCATGCAATGAGTAATAATCAACAGTCGGCACGGGTTCGTATTTGTGGTCATGACAGCGTGCGCAAGCGACGGTGATTCCCATCAGTCCTCGAGTCGTCACATCAATCCAATCGTCGATGGCATCCGCTGGATTGCGCTGCACATGCGGCCCATCGGTTAAGAAACCGATCGCTGCCTGTTCCGGAGCATCGTCTGCGAAATCCATCAGATCCACTGCCAGTTGCTCGCGAATAAACTGGTTCACCGGCTTGTCGTCGTTGAACGCAGCGATGACGTAGTCTCGGTAAGTAAAAGCGAACGGGAAGTAGTGCGGTGTTTTTGTGTCCGGACGATACGCGCTGTCTGTGTCTGCGTAGCGGGCCACATCCAGCCACATCCGGCCAATGTGTTCTCCGAAGGCCTGGCTGTTCAACAGCTGATCGACAGTGTCTTTGATGGCAGTCGGACGATCCTGATCCGCCACTGCAACAAACTGTTCAGTGGCCGCCCATGTCGGCGGCAGTCCGGTCAGGTCGTAATGCAGTCGTCTGAACAGCGTACGCGGATCTGCTGGTGGCGACGGTGTCAGTCGTTCTTGCGTGAGAGCCGCATGTAGGAATCGATCGATCGCAGATCGGTTCCAGCGATCGTTCGCCGCTTCCGGCGGATCGACGACTGTCAGCGGTTGAAATGCCCAGTGCTGGAGTGCTTTCCCAAACAACAAGTCCTGATCGCCGAGCTGCGAGAACGCCGTTTCTGCGATGTCGACCCGTGGTCCCGGGGCATCTCGGCGAATCCAGGTTGTCAATAATTCGACCTGGCGGTCCGTCAGCCGGTAATCAGGCGGCATCTGTAATGTGTCGTCGGTGTGGCTGATGGCGGTGATCAACAGGGATGACTTAGGCTCGCCAGGGACGACCGCCTTTCCTGTATTCCCGCCCTGCAGCCAACCACGTTCCCGGTCCAGCAGCAGACCACCTTCACGTGTGCCGGCCTGTTCTGAATGGCATTCGTAACAGTGTTCGATCAGCAGCGGCCGAATGCGGCGTTCAAAGAAGGCCGCACCGTCCGTCTGTTCGGCCGCGACGGTAGAGCCGTGCAATGCGATGCAGGCTATCAGCGCCGATACAGCGAGGCATCTGAACGCCGGCTTGAACGAGTGTCTGTTTTGGATCGAGTCTGTAGCCACGGAAAGAGTACCGAAGGGTGAGCGGTCGCGGCAGTTCAGCTACGTGTTGCTGAACGAGCGCTGCGAACGACCTGCGTTTGTTGACGAATGTAAATCGTAACCGGACACCGCAGCCAATGGGAGCAGCCTGTGGGCATGATTCGTCAGTCTGAGTCCAGCCGGATTGTCGTTATTCACAAATCTGGTTAGCCGCGAAGCGGCGGCAGCACGTAGCCCACGGCGTCAGCCGTGGGTCAGCTTCACCCTCCATTTCAAGGAGGGGCAAACCTAAGCGAGGGGAGGTTCCGGCGCGGTAACGTCTATCCGCGAAGCTCCAGCTTCGCGACTCGCCACCACGTCCAACGTCCAATCGTTTGCATCCCGAGGTCGAACCCGCTCCCACAGTATGTCAAACTCCAAACGTCTGACCGTGCGTGAGGCCATGATGCGTTTGGGCATCGTTTCTGAGACGCAACATTACAGGTCGTACCTTATGTAACGTTAAGGTGAATGCGCCCTGGATGTTGCCCTGCGTCACCATTGAAAATCCTTCAGAGAGTGGTGAAGGCTGCTGGTCTTATAGAACACTGGGTTTGCGGCGCCATCACGCCGCGCGGCAGATTCTCTCTATATAGTGGCGTGCATCGTGCCTTTAGAGTTCTTCTATCGAGACAACATACATAAGAGTCTCGGACTCCTCGACATTCCAAAATGTGACAGGGAAGCAACCTTCCCTCGCGCAGGCGGGATGTCGGGAGACCGGCGCCCAGTGCGCGAGGCGATGTTGCGTTTGCACATCGTGTCTGCGCCACATCGTGACAGATCGTACTTGGCACGATGTCAACGTGATTGCGCCCGCCCGTTGCCGTTCGTCACCAACGGAAAATCTTGAGAGGGAATGGCGGAAGCCTCTGCCCTTATAAAACACTGCGTTTGTGGCACAATCACGTTGCGCGGTGGATTCGCATTTCTTGTTTTGGCGCATGCCGTGCTTTTAGGTTTCTTCAACAGAGACAACAACATGAGTCTCTCAATCTCCTTTAGTCCTTTAGAAAAAGTATATAGAAAAGGGAACGAACAGATGATGAAGAATCTTTGGAACGACGAATCGGGTGTGATCCTGTCAGCAGAACTCGTACTTATTGGTACGATTCTGGTACTGGGCATGATTGTTGGACTGGTTAACCTGCAGGTTGCAGTTGTCCACGAATTGGCTGACCTTGGCGATGCGTTTGGTAACTTGAGCCAGAGCTACAACACCAGTGGTCTCACCATTGAGAAGACT
>JBDONA010000242.1:0-2065 GCA_039831575.1 Fuerstiella sp. | reverse complement strand
TACCCCTGTACTAAGTACCAATGATATCGATATCTCGGGGCCACCGACGTTGTCCGACCTCACAATGGCGACGATCACGACGATCAATACGGTCATCGGAGCGGGGACCGCGTTGGACCATAACCTCGCAGCACCGAATCGTGTCAGTATACCGGACCTGGATCTGTTAGCTGATCCCACGGCCTTCTTCGTAACCGGTGGAACTCTGGATCTGAGCTCAGTAGCTGCCGTCGCTGATCTGGAACTTCAGGTGTTCAGCGTGCTGGGACAAACATTCACGTTTACCAATACGGCGCTGTTTACTGGAGACATCGACATCTCTGGAGCGGCAACTGTCGACGCCGCAACAGCTGCAGCCATCGGCGTGATCAACGCTACGCTGGGAGGGGGAACAGCATTGGCATTTGACACCGCAGCACCCAACCGCATCAGTATTCCAAATCTGCCAACGGCCGGTGCCAGCTTTGTGCTGGGCAACGAACTGACAATTCCGGCAGAACTGGGTGGCAATCTGGAAGGCGAGTCCTTCTTTGCCTTTGGACGGATTTTCACGTTTACCAACAATGCTGTTCTGACCACCGACATCCAGGTTAATCCCCTGGACCCAGGAGCCACCATTGCGCCCCTTGCTGCCGCAGCAATCAACGGAGTTGTAGGAGGCAGTGACCGAGCTTCTGCAGCAGGTGCCGTTCTGCAACTGACAGCCTTTGATTTACAGTTTGGTGAAACCATTCGATTGCCCAACGGAGCGGCAGCTCTTGGTGATTCTGTAACAATCAACGGTGTCACGTTTGACTACGTTGCGACGGGGGGCTTCCTTCCTCCGAACCCGGAAATCGTTGTCGGCGCGGGCAGCTCTTCAACGTTCGTCGCCATCCAGACCGCCGCCGCGATCAATACTCAGTTCGGTGCGGGAACAGCCGTCAGAGACGGCAGCAAATTGCTGCTAACGACAGGAACAGTGACGTCCGAACTTGGGGGGTCGTCAACTGGGGCGATCGACATTACCGTAGCCGATACAACACTGACGTTCCCGGGCGGAACCGCCGTGATTGGCGAAATTCTGGTGATTGACGGAGATCAGTATTCTTTCATCGACACAACGGGGGGAGTCATACCTGGTGCACTCGAAATCGGCGTGTTGCCAGCAGACAACGCTGATGCCGTCGCGACGAAAGCGTTTGCGGTCCTGAGTGGTGACTTCCCGGCGGCGGGCGACGTAACGCTGGCCGTGCCCGTGATCACGCTTGGGAACGGCCTGACGGCGGAGGTAGACAACATCCTGCTGGACGGCGCGGGTGTGCCCGCCGGTCTGATGTTTGGCACAGAACTCAGCGCAGATGCTGTTGGGACGCCTTTGGTGGTGGATGCCGCGGGCACGACACTTACGACCGCTCCGCTAAGTCCGGTCACCTCCCCACTGGCAAGGACGACGGGCAACAGAGTGACCGTCTATTCAGCATCCAACACGGAATTCGCCAGTGGATCAGGCGTGCTGACGTTCAACGGCAACAGCGGTATCGCGGGCGGTGCCGTTCTGGTCGATCTGCCGGATGCAACAGCCACTGCGAACGAAGTCGCCATTGCGATTCGTCAGGCCCTGGCAAATCAATTCTCCGCGATCGGCGTTGGGCCGATTGGTGACATCACCAACATCAAAGGTACGGAAAATCTGATTCAGGTGATCGGGCACACCGTGAATGACCCAGGTTTACTCGGCATGACGGGCAAGCTGAGCGGCGCTCTGCCGGGCGATGCGTTCGGAGCTTATGAAGCGGGTTTTGAGAACAACCGGACGAATCGGCCTGGGTCGCTTCGCGGTATGGATAACGACGTGGAAGGTGTCCACATCGATGACATTATCATCGGGTTCGCTGAACGCGGTGAGATGGTGATCAATGCTCCTGTTGATACAGGATTCACGCCGAATCTGGACATTCTGAACGCCAATTATCCAGTAGGTCAGACATGGTTGGGGATTGATGTTGGTGAATATGACGTCGAAATCCGTCGGGCCAGCGACTACGCAGAAACGGGGCCCACAAGTCCAACCAATGGTCTGTAC
>JBDONA010000725.1:3642-8805 GCA_039831575.1 Fuerstiella sp. | reverse complement strand
CCTGGGGGGGGGGGGGGTAGCCGAAGTCGCCAGACTTTGGACGACATAGAAAAAAACTTTCAAACTCTGGCGAGTTCGGCTACGAAACAAACCTGGTTCTTAGACTTGACGACGCACTAGCCACCAACAGCGGCCGGATGTGGCTGCAACCGGAGGGTTTTGATTCGCGATGGATTCGCCTGAATGGCTATTTCGACTGCGAGTGCAGTTCGATGAACTCTCGGGCACGCCGGATCACTTCGGCGGTGATGCCCATGTGTCCCTTGTCCGGGTACCGATGAAACGTGTGCGGGGCGCCTGCCTGTTTCAGGGCGTCGACCATCAACAGGGCGTTGTCGATCGGGACAGAACGGTCGTTGTCGGAATGCAGAATCAGAAGCGGTTTCATGTTCTGTTTCACGTGATTGACGGGGGATGCCAGCTTTCGTGCCTCATCCGCGTCGCCGTTGGACGGAGTCCAGATGTTGCCCCAACTGAGCGTGGTTAACTCGTAGTTGGCGGCCACGCTGATCACCGCACGAAAGTCGTTGCTGGCGTTCTCCCATCCGCCGGTGCGTTTGAAGGGACCATCGCCCAGGGTCGCCGCCAGCGACACCATGTGTCCGCCCGCAGACTGACCCATTAGAAAAATGTGGTGGGGATCCACGTTGAGTTCCTTTGCATGAGCATGCACGTAGCGAATCGCACACTGCACGTCCTGATAACAGGCCGGAGCCGGCGTGGCGCCGACAAGTCGATAATCAATCGACATCGCAAAGAAACCGAATTCTGCCCACTGTCGGACAACAATGGTTGACCCGTCCTTCTTGTGTCCGCCGCGCCATCGCCCGCCGTGCACAGAAATAATTGCCGGCAGCCGTTCCTGCGATTTCGGATACGCGATGTCTGCCAACAGTCCAGCCCCATGAACGCGGCCGTACACTATGTCCTCGCGGGCAACGATCTCCGGCGCAGCGGAGTCCTGAGCGATAGACAATGCAGCGCTGATAAATACGCCTGCAAAGACAGTGGAATAGATCGTCGATCGAATCATGGGAAACGTCCTGTGGAATGCCTTCATGCGAAGATCACGGCCTCACTTACGCTGCGGGGTCTTTTCTGATTCCAGAAATGCCAACAAATCGGCGAACTCGCGATCTGTCAGCTTCTTTTCCAATCCGTCCGGCATGGTGCTCACTGTTTGTGTAGTGATTTCCTCAACGTCCGATCTGGCGATCTGATGAAGTTTGCCCTGATTGTCGCCCAGTACAAGCAACTCGTCCGTTTCGGAGACGCGAATGCCCGACAGCACTTTGCCGTCGTTCATCGCCACGACGATTGTCGCGTAACTCGGAGCGACCGTGCGGCTGGGTTCTAGAATCGATTCGATGAGATGGATTCGCGAGAAACGGCGACCGATGCCGGTCAAATCCGGGCCGATGCGACCGCCCTGGGCCCCCAGACGGTGACAGCGAATACACAACGACTTCTCGGTAGCCGCGAAGATCTCACGGCCACGATTCACGTTGCCTCGACTCTGCAGCGCATACGCGACCAGTTGCTCATGTTCAGCCTTCGAGCTGCGCCGTCGAAAATGCAGATGGAACCGAGGTGAATCGTTAATCCCCGGTTCAATTCTGGCCACCAGCCAGCTGGTTCCACTATTCAGCTCAATCGGAAAGCGATCCGAGTCCGGGCGGAAAGCAGCTGATTTCCGTCGAGTATGAATCTGGTCACCATCGAGCCACAAACTAAGATGACCCGTGGCGGAGGTCAGGACTTCGATGTTCGTCGCACTGTCGACGCGAATTGGCGTCCATGCGATCCACACCGGATCGGTGTCCTGAGTCGCTGACTTCGCAAAACTCAATGCGGCCGGCGCCCCGGCCGCGATGACTGACGCAGCGCCGAAACTGTTCAACACGGACAGATCGTGGCGATGCAACGTTTTCAACTGTTGCAGCAATTCATCGGCCATTGTTTCGGACAGTGGCCCGGACAGGTGCCAGGCGAGCGGCTGACCGCTATGTCCATGGACGGAGGCGATCGCACTCTGTACTTCCAATCGGGAATCGACGAAGTCTTTCTGCCATGCGACAAGCGTCTGCACGGCCTTGCCTTGAAAATCGGACGATGGATTTCGGGCGGCAGCTCGAACAACAACCGGGATCTGTTTCGGCGTTGCGAATGATTTCAGGTAGTCAAGGGCGGCCAACTGTGTTTCCCGGTGTTCAAGTGCGTCTGCCGCTTGCGAGACAGCACGATCGTCTTCCAAACGCCGCAACGAATTCAAACTCGCCGCCACCAGCGCGGGTTCGCTGCCGGCGGAGAATTGGAGTAACGTGTCCTTCGTTGCGGTTGCGCCCAGTCTGCCAGCGGCTTCAGCGGCGGCCAGTCGGACGTCCGCATCCGTCTGTTTCAGCAGACGCCCGACGTGATTGACTGCCGACGTGTTCTTGCGTTTCCCCAGCGACCGAATGGCCTCGGCCCGGACGATCGGGCTGGCTGAATCCAGCTTTTGCAGCAGCACAACATCTGCGGACAGACCTGGTCGCATACCGAAATCACGCAACACCGATGCCAGTACGGGACCGTCCTCCAGCC
Source organism: Fuerstiella sp. (assembly GCA_039831575.1). GTDB lineage: Bacteria > Planctomycetota > Planctomycetia > Planctomycetales > Planctomycetaceae > Fuerstiella. The sequence continues at coordinate 6,222 of JBDONA010000725.1, read as the reverse complement.
TCTCCGCAAGCTGCACCAGCGACTCTGCATCGTCACCCCGCCTATCGACCAGCATCGACAGGGCGACAAGTCGGCTGGCTTCCGTCAGTTCCTGCCGTTCGACTGTTTGAGTGAGAAGTGGTTGGACAACGCCGGCAGCGCGGCTTTTCAGAGATTCCAGAATAGCGACGACATGGGACTGCCTGGTGTCTTCGTTCAGCCAGACTGCCAGCACCGATAGTTCAGGCACCACACCTTCGCGAAGCATTCGGCGCAGGACAAATGCACGCACATCGAAATCCGGATCAAGCAGAGCGGCGTTCAGAGCATTTTCGATCGAATTGGTTTTTTCCCACTGCACGGTCGCCGCCGGGCGGGCGTCGGGCCGGAACCCCCAGTATGTCCACGGCTCCGTCTTGCGCACGATTCTTGACAGGGTATCCGCGTACTCACGACGGCGTTCGGCGTTTTGGTCGTGCTGCAGACGCTGGATAAGTTGCACGGCCAGATCAGGGATTCGTTCTTCGGCAATCGCCTGCAGGGCCAATTTTCTGAGTCGCGGTGAATCGTCCAGGAATCGGACAACCTCCGGCCAGTTTGCAGCGCTGCAAAGAGCCTGCTGCGCGGCGTGATTCAGCGCCGGATCCTCAGCGACTAAGTGGTTAGCAATCCACCGCGGCGTCTTCAGCCATCGCAGTCGGCGCATGACGATCAGCGACTCCAGAACAACGCGGGGGTCAGCCCTCTCGGCAATGCTGGCAATTCTCTCCGCAGTCCCGTCATCCCCACGTCCACTGTGAATGCGACCGCTGACGAGGATCGGATCCGTTAAGTCGCCGATGGCGCGGATGGCCTGCGCCTGAATGCGGGGATCCGGGTCCGCTGCGGCCAGATCGAACAGGATGTGCGGCACGTCCTTCTGAGCGCTCGTGGCGATAATCCAGATGGCATGCAGCCGCCCGAGAAACCCGAGTTCTCCGGCCTCCAGGGCGGTCAATACATCCGCAACGGCCGCTGCTCCGCGTTTTTGAAGTTCCAGCTGCGCTGCCGTGCGTTGATGGTAACTGTCCGCATCCAACTGCTTGATGTGAATGGCTGTGCCGGTGTTGCTGTGTGCCAACATCGTCGAAGGTCCTCGGTCCACATCTTCGCCGTACGAAATACGATAGATCCGTCCTCGCCCGCGTTTTGGACGCTGACCATCGCACCAGTCCGACACCAGCAGCGATCCATCGTAATCGACAACCAGATCCGTGGGTTTGAATCCGTAGGGATCGTCCTTCGCTCCAATGGCAAAATCCGTTTCCGTCATCGGCTCAAAGCTGCTGTGCCTGCGGGAACGATGGTAGCGCACGACGCCTCGCCCCCATTCGCAACAGAACAGACTCTCGCGGTACTCCACAGGGAAGGACGCTTCCAGATAGCAGGTGCCCCCGGCCGATGAGCCGCGTCCCAGATCGGCCAACGGCTGCATCAGTTCATCGGGGCGTTCGTAATAATGATACGGATATCCGTGGTCGGAACCGAAAAAACAATGACACACGCGAATCATATAGTCGCCGCCATCGTTCTCGTTGTCGCGAACGAAGACATTCAGTTCATCATCCAGCAGCACGTCATAAATGTTCCGCAGGCCAGTTGAAAAGACATGCAGTCCTGAGCCGTCGGAACGGCACCTCAGGATGCCGCCCTGCTGAAACAGCAGCCGATCACCCTCCGGCCGCTGCACATCGCAGCCACGGTCTCCCAATGCCAGGTACAGCCACCCGTCATGCCCGGCCACAACTCCGTTGGCACAGTGCAACCGGTTTGAGTTTTCTTCCGGTGGCAATCCCAGCCCCTGGATCAGATCTCGACGTTCGTCAGCGATGCCGTCACCATCCGTGTCACGCAAACGTGTCAGCAACGGTGCGTGCATCACAAAGACACTGCCGTCGTGAAACGTCAATCCCTGAATGGAATTAAACTCGCCTGCATACAGCGTTGATCGGTCGGCATAGCCATCGACGTCAGAATCTTCGATCAGCCGCACTTCGTCACGTCGTACAATCTCGACACCCAGTCCCGTCACATAATCATGGGCAACGAACAGTGATCCCGGCCGCGGACCGATGGCAATCACGGAGGGATATTCAATAAGAGGGTCGCAGGCAAACAAGGTCACGTGGAATCCATCTGGCACGGCCAGCGGTGGGAATCGCTTTTCCGTCTCCGGTCCGAACGAGATGTTCGTATCTGTATTCTGCGGAGGCGTTTCCTCAGCCAGCGTCACGGATGCGGATTGTTGGTATGCGATAAGCAGCAGTGCGGCACAAAGACTTCGTCGCATGGTATGATTCCCCTGGGCGTGCGTGTCGAGACGATGGGGTTACGTAACGCCCCTCATTCCTGTGGTCGCGAAACGGTCAGCAACGGCGAAGTGGCTTCGCCGTTACTCGACAAACAGAATACGCAAATTCGTCTGTTTTTGCAGCAATCGAACGGCTGTCGACGACTTATTCGAGCTTTCCGGAAGGTAGTGGCTTCTGAAGGTTTGGAGCAGTGATAGACAACTTTTTCGTTGGAGATTGCGGCCCGGGGGGGGGGGGGGGAACGAGGTCG
>JBDONA010000725.1:0-3632 GCA_039831575.1 Fuerstiella sp. | reverse complement strand
AGTCCAGCCCCGGCCACCCGTCTCAGTCCAGCCCTGGCCACGCATGATTCCGAGTCCTCAACGAGTTCCTGCAGGTCGTCGGTCGCGGACTCTGTTGCCAAATCACACTCGACGTTCAAGAATGCGGGGAAGTTATCCGTCGAAGATCGCGCCGTAACGGCGCCTCGACACGCCGGACCGCACTGTGTTGTCGCACTGCGAGATCATCAGTCACGTGAAGATGCCCCTGTCGCCCGGGCTGCAGAAAGATAAGCCTCATTCGCCATGAAAAAAGTCGCAATCTTTGTGGATGTACAGAACGTCTTCTACACCGTGAGAGATAGTTTTGGATGTCATTTTGACTATACCGCGTTTTGGCACGAGGTGACGGAAGGACGAGAGGTCGTTCGGGCCTTCGCGTATGCCATTGATCGTGGGGATCCCAGGCAGATTCGATTCCAGGAGGTCCTCAAATCCATCGGTTTCGACGTTAAGCTGAAGCCCTTCATTCAAAGACGCGACGGTTCGGCGAAAGGCGACTGGGACGTGGGTATCACTCTCGACATGGTCGAATTCGCACACGAGATTGACGTGGCTGTGCTGGCATCCGGCGACGGCGACTTCGACCTGGTAGTCAGCAAACTGCGCGAGGCCCACAACGTGGAGGTCGAAGTGTACGGCGCAAAGAAACTCACGGCGGCCAGCTTGATCCAGGCAGCAACAAGGTTCGTCCCGATCGAAGGACGCCTGCTGCTGTCGAAGTGACCCACGATCTCGATTGTCGACCTTGTTGACGTCGCCGTCACTTTGCGGCAAACATGCCCCGGATACAGCACTGTCGGGAACATCATGGCAAGGGCTCGGCCGACGTCATGTGGAAGTGTTTCTGGATTGTGATAGAGTTCTTCGCCCGACGTTTGTCGTTCCTTGTCCGAGTATATTTTTGAATCGAATCACCACTGCTGCGGACATTGCAGCAAACCCATCGAACGTGGCTGTAACAACGTCTTGTTCCGAAACGGGAAACACACGGCATCCCATAAGACTGCTGATGTCGGATCAGCTTAGGAATTCTTCTTATGTCTCGATCAAAATTGCTTCCCACCACGTGCTCAAACCAAATCGATGCGGATCGCACACCTGTGCTTAGATTCCTGATGACGGTGTTGGTCATGTCATCCGCGTTTGTGACGTCGTCAGCCGATGTCCGCGTGCCGCAACTGTTCGGCGACAACATGGTCCTGCAGCAGCAAACCAGCAATGCGATCTGGGGATTCGCCTCACCAGGCGAGAAAGTCACGGTGTGCGCAAGCTGGGGAGCCGAAGCCACCACCGTGGCCGATGGCAACGGTGACTGGCGTGTCATGTTGCAGACTCCGGAGCACGGCACAGGGTATTCCCTGATCGTCTGCGGCCGGAACAACATCAAAATACGGAATGTCGCCATCGGTGAAGTCTGGCTGTGCGCGGGGCAGTCCAACATGGGCTGGAAACTGGGCAGTACCTTCGGTGGGGAAGAAGAAGCCGCCTCCGCAGACGCTCCGGACTTTCGCATCTTTGTGTCACAGCGTGAACACTGGCACCAACCGCTAAAGGAATCTCGCGACCGTCTGGCCAGGTGGTCGCCGTGCAATCCGAAATCAGCGGCCGCGACATCGGCTGTTTCTTATTACTTCGGCGGGACGCTTCAACGGGCACTGGACGTTCCGGTGGGCATTATCGTTCAAGCCTACGCAGGAACTCCAATCGAAGGCTGGATGCCGATGGAGATTCAGGCGGACGATCCGAATATGATCGCCACCATCTCGGACATAAAAAAGAGGTCACGGCGTTACCCGGTCAAGGACGCACTGGAGACTTTCGAGAAGGAACTCAGCGATTACAACGACCGGATTGCCGCAGGCGAAACGATGAAGAATCAGTTCAAGCTGCTGCAGCCTCCCTTCATTACCAAACCTGCAACATTAGGACATCAATACCCGTCGCACATCTTCAACGCGATGATCCATCCCGTGCGTCCATATGGCATCAAAGGCGCGATCTGGTATCAGGGTGAGAGGAACTCAAAAAACGTACCGCAGGCGCTCAACTATCGCAGGCAGTTGGCATTGCTGATTGAATATTACCGTTCTTCATGGCATGAGATGTCGGACGGAAATGTGGCGCACGATTTTCCGTTTTACTTTACGCAACTTCCCTGCTGGCATGCTCCGCAGCAGCAACCGGTGGAAGGGCATGAATCGCCGTGGGTGGTTAACAGAGAAATGATGCGTCTGGTGACATCAGACGTCGTGAACACTGGCATGGTGGTGGCAATCGACACTGGTGACGAAATCGCGTTGCATCCGCAGAACAAAAAACCAATCGGCATTCGACACGCCTGTCTGGCGCTTAAGAAAACGTACGGAAGAGACATTGTCGGCTCCGGTCCGCGTTATCAAAAGCAAACGATCAAGGGCGGCCGCATCATTCTGCACTTCGACACCATCGGCAGCGGGCTGACGTCTGCCAATCCGAGTGAACTGAACTCGTTTGCCATCGCAGGTCAGGACATGCAGTGGCATTGGGCAGAAGCGACGATTGAGGGTAATACTGTCGTCGCCTCGTCGCCGCAGGTCCCGCAGCCGGTCGCCGTCCGCTATGCGTGGGCCATGAACCCTTCTAAACGAAACCTTCTGTACAACGCAGAGGGGTTTCCGGCCTCGCCTTTTCGGACGGATGATGTGCCGCTGTTTGACACTGACAACGACGAAGTCGTCCAGGTTGCCAAACCGGAAAAGCCTGACGGCTATCAATCCACGGACTGGCAACGTCCGGTAATCACAATGCCGCAGCGATAACAGGCGCAGCGGGGCACCGCACTGACACTGTGAGTCGCGGAATTAAACGTCAATGACGTGGCGTATACTCAGAAGCAGCAAAACTTCAAGAACAGCAACGCGGACGTGGGATCACCATGCGACTTTCTGACACAATGAATGGTTCACCAGCACACATCACAGATCTGTTGAATATTTTTCCCATGTAAACCCGAAAGGGCAGGAGTTCCAAATGAGTCAGTTGAATATCGCGATGATCGGGCTTGGGTTTGGTGCCGAGTTTATCCCCATTTATCAGGCACACGCAAATGCAAACGTCGCGGCACTCTGCCGTCGCAACGAAGCCGAGCTGAACAAATGTGCCGATCAATTCGGAATTGAAAAGCGATACACCGAATACGACGATGTGCTGAGCAACCCGGACATCGATTATGTGCACATTAACAGCCCGATTGCTGATCACGCATGGATGTCGCTGAAGGCCCTGGACGCGGGCAAACACGTGATGTGCACAGTGCCGATGGCGACGACAATCGATGAGTGTCGTCAGATCGTGGAAAAGGTCAAAGACACCGGGCTTAAATACATGATGGCGGAAACCGTCGTCTACAGTCGTGAATTCCTGTTCATCAAAGATCTTTACGACAAGGGTGAACTTGGAAAAATCCAGCACGTCGCGGCCTCACATCCGCAGGACATGGATGGCTGGCCGAGTTACTGGGAAGAAATGATTCCCATGCATTACGCGACTCATGTGGTGAGTCCGTGTCTGGGGCTGATGAACGCGTTGGCAGAACAGGTCAGTTGTTTTGGCTCAGGGACTGTCCGGGACGA
>JBDONA010000888.1:0-8812 GCA_039831575.1 Fuerstiella sp. | reverse complement strand
TTGGGCGCGTCGTTTGAGATCAGTGTTTCGCCGAAGAATACAGGGCCCAGCTTTACGTCCTTCATGACGTCGATTTCGCCAGCGTTGAACATTTCCACTTTCAGCCGAGCTTTCCGCGTGTCCTGACTTTCGTAGATGCGAAGTTCCAGCAGTCGTTCTTCGCTGTCGCTATCTGGCACTTCCAGGCGGGGCATTCCGGCGAAGGCTCTCATCAGCCGACTTTCAAGTCGCACGTAAGCGGGATCCTTTTTGGGTGCGGCCATAAACTCAGCCGCCGCTGTTGTATACGCTTCGTCTTCCGCCAGCGCGCCGCCTGAGTTTGCGAATTGATTGAGGTCGGAGAACGGAATGAACACGTAGACGTCCGTCAGTGGCACTTCAGGCTTCCCGCTTGTCGGGACAAAAACGCCGACGGTCTTCACGCCGATTCGATTCAGCGCCGGAACGAGCGCGGATTCCAGGTATTTCACAACGGCCGCCTGTTTGGCCGTATCCGAATTTCTGTAGATGCGGAGTTCGTAAAATTCCTGGTCGACCGCCATGGCAGGCGTGACGACGAGGGCAATGGCGCTAAGTATTAGGCAGCGCAGGATATTTTTAGACATCGTGATTCTCCTGATGCAGCGTGGCCGCGTCCAAATTTAAACCGCGTTCGACGGTTTTGTGCTTTTTGAGTGAGTAGGTGAGGTGTTGTGTGCCACTGGCTTTGCCAGTGCTCCCTTGAGCCTCAAGGCACTGGCGGAGCCAGTGGCACACATAAGTACGTGGCCGACGAGCTCTAATTGCCAGCCCTGCTTCAATGACAAGGTGTTCTCACCGAACGGGAATCGAAGCAGTATGTGCAATACCGAGTGCGATTTCCTGTCAGGAGACGCCGAATCCCGGCAAACGATCCACTTCAAACGTGTTCAGCCTTGCCGATTGTTCGCGTTTCCCGGATTTGTTCGAATGTTCCGGAGAAATTGCTGGTGATGACTGGATGCCGTTCGATGCATCGAAAATATCGCCTGTATCGAATGGATGCACGGCGCCGGTCGTCGCGATTCCGATCAATAAGACGATCGCGAGAACTCGTCAATTGTTGGCGAATGCGCGAGAGGTGGGGCGACCCGTGATCGAAACAGTCGGAGACGACAGATGCTCAAAGCCATTTCTGTATCAGCTATCCTGCTGCTCAGCATTAACATGCGGGCTGACGACCGTGCGCCTGTTCTTGTGCCATATCTGCCCATCGTGCACTCGACCGACGAGATCTTTGCGCCAACTCAAACGGGGCCATTGGTTCCACAGGCTGTTGGCTCTGTCCCTGTCGCGGCGGTAGTCGCTGACGCTCTCACTGTGATAGAAACGGAAGACTCTGATGCGGTTCTGCCTTCGCACCTCCTTGTTTCCATTGCCGTCTGCTCCTTCGAAAAACGTTTCTGCTGAGTCCCATGGGGCGATTCCTGAGATCGATTTTGAGGCCATGAACACGCCGCAATTCCTTCAGGACAAACTAGCGGTGATGTCCTGCGACGGGTGCGGTGAGTCCTGTTTCTACCCCGCGTCGGATGATGTTGATCGGTCGGTTACGGTCTATGGTGGACTGCTGTTTCTGGGTCGCTCGCGTCCCGACTCACAACCGTTGTTCAGCAACCGGACAAATCCGGCTCAGCAATTGAACGGCCGAGACTTTGGCTTTGGAGTTCAGACGGGATTCGAAATCGGTGGTCTTCATCGTGGTTTCCTGGGCGACGTTGACCTCGAAGTCCGTTATTTTTCGACGGATGACATGGATGATTTTGAGTTCGAGTCGTTCTCCGGAGGCGTTGTGAGAATTCACAACGCACTACCGTTTGATCTTGTTGGACCGCGCAGAGTCTTTGCCGATTACGTGTCAGAACTGCGAAGTATCGAAGCAAATCTGCGTTATCGCTGTGGCGGCGAGGACGACTGGCTGACGGTTCTGGCAGGACTGCGATACATCAGTCTGGACGAATCGCTTGTGGGCGTACTGGTCGATCCCGCAGCAGTGGCAGTCAATCAGCAGATGTCCGTCGCCGTGGACAATCGCCTGTTTGGAATTCAAATCGGCATGGACGCCCTGCTGGCAGGAGACCGGCAACACAGCATCGAGGCCTACGGCCGGGCGGGCATCTATCACGGCGATTCTGACACGGTCTCGCGGCAGACGACGTTTACAATGCCTGCGGTTGGTTTTGGAGCATCCGGCCGCGACGGGCAAACTTCGTCGGTTTGTGAAATCGGGTTGAAGGCGAAATACCGTCTGGCCGAAAATCTTGAGTTCTTCGGTCGATACCAGGCGACGTGGATCAATGACGTTGCCCTGGCCAGCAATCAGCTTACCGCCACCAACCTGATGACGGGTTCCGTTGGTCCCGCCAACGCGAACGTCATTTACCACGGCGTCGTTTTTGGTCTTGAGTACGCCTTTTGAAGGCCCGTGCGGGTCACGTTCGTGAGACTACAAGCACTGACCTATGTTGGCGAGTTGGCGTTCTCGTCCATCATCCGCCGCATGAGGTCTGCGACTTCCATATCGCCGGGCCAGTCACGATGGTGCAGGCCATTAACCACATTCTGCTGGCGTCCCGCGCTGTGGTTCTGGTTCAGTTTCGATTTGCCTTCGATGCGGTCAATTGTGATCGTAAAGCCGACGATCGCTGCGACAAGTTGAGTGACGAATTCGTCTTCAGCGGAGTCGAGCTTCCATGGAGTCGGCATTTCGGCTTCGTAGAAATTCACGTAACGTCGCACGATATCGTGCAATTCCTGAGGATCATTCTCAATCTTTAGTGTCCCGTAAACGTGCACGGCAACGTAATTCCACGTTGGCACCACATTCGTGTCGCCGAACCACGAAGGCGAGATGTAGGCATGTGGGCCATGAAAGATAATCAGAACTTGCGTGTCAGCGGCGGTTTTCCATTGGGGATTGGCTCGGGCCATGTGGCCAACCAGCGTGCCGTGGTCACCGGAGTCGCGTTCCAGCAGCAGTGGCAGGTGCGAAGCGACCGGTGCATTGTCATGCACCGATGTCAGCACACCGAAACTGTGGGCCTGGATAAAGTTGTGCAGTGTTTCGAGGTCATCAACGACAAACGACGGCGGTGTGTACATTGTCACGCTTCAGAAGGGTGGGTGTATGTTTGAAATCGAAACGGCACAAACGGAGCGCACGTCTACAAATCGTTTCCATACCAGCACGCAGCGCCAGCAAGTGAGTTACCGCTCTGGTTTTCTCACGAGTTTGACCCACTCGCTGGCGCGTCGAACTGGTATTGCACCTCATCAATCGCTCAGTGGCAGTGAGAAATGAACGAATGTTTCGTTCTGCTGCCATCCGCGCGACTTATACAACGTCTGAGCGGAAAAGTTGTCGACGCCCGTCGCCAGTTCCATCCGCAGCGCTCCGGTTTCGCGACCGAATTGAGTGACTGTTTCCAGCAACGCACGGCCGATGCCCTGCTTTCGATTTGCTTCCGAAACGAACAGATCGTTCAACAGCCAGACGGATTCCATCGAGACGGATGAAAACAGGGGATACAGCTGAGCGAACGCCACCGGAGTGTTATCCACGACGGCCAGAAACACGACGGACTCGCTGTTCTGGAGACGGTGGCTCAGGAAATTGCGAGCACCATTCAGATCTGAATCCATTCCGTACCAGACGCGATACTGGTCGAATAACGGAGCCATGGCTTCAACGTCACTGACTGTCGCATGAATGATTTCGTGCTCTGCTGGCATGAAATACGTTCCGTAAGTGATGTGTGACGTTGACGTTTCTGTGGTGATCCGATCGGGCTTCCCGCACTGGGGACGGACCGACTTCCGTTTGCGACACTCGTCGACAAGAATGGTTCGCACCAGGGTCAATTCGTCTACACGAAAGTTCTGTCAATGATTTCCAGATACTTCGTCATCGCAATATTTTACACGATGACCGCAGCATGGTCAGCCGATCGTCCGAACTTTCTGATGATTGCAGTTGACGATCTGCGACCGATGCTGGGGTGCTACGGACATCCCGGCATTCACACGCCCAATATCGACCGTCTGGCCGAACGCGGAGTCGTCTTTGAGCGCGCATACTGTCAGTACGCCAAGTGCGGGACGTCGCGACTGTCGCTGATGACCGGCTTACGTCCGGACGCGATCGGCGTCTTCAGCAACAGCGACAAAGACGTCGCTGCGTTCCGAAAACGCCGCAGCGATGCGCCGTCGATCGCTGCGTGGCTGAAGCAGAACGGGTATCACACTCAGAGTTTTGGGAAGATTTATCACGACGGCTGGGACAACGCCGCAGACTGGAGCGTGCCGTCCAGCCCCGGTCGTCCCCGGGAAATGTGGGAAGTTGTCGACGACGCGGATCCGGATCAACCGACATCGATCGCGGAACGCCTGGATTGTCCGGTCATGCAGAGCCCCGATGTTTCGGATGAGCATCTGTTTGCAGGACGAATGACAAATCAGGTTATCACGTCACTCAACAGCCTGCCGCAGAACATGCCCGCGTTTCTGGCCGTCGGCTACCGTCGACCGCATTTGCCGTTTATCGCGCCCCGGAAATATTTTGATCTCTATCAGCCCGACGAATCCTGGCTGGCACCAGCGGCGATTCCCGGAGACGATCTGCCCGTCATGGCATGGTACAATTCCGATGGCTACGTTGGTTCTGCACGGCGCGTGGGTTTGACAATGCCCAATCCGCCCAATCGTCAGCAGGCTATGGCGTGGAATGGATATGAAATGCGCAGCTACATTGGCGTTCCGAATCACGGCTCCATCGATGTGGCCACGCAGTTACGGTTACTGCAGGCCTATGCCGCGTGTGTCTCCTACGTCGACACACAAATCGGGAGACTAATGGACGCGGTCGATCAATCTGCGCACTTCAAAGATGCCACCATCATTCTGTGGTCCGATCACGGCTGGCATCTGGGTGAAAAAACGGCATGGGGCAAGATGTCCAATTATGAAATTGCCACGCGTGTGCCGCTGATCATTTCCGGTCCGGGGATCAGCCCCGGGCGGACGAAGACAATTTCAGAACTGGTCGACTTATATCCAACGATCTGCCATCTGGCCGGCGTCGAACCGCCGAGTCAGTTGCAGGGTGAAAGTCTGAACACCATTTTGCGGCACCCCCAGCAGAAAACCAGGGCGATCGCATTCAGTCAGTACTCTCGGTTTGGTGGCCAGTACATGGGGAAAGCACTTCGAACCGATCGGTATCGGTTTGTGACGTGGACCAATGTCAAGACGCGGAAGGTCGTGGAGCGCGAACTCTACGATCACCTGATCGATCCGCACGAAACCGAAAACATGGCGGTACACGCAGAATATGCTGAGCTTGTAGAGCGGCTGGAACACCAAATGGAGACTAACTGGCGATAGTTGCCTCCGTGCTTTCGTTGATTCAAGGGAAAGGCTATCCACGATGTCAGAAACGGGCGAAAACTGGACATTTCTGCACGTCAACGACAGCCACATGGGCACTCCGCGATCGTTTCGGTTTCGGCCGGCTGTGAATCGACGCTGGGCGGCGATCAAACAGCAAATGGCCAACACCGACGCCGATCTGCTGATTCACGGCGGAGACCTGACGCGCGACGGAGATATTCATGAGTTCGAATATCAGCAGGCGAAGGAGGATCTGGAGACGTTGCCGTTCCCCACCTTTGTGATTCCCGGCAACATGGACGTCGGCAACAAACACACTTCGCGGAATGGCGCGAAACGCAAGTGGGAGCAACGTGGTCTGGGCTGGCACGATCCGGATTTGAACATGACGCCAGAACGCCTGGACCTGTTCGCGTCCTGGTTTGGGCCGATTCATTGGACATTTCAGTATCGCCACGTTCGGTTCACGGGCTTCTATGCCGCAGTGGCGGGAACGGGCCTGCCCCAGGAAGAACGCCTTTGGAGACTTCTGAAACGTCTGCCTCAGTTGCCGACAGCGGAACACCACGTCGCGATGATGCACTACTGGCCGTTCATGGAAGAACCGGATGAGCCGGCATGGGATCTGACCGATCCGGATCAGTACGACAACTGGTACTTTTCCATCGACCCGCCACATCGACAGCGTCTTTGGCATCTGTTGCAGGAAGCCAACGTTGACATTCTGTTTTGTGGACACGTCCACACCGGTCGGTCCGTTCAGGAAATAGATGGAACCCGCATATTCCGCACGGCTGCCGCCGGCAACACGTCGCAACTGGCCGAACGTTGGACCGACGCCGATACGCGATTCGGCTTCCAACGCTGCGACGTCACGCCGTCGGGAATTGACGTTACGTTCGTTCCAGGGAACGACCAATGCGACGAGTTTGATTCGTATGGTCCGATGGGACATCCGTCAGCTGAAAAACGCGACTATTCCATCGCACGTGAACAGCCGGCGATTCAATAATTGGACAGCTTCAATCTTGCGGTTTCCGCACCAGGACGTTGAACGCATTGACCACAGCGTCTTGCTCCCAGGCTCTTGCCTTTGTCCTATTCCGTATTTCGTTGGTCAATAAGAAACGATGTGAACAGGAGCTGCGAAATATCACTCTCCCTTTGGGAGAGTCGGGCTATCAGGCCCGGAGAGGGTGCCTCCCGTCAGCCAGAGGGTTAAGAAAACGCGCAAGTACAATGACGGGAGTTTGGAAGCAGGAATCAAACACACTCGCTTGCGTTTCGAGCTTGTAAACGTGCTGTTTCTGCGAACGTGGCTCAGTCTGATTGATGGCGACGGCATGCGACGATCACACGCCCGTCACTTCAGAGGTCGACCGGTCAGTGGCTTGCCGTTTGTGTCGAGAATCTGAAAGTGGTGAATGCCGTATGGGTTTCCGTCGACGTGAGTCCACACAACCTGTTTCTCACGATTCACTTCGATCAGTTTTGGTGCGTTCTTATCTTTGCGACCACCCGCATAGCTTGTAATCACAACGTTTCCGTTCGGCAGGACCTGACCACCACAGGGATCCTGCAGCCACGGTCCTGGAAGATCATCGTTGGTCAGTTCCCAGACAACCTTGCCCTGCTCATCGAATTCCACGACCAGGTTTCCGTGAGTACAGCAAACAAGTGTACGATCTTTCTTATGGCGAATGGCCGTAAACGGCCATGAGTGAATCTTGTGCTCGGTGTCACCTGCGACAGTTGTGTCGAACTGGCCCAGCAGTTTTCCGCTGGCGTCATAATGCATGACGGCAAAGTTGAACAGATGAGGTGCGAGATATGTTCCGTCCGCCAGCTTGCGTGCCATCCGCGTCTGCATGTGATGGTTGGCTGTCTGGCATTGCAGCGGGAATTCCACAAGCACTTTTCCCGTACGGTCGATCTCCAGCAGTCGCGGCTTCGGTCCGGCCTCTGTCAGCACGTACGTATCGTCTGCGGTGGGCTGGACGCTGTTCACTTCACTCTGCGTTCCTTTCCACAGCAGAGTTTCCTTGCCGTCTGGTGTGACTTCCACGGCAGCGCCGCCCGGGTGTATCTTCGACTTCGTGACCGCCAGAACGATGTTGCCATTGGGCAAAACGTAACCGTCACGGGTGTTATGGGGATACGTCCAGATCGTCTGTCCGCTGCCGTCCATGATGTAGGTATGACTGCCACAGGCAAGAAACCCGTGAGTCGTGTCTTCGGCAACAGCCCCGGTCGCGAGAACCAGACACAAGCTCAGGATGAACATGCTGCGGGAGATCTGAAACTCGTTGAGAGAGCGTGAACGAATCATGAACAATGCTTTCCTGGAAGCCCTGCGACTCAGTCTGGAGTCTTGAACGTAACGATTGGACAGTCGAAATACTACTGCTGGCCCTCCTGCCATCACCGAAATCCGTGATGACACTCTTTGCTGATGATGAAGGGATTGTGAGACGGATCGCCGGCCGATATATTGTTTTACGAGGCCTGTGGCTTCCTTCTCCGCCGGTCGAACGACCTTCCCACCATCAGAGTTTTCCGTCTTCCTGAGCCGAAAGGGCCAGACATGCACGGCGTTCTCCCTTCCTCACGTGGTTTAATCAGCGTGCGATCACGCCGGTGGTTTCTGCAGAGCGGATTGTCAGCGCTCGGTGGTTTCAGTCTTTCGCAGTTGATGAGTCTGCAGGCGGCGTCCGGAGCGAATACGGCACCCGGTGCAGGCAGGAAATCGGTCATTCTGTTCTGGCTGTCGGGCGGACCCAGTCATATCGACATGTGGGATCCGAAGCCCGATGCGCCGTCAGAGATTCGTGGCCCTTATGCCACCATTCCGACGAAAATACCGGGAGTCAATTTCACCGAACATCTGCCTTTGCAGGCATCGATTGCGGATAAGCTTTCGATCATCCGATCGGTCGACTGTTCCAGCAGCAATCATACTCCGATCACGATGCAGGCTGGCAATCCGCTGGCGCGGCGCACCAACGACGGCAAGGATGGAGGCGGGTATCCGTCGATGGGTTCGATTGCCGCAAACTTCCGCGGCGCCAATGACGCAGATCTGCCTCCGTTTGTCGGCCTCGCAGATTCCTGGAAATCTGACGTCTGGGAAGCCGGCCACATGGGCAGCGACTTTGTCCCGGTGAAGGGCAACGAACTGAAAGGACGGTTCGCCATGCCACCCGGTATCGAAGTGAATCGGCTGCAGGATCGCAACAGTATTCGCCGACAGCTGGATCAGTTTGGACGCAGCATCGATAACAACCAGACACTCAATAGGTCCGATCGCTATGCTCAGCAGGCCTACGATCTGGTGCTGTCAGGCAAGGTGCAGAAGGCTTTTAACATCGACGAAGAGTCGGCCGAAACCAAAGTGGCTTACGGGCCG
>JBDONA010000751.1:0-8839 GCA_039831575.1 Fuerstiella sp. | reverse complement strand
TACGGCACCGGCAGAACATTTTAGAAACTCACGTCGATCGACTGAACTGGGAACGTTTTTCATCTTTGTATTCTCGCAAGCCACTGGGGTTTGATGCAACGGGTCACTCACAGGTGGTTCGATTGTAGAAACTGGTCCGTAGAAAAACACGCGGCCTGATACATTCCCGTATGGTCAAGAAACTGTACCGAACTCAAATCGCTCTAAATCACACGATTTGAGGCTCACCAGAGTCTCGCATCTCAGCCGCTTGATTTCATCCGTCTGCCGCGAAAACTGACGATTTTCGGCGATGAACATGCCTTTACTGCTCCAGCCATGGCACATTCTGCTCACTGCACTCTGTGGC
This sequence comes from Fuerstiella sp., assembly GCA_039831575.1. Classification (GTDB taxonomy): domain Bacteria; phylum Planctomycetota; class Planctomycetia; order Planctomycetales; family Planctomycetaceae; genus Fuerstiella. The sequence continues at coordinate 8,490 of JBDONA010000751.1, read as the reverse complement.
CTCGTGAACCAACGCCAGCAACAGGTCATTGAGTTCCAGAACGCACAGACTGAAACACTGCTGAAGAAGCTGGGAAAGAAACGCCTACTGCTCAATGACGATCAACGTCGGCTCCTGGCGGTGAAGGCTCACGCTATTGGCCGAAAAGCTTTGCTGGAACTCACAACCATCGTCACGCCAGATACGATTCTCCGCTGGCACCCGCAAACTGGTCGCCAAGAAGTTCGATTCGAGCGACAAACGCCAACCTGGTCGACATTCCTGAAAGCTCACTGGGATTCTATCTTCGCCACGGACTTCACGACTGTGGAAGTCTGGACGCGGAACGGACTGGTGACGTTCTACGTTCTCGCTGTGATGCATCTGAAAACCCGTCGCATCCACATTGCCGGGATCACGCCGAGTCCGAATGCCACGTGGATGAAACAGGTCTGCCGCAACCTGACCGACTGTGAAGATGGGTTCCTGAAAGACGCCAGTCACCTCATCATGGATCGAGACGCCAGCTTCATCGCCATGCGTGAATTCCTGGAGCAGAACACGGACACCGAAGTCGTCCTGCTGCCACCGAAGAGTCCCAACCTTAACGCCTTCATGGAGCGATGGTTTCGCAGTCTTAAATCAGAATGTCTCGACCGCATGATCTTCTTCGGACGTCAGTCACTTGAGAACGCAGTTGGTGAATACGTCAAGCATTATCATGGCGAGAGACACCATCAGGGCCTCGGCAACCAGCTCATCGAGCCGAGCGATAATGTCAATGCCGTTGCGGGAAAGATTGAGTGCCGCGAACGACTCGGTGGCATGCTGAAGTATTACCACCGGCGAGCTGCTTGAGGTTACTTCTCAACGACTGGAACATGCACGATCTGCGATGACGGTACGCGCTCACCGTGGCCCGACACCAATTCCACGGTATGAAGTCGCTATCTCTGGCCGACGCACGGCGGAAATCGCGATCGATTTCTATTTCTAACACCTGATTGTCAGAGAGCTTTGCGGTCGGTTCAGTTCTTTGACCCTACGGGTAATAGGTGTTATCTGCTACGCCGATCTGCCGACACGCTGTCGCAACGTCCTGGCCCTGCGAAAGCAGGACTTCCGCTTCCCGGAGCTTCTGAATAATCTCTTCTGTCTTGAATCGTTTACGTGGCATCTGCGGCCTTCGTCTTCTGCGATCAAAACCTGAGTTTACCACTCAAAGTCTCGCCGCGTTGACGGGATGCCGGTTAAGGCGACTTGACCGAAATCATTCGCGAAAACTCAGAAGCACACGAAATCCCAGGGTGTTGCCACGATAGGCCTCTGCCAGCTTACCATGGTTTTCGGGACGACAATTCCTGGGCGAACTCTTCCAGCCACCGCCCCGGAACACACGGAGTGAACCGGTAGCCGGTCCTGACGGGTCGGTAACAGCCGCAGAACTCCTGGACCGTGGTCCGTCCCAGTCCTGACACCATTCCCATACATTTCCGTACATGTCGTACAGACCCCACGGATTGGGTTTCTTCTGACCAACCGGATGAGTGCAATCCTGCGAGAAAGATGAAAGCCAGCCGTAGTTGCCTATTTGCTCCGGTTCGTCGCCAAAGCTGAAGCCTGTCGTGGTGCCTGCACGGGATACGTATTCCCATTCCGCATCCGTTGGCAAACGATAGATACGGCCAGCCGATTTTTCCTGCGGAATCGCAGACAGCTTCCGACAGAACTCAACGGCTTCCTTCCAGTTGACTGTCTCCACAGGATGGGCTGCGTCTCTAAAGAAGCTCGGATTCTGCCCAATGACCTGTTCGTACTGCTCCTGAGTCACTTCATACCGTCCCAGATAAAACGGCTGGGTTAAAATCACGTCGTGGGCTGTTTCTCCCTGACCTCGTGTGAATGTCCCGGCGGGGACTGCCACGAAATGCATGCCGATACTGTTCACAGTCGGCACTCCTTGCTGCGTGCTGCTCTGTGACTGTGTGGCATCTCCGGACGTGGGAGGCGGCACAACTGTTTTGTCTTCCTCGACCTCATAGATGACGAACTTAAGGGTGTGGTTACTGTTGTTTTCAAGCTGGAAGGAAAGTGTTCCAGCGACTGGCGTGAAGTCCTGACCACCGCCATTGCCGTCGTTGCTGGTCATCCCTATCCCGACGACACCTTCCTTCGTCTGATGAAAGGTGATGCTTTCACCATCCGCGAAACTTATATCATCCTGAAACACGTTGGTGCCAAAACCAATGTGTCGTTTCTTCTTCGCCTCCAGGTCGATAGTGACAACTTCGCGGGCTTTAATCGTTCCGCTTTGTAAAGCCTTTTGATTGTCCTGATTGACAACAAAGCGTTCATACCATCGGGGGCCTTCTTCGGTGTCGCCCGAGCCTGCGGCGACAACTTCCGGTCCGCTGTCCACAGCGCGTGAGGTGCTCTGCTCGTCAGGTGACGTGTCCAAATTACCACACCCAACCACAGCAACAAGCAACAGAACAAACAGCATATGCCTCATCGCGACAGCCTTTCCTGATCGGTCTCACCGAAGTTCACGGAGCCTGAGTCTACATTCCCTGCATGTCACCCCACAACCATGCCGTGCGTCGGCAACGACAACGACGCTGTTCTGACCGGCGAGATGGTCACTCCCGCAGCCTGCTGCCACAGTTCGAGCTGACGCCGAAGTCCAGACGCGGACTGGCTGCGGGTGAGGTGGTGGATCCGCTGGGTGCTTTGTGACCTGGTCGTGAAGGGGCGGGAGTCGGTTGTCAAACTGTTGTTATTGAAGAGAATTTAGTCGAACATGGTGAGCTTCAAACTCCAGAAGCGGTACGGTGGTGATGGCTAAGGATGGAAGCTTTCGAGTTGAACCGCGATTCACTGAAACAGAAGGCGACAACGTCATCACACGTTGGATTCACCATTAAGCCCAGGCTGTCCTGGACTTAATAGTCAAGAGCATCAAAGCCAGACTCAATTAGACTGGAAGAACTGCACCATGAATCAATTTGAAATTCTCTTGAAACTTTTCAAGGAAATGCCACTCCCCGCGAAACTGTTATCATTTGTGTTTCTATCGGTGGCAGCGGCTATGTTTGCGTTTATTGTTATTAATATAGTGTCTGGTTTTTTTTGAAGGAGACATTTGGCATGTCACCCCGAAACCATGCCACGTGCATCGACAACGACGCTGTCCTGAGCGGTGAGATCGCCACTTCCGCAGCCTGCTGGCACAGTTCGGGCTGACGCCGAAGTCCAGACGCGGGCGGGCTGCGAGTGAGGCATTAAGACGGGCACAAAGCCACTCGCTGCGTCCACATACGGGCATCCGTAGGGTAAAAAAATCCGCCGAACTCAAAACGCCGTGAAACACGGGTCCCTAGCGACTTCAGATTTTCTCATATCAGCAGCTTGATTTCATCCGTCGCGACCGGTCACTGGCCGATTTGTGGCGCCAAACATGTCGTTCATCGACTCCACGATCTGCCGTAGGTAGCCTCTCCGCTGAAAATTACCGCGATACGACAATGCACAAGTCGATTCGTGTTCGATTAGCCTGACGCTGCAAGTTCAAACGCAAAGCAAGGACATCTGCCGATATGCCTCGACCTGCACTCTGTATTACGGCCGTCGTAGCTCTGGTCGTTACGAATATGGCTATTGCTGATCTGCCCGGCATTCGAGTGGCGGACGAACGCTATGAGGTCAGCCTGCTTGACAGCGATGAAACGATCTTTTTCATCAGCCAGACAACAGATCTGTCAGGGCGTCTGTTCGTCGGTGCGCGCGAAGGCCTGTATGTCTATGAACCGGATGGCAATGATTTCGGACCGCGACAGGAGTTGTATCGCTTTCCTGCGCACTCTTGGCTTTATGACCTCGAGGTTTATGGCAATGACCTGTTCGTGCTCTGCAACACTGCGCTTTACCGAATTCGTGATGCGGTAACAAAACGGGAAGGACTGAAGCCGGAGAAGCTGCTGTGGGGCCTGCCGCAGGGTCATTATCACCAGGGTATGCATGGCATGGAGTTCGGGCCGACGGGTGATCTGTTTCTGTCGATGGGCGATCCGCAGCCACACATGCACTGGGATCGTTCGCGGCCCGATCACTTATGGCACTGGACGTTCTTCGTGGGTCCGAAGAACAAAGAGGTCGCTTACACCGGTGTGGGCGCTGTGTTCCGCTATTCGCTTAAGGATCACTCGCTGACCGTGCACGCCAGCGGACTGCGCAACAGTTGTGGAATCTCGTTCGATCCGCAGTGGCGGCTGTTTGCTAATGACAATGACCAGGAGGGTGCGGTCGCTTCTCCAGGAAAGCTCGTGTATGCGCCGCGACATTCCTGGCATGGCTGGGTGCGCGGATGGGCGGCGCGGCACAATCCGGCTCGTCGCGACATGCTGCCGGTCACGAATCTGGAACTGGATGTGCCGGTGGGGCAGTGCTGGCACGACGGGGCGTTGCTGGTCGCGAACTGGGGTAATCGCACTGTGAGTCGGCATCGTGTGGTCGCGAATGGCGCGGGTTTCATTGCTCCCAGAGATGTGCTGCTTGAGGGCGAAGATCTGCGGCGACCTGTTTCGGTGGTGCCGTTGAACGACGGTCGTTTCGTGGTGGCAGTCTGTTATATGCAGGGCAACGAAGGCTCGCCGGTTCGAAAGACCGACCTGCTGTTGCTGTCGCCGAAGACGCCAACTTCCGACGAGACCTGGGCTCTGCGCTACCGTAAGCATCAGGAGACCCTTCGCCAAGGGGGAGCCGCTTTGGCCCAAGCCGCGCAGCAGTTTTCAAGCGCTTCGCCAAAGGACGCGAATTTCAACTCGCTGATTTACCTGGCGGCCGTGCACGGCGATGCGTCGGGAATAGAGCGTATTCAGTCGCTGGCAACGGCCGGGGACGAACGGGCGATACGCGTGATGGCGGAGTTCCCCGAGAAGTTCGCAAAACTGGATGTTGCGCCGTTGCTGGAGAAGCCGGAACTGAGGCACGCCGTGCTCGAATACCTGCACGCTGCCCCGCACGATACTTTGCCAATTGAACTGGCGGCGGATGAAGACGCCTTCGTGCGTCAATCGGCGGCGCAGCTCCTTGCGCGGCGTGCGTCGGCGAAGGACCTCACTGGTTGGGCGGCGGATGATTCGGAGAAGATCCGGCAGGCGGCGGTCAATGCGGCAGGTTTTCATATCTGGCATGCAGTTGAATCGACCACGAATTTCCCGGAGCGTCGAGAGATGGCGCGGCCGACTCAGATCGCGTTTGAGCATCCAGATGGCCCACTCAAACTTCAGAAGCCGGTCTTAATTTTCATGCCGTCGGAATGGTGGCGGGATGCGAGCAACCGCGAATCCGTTTCGGAACTTCATGCTATCCTGACCAGGGCCCTCAGCGATCCGTCACCTCGCGTGCGGATTCCGGCGGCGGTGCAGCTCTTCTTTCTGAAGGATACCGAGGCGGACGAGCTGGCCCTGGCGATCCTGGAGAAGGCGGGCATCGAGCTGGCTGCGAAGTCGAAAGCCTCGGAGAACGCGGTCGCGCAGAAACAGGCGCTGCGGGCGCTGAAGTCCGCAACACTGGCCGGCAACGAAAAGATTCCCGCTGAGTTTGCCGACCTGGATTGGAACACCGGTGGAAACGCGAAGCTGGGCAAAAAGCTGTTTACGGAACGTGGGTGCGTGGCATGTCACAAAGCTCCCGACGACGGCAAAGGCGGAAGCATCGGCCCATCGCTGGTCAATGTCCACAAACGGTTTTCGGCTCAGTATATGGCGGAATCGATTCTGCTTCCGAACCGTTTTGTGTCGCCGAATTTCTATCCAACAACGCTCGTCATGGACGACGGAAAGGTGCATACTGGCTTCATTGAGAAGGACGACGATGAGATTGAGTTGCGGCTCATCACGGCGAAATCGATAAGGCTGCCCGCCGACGAAATCGAAGAGCGGGTACCGAGTCGGCAGTCGATGATGCCGGTCGGACTGGCGAAGACACCGGACGAGCTGCGGCATCTGCTTACCTACATGATCAATCGCGATGCATTATCCGCCTGGGAGACAACGGGTAACTGGCAGGAGGACGCGGACGGCGCGTTGAAGTTGACTCCGCGGCCTGGAGAGACGAACTGGCTGCGATACCGGGACTATCTATGGAGCAGAAAGCAGTACCGCAACTTCGAGTGCGAGTTTGAGTACAAGCACGAGAAGGGAGGCAACAGCGGTTTCTACTTCAATGTGGCCGATCGGCAGCGGGCGGTGGGTTCGGTGATCGAAGTGCAGATCAAAGATTCTCACGGTGTATCGGAGTTGAATGCGCATGATGTATGCGGAGGTATTCTGCCGGGCATCGTACCGACGGCCAACGCCGCCAAGCCTGCGGGACAGTGGAACCACATGATCGTCAAGAGTCTGGACGGCGTGGTGACGGTCACGCTAAACGGTGTGCTGGTCAATCGAGTGGAGCTGACGCATGCACGACTGAAGGGAAAACCGAAGCTGGGGCATTTCGGTTTTCAGGATCATGGGCTGCCATTCTGGTTGCGGAACATCAAGGTCCGCGAACTGAAGTCAGCGGGCGGCCAGCCTGAGAGCGATCGCTTTCAACCTGGCGAACCGAATGCATACCGCTTTGATCCGATCGAAGCGCAATTCGTGCGGGTGGAGTTGCTCGGCGGCTCGCGCGGCCAACCTTGCATCGATGAATTCGAAATCTTCGCGCCGGACTCGACAAAGAATCTGGCGTTGGCGGGAAAGGCCAGCGCCTCGTCCGTGCTGCCCGGATTCAAGTGGAAGCATCAGATCGCGTTCCTGAACGACGGCAAGTATGGCAACCCTCGCAGTTGGATCCCTGCGAAGAATACCGGCTGGGCGCAGATCGAACTTGCAAAGTCTTCAACCATTGGCCGCGTCGTACTTTCACGCGACCGCGAGAAAAAGTTACGTGATCGCAGTCCCGTCGATTTCGACATCCGCGTTTCGGCGGACGAGAAAACCTGGAAGACCGTGAAGCGGGTGCGCGGTGGTCAGGTCGTTGATGAACTGCAGGCGATCAGGAAAGAGGACAAGGCCGACGAGCTGAGCGGCTGACGCTTCGGGCAAACCGAACGTTGTCCTGATCTTCTCGGACGACATGGGATATTCCGATACCGAGGGCTTCGGCAAAACAGAGATCCCGACACCGGCGTTGAATCGACTGGCAGAACCGGGCATGGTTGCCGAAAAAAGCCGTGCTGTTTACCACAACATTCGGGAGTTTAACGCGCGAGTACTCGTCGCTGCCATCAGTCAGACGTCGATTTGACTTTCCCAGAGCCGATGAGGGCGGGATCATTCTCGGCATGTCTGAAAATTGCCGAACTCAAAAACAGTACGATCACCGACTTCGTCTGCTGATTCAGAACACCCGTGATCTCGACCTGGCCGTTCGACATGGCGTCCCGCGCTCAACGGCTCGCGGCTGGCTCAAGCAATCCAGAACGGACGTGATCTCCATCGACGTACTCGATATGGACGCCGAAGCACTTCAACAAGAAGTTCTCTTTCTGAGACGTCGCGTGTCCCGACTCTTTGCTCTTCTCCATCTCGTGGTTGTGGCATTCAAAGTGGCCGAATTCTCTTTCGATCGAGTTCGGATTCCTGATGGAACCAGGAAGCAAAGGTTGCTGCGGGCCATTGAGCGTACACGAACGCACCTGCCACTTCGTGGTGTGCTGAGACTTATCGGTATGTCGAGCACTCGCTATCACGCATGGCTGGGGAAACAGGAATGCGGGCTTGATGATCAGCCATGCTGCCCCAGATCGACTCCCCAGCAATTGACTCGCGAAGAAAGCCTTGCCATCAGAAACATGGTTACCGGCGATGAGTACCGCCACGTGTCAACAGGAACACTGGCAAGACTGGCTCAACGGCTTGGCAGAGTCTTTGCCTCGCCCACGACATGGTACCGACTGGTCCATGCGCACAAGTGGCGTCGGCCACGACAGCGTGTTCATCCAGCAAAGCCAACGATTGGCATCAGGGACACACGGGCCAACGAGATCTGGCATGTTGACACCACGCTCATCCGACTGCTCGATGGAAGCAAAGCCTATCTGCATGCAATCATTGACAACTTCTCTCGTCGGGTAATGGCGTGGAGAGTCAATGACACGTTCATTCCTGCAGTCACAGCTGAGTTGCTGGTTGAGGCTGGCAGAGAGATCGAAGATACGGGCCGGCTACTGTCGCCGTGTTCTCATCGAATGCGATCAACAGGTTTTCTGCCGCATCATTGGGGGGAATGACATCGTCTTCGACGACCCACGCAAACTCCCCAATCAGCTCTCTCGCCAATCGATTGTAGATACGTGCGGCTGCCAACCGCACGGCATCGCCAACATTTTTCTTCCTGCGATTCTGATCTGCCAATCCGGCTTCCGCGACAGATTCCGTGAAGTAGCGCACGTCCTGATAGTCGCAGCTTGCCATCCAACGCCGGATACGGCGTCCAAAGCGCGGGTTCTGACTGGTGTCCATC
>JBDONA010000742.1:0-8855 GCA_039831575.1 Fuerstiella sp. | reverse complement strand
ACGATTCGCAGCGTTTTCTGCCGACACCGTTATGCGTCTGGCGAGTTAATCTCAATAGCCTTGTTTTCGAATTGGCCGGCCGCGTGAGACACGAGGAGGCAGTCCGGATACGTCCGTTCTTGTGAGCCGCAAGGCGCTAGTCGCCGGTGATTGGCAGTGTTTTCACCCGCGGCTAGCGCCTTGCGGCTCACTCTCTCAGGTATCCGGACCGTCTACTGGCCCTGGCTGGCCCCGTGAACAACCGACCGGATGCCGCAGTGGATCCGAAACGTGGCAATCTCCTGCCACCTATCTGAAAAGGAATTAATTATGCGTGTTGCCGCCATTTCTGCCGTGCTTCTGTTCGCCGGCACTTCGGCAACCGCTGACCTGTTTGATTCGCTGGACAGGAACAGTGACGGAAAGATTACGGCTGCGGAGATCAGCGAGTCACAGGCAAGATATTTTAAGCGAGCATTGCGGGTCAGCGATCGAGACGAAGACGGCGCACTCACGCGAATTGAATTCACGGCAGCCATATCCGACCCGACGCCCGTCGAGGTCAGCGCTGGCCGTTCCGCGGGACGTGGTCGAGGTGAATTCGATCCAACTATGTTCGATCGAAACAAGGATGGATACATCTCCGAAAACGAAGTCCCGGCACAGCTGAAAGAACGGCTTCAGCGTTTTTTCAATCAGTATGGCAAGAAAGGCGTTCCCGTGGACGTCTTCAAACGGGGACCTGGCCAATCAGCGACCAGTGCCAAGCCGTCGGACCGAAAGCCAGCGGATCCCGGAAATCGCACCGACGCCATGAAGCGAGCTTCGGGCACACCGCCCCGTGACGGCAACATCACACAAATGATCGATCGTCTTGATACGAACAACGACGGGAAACTCGATCGCCGTGAACTGCAAAAAGCCCCTGCGATCGCCAGATTTCTGGACAGAGACAAGGACGGTGCAGTCTCTGCGCGAGAAATTGCCGCCGCCAGACAACGAGCTCGGGGAATGACAAACGATAAGAAACAGGCAACGCCCGAAATCACCCCGCGCGGCCAGACGGACGATGTCAATCAGGCGTTCCGCCGCCTGGACAGGAACAAGGACGGCAAACTGACGGGCAACGAAATTCCCCAACGATTACGCAACGACGTTAAGCGCTTTGACACGAACCACGACAAAGCGATCAGCAAACAGGAAATGCAGCGAGCCATGCAAATGCGGCAGCGCGGCAAATAATAACACAGGATCCCACGACCATGAGCACTCACATTCTGGACGACGTATCAATCAGCCGTCGCGGCGTCTCACGACGGCGCTTCCTGCATTCGATCTCCGCGTCAGCCGTTGCTGCGGGTGGATTGGGATTCCGCGACCTGATGGCTCTCGAAGCCGAAAATCTGCGTAAGCAGGGCAAAGCCATGATCCTGTTGTGGATGCAGGGCGGACCCAGCCAGTTTGAAACATTCGACCCCAAGCCCGGCATCGTCAACGGTGGTCCCACGGAAGCTATTCAAACCAGAGCCAATGGCATTCACATCGCCGACAACTTTCCAAACGTTGCAAAGGTCATGAACGACGTCGCTCTGGTGCGATCGATGACCAACAAGGAAGGCAGTCACCCTCGAGCGACGTATCAAATGCACACCGGGTACGTACCGTCCGGCAGCGTCAAACATCCGTCACTGGGTTCCTGCATCGCTGAGCAGATCGGCGATCCGCAAAGTGAACTGCCGTCGTTCGTGTCCGTCGGTAACACTCAGGGAGCCGGATTCCTTGGAATGGACTACGAACCGTTTATGGTGAACAGCCCCGGACAGATGCCGTCCAATGTTGCGCTGCCAGTGCCCGAAAACAGATTTGGTCGCCGCATGGGACTACTCGGCAAACTGGAAAACGAATTCGCCGGATCCGGAGCGAAAGACCTGGTTGCCACACATCAGTCGCTTTACAAAAAAACGTCACGTCTTGTACTGAGTACTGATGTGGAAGCCTTCGACACGTCTGCCGAACCGCAGAAGCTTCGTGATCAATACGGTGATTCCAGTTTTGGAAAGGGATGCCTGCTGGCACGACGATTGGTGGAGCGCGGTGTGACGTTTACCGAAGTTCGCTCCGGCAATTGGGACTCGCACCAGAACAATTTTGAACAGTGTGCGAACAACGCCAAAACCGTCGACCCCGCGATGGCCACGCTGATTGCCGATCTGAAGGATCGAGGCATGCTGAAAGACACGCTGGTCGTCTGGATGGGTGAATTCGGCAGAACGCCGAAGATCAACGCACGCACCGGCCGTGATCATTACCCACGAGTCTTCAGTCTTGCGATGGCCGGCGGTGGGATCAAAGGCGGACAGGTTTACGGGGCGTCCACAGCAGATGGGTCGGCCGTCGAAGATTCCCCGGTCACGGTTCAGGATCTGTTTCAGACGGTCTGCAAATCGCTGAACGTAAACGCCAGTCACGAAAACCTCAGCCCGTTGGGACGTCCCATGAAGATCGTGGACGGCGGCGAACCGATTCCGGGGTTCCTGTCCTAGAGCAGTTTTCTTATTGTCGTAGACGATACTGGCACGTGGGAGTAACGAAACTGCCATCGAGATGCGTTGTTCGCGGCCACAAGTCAGCGTGAAACGCTAGTAGCGGAAAGCGAACCATCATGCGGAAACAGGGTGAGTCGGGGATCCTGTGCGCGTCGGCTACTTCGGTTTCGTCCGTCTTAACGCTTGTGAAATATTCGATTCCATGCCGGTCGTTTGTTCTTCAAATTCCCGGGCTGTCATTGAATGAATCCGGGAGTGGCACTGCTCGTCTTTGGCGACCAGCAGGTAACACCCGACGTAACGTTCTGTCACGCGGGCCTTCGCGTCCAGCGGAGCCACGATCAACAGCTGCAGGCCAAATTTGCGGAACAGTTCCAGAGCATACTCCGAATACTGGTCGTCTATCTTGCTGAACATTTCATCGACCACAACAAAGTGAAAGCGGTCGCTGTCGTCGTTGCCAGGTTCGATGTCGTACTGGTAGGCGATTGCCGCCACCAGAATGGTAAACGCCAGCTTGGCTTTTTCCCCGCCTGACTGCCCCGTGCTGTCTTCGTAGTAGCTGCGTTCCTCGCCGGTCGCTTCGTCTATTTCACGAGCTGCAAAATCGAACCAGCGACGTACGTCGATCACTTTGCTCCGCCATCGATCCTCGTCTCGAAGTCGCTGGATCAGATTCTGAATGCGCACAAATCGAACTTCATCGACTTCGAATGACGCCCCGCGCGAATCGTCCAGACAGACCTGCAGCTCGTTGCGAAAATCTCTGATCTCGCGATCTTTAACCAGCCTGGCCTCCAGCTTCATGTGAGTGCCGGGGCGATATTCCAGCTGCATCAACGCCTGGTTCAGCAGGTCGATCTTGTCTTCGATGGCGTAGCGTTCTCGCTCCAGCTCGCTGTTCAGCAGACCAATCTCGCGAGTCACTTTGTCATTGAGCCGTTCCTTGAATCGTTGCTCATGCCGCGGCAGATCTTCTTCTCGAATGCCTTCCAGGACGCCGAGAAAACTGCCCAGATAATCGGTCGACGGCTGTAGGTCCGACTTTTCTTCCGGAAACTTCGCAAGGAAACGGCTCATTTCCTTCAGCAGACGTTCCTGCACCGGCTGCACCTTTTGCCTTAGCCTGTCGCGTTCCATTTCCCGTACACGGCGGAAGTCTTTTTCCTGCTGATGAAATGTGATGGACGTCAGTACTTCGTCGCCCAGCAGGTCGGTCAGCGCCTCGAACGATTCCATGTGGTTAATCAGTTCACCGGTTTCGTTCATCTGTTGAACAGTCCGTTGAGCATTGTCCAGCAGCCGCTGTGCGTCGGCGAGCTGGATTTTGACTTCGCCCTCGCGTACGCCCATTTCGTCGCGTTCCGCACCCAGTAGTTTCTCGTCGGCTTGATGTTCGACCAGTTTTTGCTTCAGCACGCGGACCGTATCGTTGTCCTGCTCCAGCTGTCGACGTTCCTCTTTCAGCTGTATGATGACTGCGTCGTGAGCCATGAAATCCAATTCGACAAAATCCTGCACATGGCTCGCTTCGTCGATAGCGTTCAGTCGTGCCAGGAGTGCCTGTTCTTCCAGACGCAAAGCAAGGATGCATTCTTCAATCGTTTGCAATTTGTCACGCCGCTGCTGAATGGTTTCGGCCAGCCGCCGCTTCTTGTCGCGGTTGTCCCAACCCAACACATAACCGGACGAATCGGCAACGCGATCACGGTCGTCTTTGATGTGATGGTCACGGTTGCGGACGTGGCGTTCGGAAGTAATCGCTGGACCGTGAATCGACTGAAAATCCTCGATGGAATCGCAGCATCGGTAATCGAAACGATCCTCCAGTTCAGCTCGGACCCAGGGCAACAGCACGTGCCCGTCGCGCAGTTTCAGTTTGCGAACAAGCGAATCAGGATCAAGCACGGACCCATCTAATCTCTGCTGACGTTCACGAACGCGCAGGTAGACGATCTTCTGGCCAAATCCTCGCGTGTCCCTGAGGCGATTCTGATTCATGTACTCGCTGACGGTGCGATAGTGTTTGTCCGGTACCAGCAGACTGAGCGCGAAGCTGTGCAACACCATTTCGATCGACGGCTCCCACCGCTGTTCGTCGGGCAGAACCGAAATCAGCTCTGCAGCAAATGGCAGGTCGCGGACGTTCAGATGCAGAGCATCACACAGCCGCTGACGTACCTCAACAAACCGTCGCGGAAGATTGGATTGCCGCTTTTCCAGCGCGGCGAGCTCCTCCTGTGCTTCCGTCAATCGCGTTCGCTGGCCGCCCCGGCGAATCACACCTGCTTCATACTTCGTGCGAACTGCGGCCAGCTGCTCTGCTGCCTTTTTCTGCCGCACGGGCAGCTGGGCAAGGATTTTCTGCAGCGACTCAGCATCACCAGCGACGTCGCTGATACCGGCTTCTCGCAGAGTATCGTGAAATCGCCTGCTGTTGAACCGCTTGTTGCGAGCGTCCTTTTCCTCGAGTTCGATCAGCCGGGGAATTTCCTTCAGGCGATCACCGCCGGCATTATCAATTTCGTTCTCCAGACGGCGAACGATTCCCTGGATGTCGGCGATCCTGGCCGCCAGTTCGTCTTTCCTGCTGCGAATTCGTTCCAGCTCGGATTGACGTGTTGCGCACTCGGGTCCAAACAGATCGATGACCTTCTGGCGAAAAAAAACATCCGTCGCGGCCAGCAGCTGTTCCGCTGACTGCAATCGGTCTGTCTGCTCGCGCCATTTCAATCCGTGCTTTTCGATGGGCTCCAGCAGCCTCAGTTGTTCTCGAACTTTCACAAGGGTTTGATGGGCTTCGCTAAGCTGACCGAAGTGAGTCAACAGGCTGTCGACCGTATCCCCCCAGGCTCTGGCTTCCAGCATGTGGTCGCGGATGAATTCGTTCAACCGTTGAATGTCTTTCACGGCGACGGTCTGGTTCAGCATGTCCATCGCTTTTTTCCGGACACCCGTCACCTTGCGAAACCACTGGTGATACTCGGTAAAACTGCGCGTCGCTCGGAATCCTCGCTTCTTCAGTTGCTGCAGCAGATCTGCTTTGTTCAGTCCGGAACAGTCTTGCGCAATCGATCGTTGTTGCGTATCGAAGCAGTAAATCCGTTCAGCCTTGCCGTCGGCAGTGATGTACAGCACCTGAGCTATGGTGAAGCTTTTGCCGGCACGGTCGTTGTGAAAACTCGCCAGCAGCACAGAATAATGCGCATTGCCGGGTCGCAGATACTGCACCTGAGCGCCCGATTCCAGATCGCCGCTGCGACGATCATAGGCACCACGAATATAGGTTCGCTCGTCGCGCTCTCGCTTCTTTGACCCGGCCGCGACGTTGTAGTTGCGAACGGCAGGGCGGACCAGCAGTGTCAGCAGCGCGTCAACAAGTGTGGACTTGCCCGATCCGTTGCGACCGATCAACAGCGTGGTGTCGCCCTTCGGTTCAATGCAATAGACCTCGCCACGAGTGCCTTCGCTGGCGCTGTCAAACGTTCCCCAGTTATATGCCTCCAGCCGATGCAGGCGGTAACCGGGTTTGGTGATGGTGGTTGATTCGAGAAGTTGGGACATAGTTGCCTGGTTGTTGCTTGATGGATCAGTCGTCTGGCCTGTCGCCGCCGGCGATGGCCGCTCGGGGAAGAATGGAACGTTGCCTGCGGCCGGGAAGTTAAACGAATCAGCGGATCATTCGGTCCTTCGTCTCTTGAACGCGTCCACAAACTGGTCTCGGACGGCTTCGAGATCGGCCGCAATGAGGCGGGCTTTCAGGATGCGGCGGATTTCCCAGTCGTCGGTGTCCTTACCGAAGCGGCGCACAAACTTCAGTCCTTCCAGAGTACGGATCGCCGTGTTCAGGGCCTTTCGCAGTTTCACTTCGTCCTGGTCGCGTGGAAAGAACGCCTTCCATTGTTCAAACAATTCGTCGCCGGACGTAACGCAACGCTGATCGTTAACTTCTTCTTCTTCGAAACGCCGCAGATCTTCACGCAGCAGAATCGTCAGCAAGGTCGCGTCGTAGCTCAGCCGCGTGCGACGGAACATTTTTGGCAGACTGTCGCAGCCATCGGGCAGGTCTTCCGCCTGCTGTTGCCGCAGAAAGGCAAATCCCTCGCTTTCGTCAATCACCAGCTGCAGGCCGACTTTCCCAAAGTAATTTTCCAGCGGCGTGACGTTGCGCAGCAGTACGTCCCATGGTCTGCCGTCTTCCAGATAGACGACACCCTGAAACAGTCGCACGGCGACTTCGCTCCATTCGCGGTATTCGGGCACGTTGGTGTTGGCTGCGATGTCCATCAGAGAATTCGTTATTCCGAAAGCAGTTTGTTACAGGCTGGGGCGACAATTCATTCCGCGTGGTTGCTGGCACATTGCGCCGCTGGTACCTGGGCCACAAAGATGATTCGTGGTACGGTCACGATCAGTGTACGACTGCCGTCGATGCCGCTGGGAATGACGACTTCCTGCGGCAGGTCGTGGTCGATGATGTGGCCGTCGTCTGCCGCAATCTGAAGGTAGCCCAGCACATCCATCACGCCCGATTGCGGAGGTGCGGCATCCAGCAGCTCGCCAAGTGTCACTCCGCCGCCAGTGAGAGTGGCTTCGTGAATCTGTGACCGCATGGCTCGGAAGTCAATGCGGTGCAATTTCGTAAACTCGCGAAACATTTCGTCCCGTTGATCGACGTCGCTCATCTGTTCCGTCAGGTCAATCGCTTCGAATTCCGTCGGCTCTGTCCAGAACTGACGACTGACCGGCGACTGCAACGCGATGGCGTCGTCGACCTCGATCGCTACTTCGTCACGCGGTGGATTGGTGGCCATGGCTGCCGCGAGACCTCGGATTTCACGCAGCAGCTCGGCCACCCGCATGCTTTCCTGGTGCGCCTTTGCGTCCAGTAATCGACGCAGTGTTGAGGACAGTCGGCGTTCTGTCTGCGTGACCTTTACGGCTTCGCTCAGCAGCAACGGCATCATGCGGCGGATGGCCTGCAGGCCTTCCGTCTGTTCGGCCAGTTCCCTGATCTCGGGGAGTTGCTGAATGATGGTTCGCAGTTGTTGTTGTTGTTCTGTGGACTGAATCAGTTTGAAGAATTCGTAGAAACTGACTCCCTGGTCATCGGTCCGCAGAGCGTCCTCGGCGTCCATCGCGGCACCCAGTATGCCGCCACGTGTGTCCATGCCCTTCATCTGCTTCTGCTGCACGTCCTGCGTAATTTCCTTGAAACGCTCTTCAACCGCGCGGAAATCCCGTTCCAGCTCGTGCAGCATCGTGACGGCCAGATTGAACTGTTCGCGAATTCGAGTCGGGTGAAACGCGGGGACCTCTTCGCCACGTTCAATCTTCTGAATCTGCTCTTCGATAACCGCCTTCTGTTTTCGAAGTTCGTCCAGATGGACAGTCGGGTCACTGGAGGCACCAACAACCAGCTGCTGCAGTGTTTCGATCACCAGACGCAGTCGCGATTCCGTGCCGACAAAGCCAATATCCTTGTGCAGCGACTGACTCAGAAACTCGATCACTTCTTCGCAGTGCGGCGTCAGTTGATAAATCGGCTCGTCGCGACCCGCCTCCAGAAACCTGTGCAGCCAGAGCTTGTCTCGGGAACACCAGTCGGCCAGATAGGTTTCGGATTTGTCGCGGAGAGCTTCGGGCCAGGACTGTTGCAGCTCCTCCTGAAACGCCCCCAATGCGGGCAGCAGTTCCGAATGAGGAATGGTGATGGTCGCGGACTGTTTGAACTGAGTGTCAAGAAACGCTATGACGTACGGCGCATTGCCCGCTCGCAGCAGCCGGATCGCGGGCGACGAATCAAAGTGCATCAGAAGTGTGGACGTGTCCATGCCGCCACTATACGCACGTTTTTGCCATGTCTCACGCGCGAATTCAGGGGAATCACGGGTCTGCAATCAGGCACCACGGAAGGACTTCGCAATCAGGACACATCGCCAGAACCACCTTGCCTGGCGATTTTACGTTTCAATAGGAAAAACACTGATCAGACAAAGGTTTTCCCAGCGTTTTCGTTACCTTGATGTCCCGTAACGAAATTGCCAAACCTGTTGAGCAACGATCACATACAAGAAATCGGTGAGACACTTATGTCAGCGAATATTCGAACGCGGCTCGTTGTTTTCCTGATATCAGCCCTTCTGATCCCAGGCTGCGCGGACAATTCTCAGAACAGCAGCAGCACAAGCCCAGCGGGAGGGAAGTCAAAGGGGAAGATCGGATACACGACAATGTCCCTGACCAATCCGTTTTTCAAAGTCATCAGCGACAGCATGACAAAGGAAGCCGCGAAACATGGATATGAAGTCATCGTGGTTTCAGGCGACG
>JBDONA010001121.1:0-8858 GCA_039831575.1 Fuerstiella sp. | reverse complement strand
CTGCGAGAAAGACGCACGGCGGTAAATATGAGGAATCAACCTCATCGCGATAACGGGGAGTCTCGGCTATTTCCCCCGTATTGAACATACAAGCGAGTGGACTCGCCACTCCCTTACCCACTTATCAAAGAACGGCAGAGCTGGCGGTTTACGATCAAAAATCAGAACAGACATCGCAATGATTGACTTCGCGTCGCACAAGCTGGAGGACGCCCCGGGCATCCTGGTTCTGGAGTTGACAGGCAACCTGGATACGCAGAACTCGGAATACCTGACGGAGTGCGTTCAGGGTCATATCGAGGACGGGATCAACAGGATCATTCTGAACTGCGCTGACCTCGACTTCATCTCCAGCATGGGTCTGGGAACGTTGATCCGTGCCATGACCCGCCTTAAGAAGCAAGGTGGAACCGTGGCCCTTGCCGGAGCCCACGGAGCTGTCGCCGACGTCATTCGGTTGGTTCGCCTGAATCGGCTG
The DNA here is from genome assembly GCA_039831575.1 of Fuerstiella sp. GTDB lineage: Bacteria > Planctomycetota > Planctomycetia > Planctomycetales > Planctomycetaceae > Fuerstiella. The sequence goes on along the minus strand of JBDONA010001121.1, from coordinate 8,380 downwards.
CTGAATATCTATGGCGATGTCGGTGAAGCGGCTGAAGCATTGAAGCAGGAGTCCTGAGCGGCCTCATCGCACCGCAGCCATCAGCCCCTGAACAAACATGGCGATCTGAGCAAAGCCCTGGAATGTTTCCACCGGCAATGTCGTTCGCACACGCAATTTCTGTGATTCCGCCACCACAGAGAAACCGACATAGCTGGGCGCGATTTGCAGTGGGTCCAGTTGTTCGACCTGAACGGGAATGGGCAAGCTGCCTGTGCCGATAATCAGCCTGGCAAACTTCAACGTCATGTTCGGAATGTCCACAAGGAACAGGGCGTTGGCTTTCTCATGCTGCCGATCGCGCGCCTGTAGAAGTCTGGCATCCGACCAGGTGACGCGCGCAAGCAGCTGCTTCATCGAGTCCTGTCCGCCACCCATCGTCTGAAGCATAAGGTCACCTTTGAATGCCAGACGCTGGGTCATTCCATCGGCACCGTACATTCGATCATTCAGTGCTTTCTGCAGTCCAGTCGGATCCATGGCTGGCGGGATCGTTTGCTTAAAACGATAAAGATCGATCGATTGACCTGCGATCTGCTCAGCATCACGTTCAAAGGACATTTCCTGTTTAATGCCCGCAATTTCGTATTCCATCGCGGAACCGTACTCAAGAAATGCATCGCGTACCTTCGCCGCGGGATTGATCTCCACCAGCCCGAAATAGTGGAAGGCAGCATCATCGTCTGCAGTGATATCGCCACCTGCTGCAATCGTTCCAACTTGAACCTCTCGCATTGTGGCAAACGACTTCAGAAACTTCTTCTTGATTTCTTCATCCTTGACCGACGCATCGATAATCTCGCCAGCCCAATCCATCAGTGGCTCCGGATCGCCGCTCATCGCCCAATAGCCACTCAGGCCCTGGGGGATGGACTTCAGCAGCGACATATCGCTGACCGGCTGATTCTTTAGAAACACGTCACTTTCTGTGTCCTTATGGACTGTCAGGATTTCCTCGATTCGTACTGCGGTGTCTGTCACGTGCAGGCTCAGCACGGCGGACTTTGAGTCTCGCACAATCTGAATGCCAAGTTTGCCAATCCTGCGATAGATATCCATGACATACTCAAGATCCAGTTGAGCGTTGCCTGCCCGGATTTGTGCACCCATCACTTCAATAAGTTCGTCCAATTGATCTTCCGCCTGAGCCAACTGAGCAGCGTACGTTTTCTTTAAAGAGTCTGAGTTCACGAACACGGTCAGCTGGCCGGAGCTCAGCTCATTACGAACGTGTTCATCCATGTGGCCCGACACTGGTGATAGTCTTCCACCAAAGCACGCCTGCACCTGCTCGATCAAACCGGCCGTCCTCGAATACGCCACCCAGCTGTCTTTTTCGGCGTAGTGGAAGTTGGCACCGACGGCCTGTTTTAATGCGGCCGTATCGGTGGCGGAGACCAACACGACCTCTTCCGGCGGACCATTCGAATTGGCGAATAAAATCACGTACCAGTCTTTCGATCGATCGACGCCAGCGAGCGTTCGATTTGAAATCGCCATGCCAATCGATGCTGCCTGGACACGTACAATCGCTCCGGTTCCCGGCTGCACTTTGTCGACGAAATTTGCCAGATCATCAATGGTCTGATCGGGGGCCTGAAGCCGCACAACTGCAGCGGCATCACCTGGAATCAGGTCGTACGCACCGGAGTCCTGGGCCATCACCTGACACACCGTCAACAACGGCAGAGCAATAACGGTCAGCAGTGCAGAGAATCGCATGTTCAGGACCCCTTATTGTGGTCAGCAATACGCGGAGGCCCACAGACACAAGGGGCTCTCGCTGTGCTGCCCAGACTACAGTCCCTACCGGCGGCGTGCAACGCAACGGGCGGGGTGCCCACAGCCGCTCAATTGTTCGCGCTGTGTAATCTGTCGCCCCCCGCGATCTTCTTTCTCTGCAGACTTCCGGGGCTCGACCCAGCCTACATGATGTCCTGCGCTGCGCAGTTCGAATTATTGAAAAGCCGTGGACGGTTATCCCGGTTCAGGAATGAACACGCCAGGTGGCATTTTGGGCAGGTCGACGACCTCTGCCTTTCGAGTTTCCGAATCCAGGATCACGACCGTCGGTTTGCGAAACATCCAGCCGGCAACTTCACCAGGGTTAATGAATAATCGACCGTTCTTGTCTTCGACCACGCTGGGACGGTGAGTATGTGCAAACACGATCACATCCTCGCCGCCGATGCAATCTCTCAATTCATTCAGCTGATGGGCCATCAGGATCTTCAGACCATCCGACGTTTGATAGCTAAAGGGGCCATATCCCAGCGTCCCGACGATTCTCATTCCGCCGATGATGCCCCGTTGATTTCCGTCGTTGTCACCGAAACAAGCGATGACCTTGCCTGTCAGTTTTCGCATCGACGGGACCACCAGAGGCGACACAAAGTCACCAGCCAGCAGAATGACGCCACAACCCATCGCATTAAACAGGCCGATTGCGTGTCGCAGATTATCCACATTATCGTGGATGTCGGCCATGATTCCGATTTTCATAAGTCTGTTCTTCCACCTGGCAAGATGCGCGTCTATGTGGGTAAGAGGGTCGGGAGTCTTTTCGGATATGCAGTGCGCGACCTGAACCACCTGCGGCCGAAAAAGACTCCCGACCCTTTGCCTTCTTTGTCGGCCACGACATTCAGTGTCAGTAGTCAACGGTCGCTTCGAAAGATAGCCTGCGGTGCCGCGTCCCGCACGGCAGACACCTGACTGACTATGATAAATGAGGGATTTCCGGATTCCGCTGGTGGCCATTCCAACAATTTGGATCCATTACCGCTTCGAAAATAAATTGAACTGATATGACAGCTTCAAACAACCTGCCTGGCGACACGACAATTCTGATTTTCGGTGCGTCCGGCGACCTGACCACGCGAAAACTGATTCCCGCCCTGTTTCAGCTGTCACGACAGAATTATCTGAACAAACGATGTCCTGTCATTGGCGTCGCCCGCCGTGAGAAGAGTGACGAACAGTTTCGAAACGAACTGAAGTCGTCGGTGCTAAAGGATGATGACACGGCAGAGTCGCTGGCCGCATGGGAAAAGTTTTCGCAGCAGCTGTTCTACCGGCAAGTCGACATCACCCGCGAAGCGGACTATGTAGGTCTGGGCCAGGCGACTGAAGAGCTCGAACAGCAATTGGGCACGGGGGCAGATGCGCCGCGGGTTGTGTATCTGGCGACGACGCCGTCGTTGTTTGACGACGCCGTACGTGGCTTGAACGCGTCCGGCATGATCCCAACCGATCGCAAACACAGTGATCGGTTACGAGTCGTCGTGGAAAAGCCGTTCGGCCACGACCTGGCCTCGGCAGAACGGCTGAACGAACAGTTAAGGAACCAGCTGCACGAGGATCAGATCTACCGCATCGATCATTACCTTGGCAAAGAAACAGTGCAGAATATTCTGTTGTTCCGATTTGGCAATGCGTTTTTCGAGCCGCTGCTGAATCGTAACCATGTCGACAACGTGCAGATCACCGTCGCCGAATCCATCGGCATGGAAGGCAGTCGAGGCGGTTACTACGACACATCCGGAGCACTCCGCGACGTGCTGCAGAATCATCTGCTGCAGCTGCTGTGCCTGGTGGCCATGGATCCGCCCGCCCTGTTTCAGGCTCGCGAAATCCGCGATGAAAAGATGAAAGTTCTGCAGGCACTACGCCCGGGTTCGAATGGTCACGTCGATTCGTGGGCTGTTCGCGGTCAGTACACGGAAGGTCTTGTCGACAAACAGCCCGCTCTGGCCTATCGTGACGAGGAACGCGTCCCGGGCAATTCCAGTCGAGAGACCTACGTGGCGATGCACGCGGAGATCGACAACTGGCGATGGGCCGGCGTGCCCTTCTTCTTACGCACAGGCAAACGCATGGCGGAACGGGTGACCGAAATCGCGATTCAGTTCAAACACCCTCCGCTGAATCTATTCAGCACCATCGAATGCGATGGGGATCTGTGCAACATCGTGGAGGCTCGTCCCAATCAGTTAGTCCTGAGAATCCAGCCCAAGGAATCCATCTTTCTGCGTTTCTCGACCAAGCGGCCTGGCATGCAGTATCAGGTACAGCCCGTGGCCATGGATTTCGACTACGAGGATCACTTTGCTACTCATTTGCCGGAAGCGTATGAACGTCTGCTTCTGGATGTGATGCGAGGAGATTCAACTCTGTTTACTCGTAGCGACGAGCTACTGGCGGCCTGGCGTTTTGTTGCTCCCGTGTTGAAACACTGGGAATCCGGACCGGCCGGTCTGGAGTTCTACCAAGCCGGAACGTGGGGCCCCACCGCTGCTGACAGAATGCTGGCCGAATCTCGCCGCGTGTGGCGAGAGCCAAAACTGTAGCGGTACGGGACGAAGCGTTGCCTTTGACGGTCGCTGGTCCTGTTTCGTCAGGAATTTGACGACGAGACAACCGCAACGGCGTCCGATCAAAGTGAGACTGGGCCGCCGATCGCCTCAGAAACGGCACAAAGAAGCGTGCCGCCACAGCACGTCCGCGGGAATCCGTTAGACTAAGGCAACTCAGTACAGATATTTATCGCCGCAGCAGCAGGAACAAGCGGAATGGTGTGGGAAACTTCCGAGGCAATTGTTGTCCCCGTCGACTTCTCCGGCATGTCCGTCACCGCCATTTCATCTGCGCTGGAACTGGCACACGACAGAAATCAGATCCACGTTCTGCACGTCGTCCCTGTGCTCGACCAGATTGCTCCTGACATTGAACGTCTGGCAATTCCAACCGACGCCGATCGACAGAACTCCGTTCGTGAACACTTTGCTGAATTCCTGACGCAACACGGTTTTCCGGGGCTGCGGCAAGTCGTGCGGGACGGCCAACCGGGCTCACAAATTGCGGAATATGCGAAAGAAATATCAGCGGGCCTGATTCTGATTTCGTCGCACGGCTACGGAGGCGTCAAGCGGCTGCTGCTGGGTTCCGTCGCCGAGACCGTCGTCCGCTGGGCAGAATGTCCGGTTCTGGTAATTCGCAGACCGGATGCCGAATAGGTCGCCTGCAGCGACTGTTCCTTCGCACCTGTTGACGGTAAAATTCTGCTGCCCCGGTTTCCACGCCCCCTCGACTGAAAGTTCGTTCGATGACACATTCTGACTGCTCGCGACGGTCGTTTCTGCAATCCTCATCGGCAGCCACCCTGGCTGCGGCGATAGCAGTCGGCCACACTTCCGCAGCAGCCGTGCCGGCGGCGCCCGACACTCTGAAAGGCCGTCTGTACAAGACGTTGAAGATTGGCATGGTCAGGGTCGATGGTTCCCTGACCGAAAAATTCAAAGCGGCTAAGACGGCGGGCTTTGATGGCATTGAACTGAACTCTCCGGGAGCGAATGTTGCCGAAGCGCGGAAAGCGATCAAGGAATCCGGACTGCCAGTGGACGGCACCGTGAATTCAACGCATTGGCAGATCCGCCACACAGATCCGGATCCAGCTGTTCGGGCCAAGGCTCTTGATTCGTTGACAGGAGCACTGCGATTCACTCATGCCGTGGGCGGCCACACTGCGCTGCTTGTAATCGGGAAAGGTGTCGATGGTCCCGAGGATGAAATTTGGAAGCGATCGATGGAGAATATTTCAAAGGCCGTGCCCCTGGCGGCCCGGTTGGGCGTGCACATTGCCATTGAAAATGTTTGGAATCAGTTCCTGTACGACCATGAGGGAGACTCGAACCAGTCTGCGGACAAGTTCGTAAAATACGTCGACGAAATCAATTCTCCGTGGGTCGGCATGCAGTTTGATATTGGCAACCACTGGAAATACGGCAGTATGGGAGACTGGATCCGCCAACTGGGTTCCCGCATTGTCAAACTGGACCTGAAGGGGTTTTCCCGCGCGGAAGGCAAGTTCACAAAAATCGGTGAAGGAGATCTGGACTGGGCTGACGTACGCAAAGCCCTGCTGGAAATCAACTACACCGGATGGGCGGCAGCGGAGGTCGGCGGAGGCGGCCCCGATCGACTAAAAGAGATCTCCGATAATATGGACACAGCGTTCGGATTGGTTTAGCGAAACAGACACGAACGATTTTCTCCGCGGGTACGACAGCTCGTGCTCGCATGCCTTTCACATGCTCAACAGGAACAGCCGGGCGGCTTCCGTGCGACAACTCGTACAGTTTGCGGGCCAGACCCATCAGGAATTTGAATGACCACCACGTCTCTTGACGATCTGTCCGCTGCTATTACGCAGCACAAACTTTCTGTCAGTCCAGGGGATTGCGAACGCCTGTGTCGATACACAGAGTTGCTCTGGGACTGGAATACAAGAATCAACCTGACGCGGCACACAGACGTTGATTCCTTTGTCACCCGTGACCTGATCGATACGCTGCAGCTTTCGGCGCACATCGAATCCGGTCAGTCCGTGCTGGACGTGGGTTCAGGTGGCGGAGTGCCCGGAATTCCGCTGACCATTCTTCGTCCCGACCTGACGGTTGCACTGGCGGAATCCACTGGCAAGAAGGCCAATGTCCTGACAACCATTGTCCAGAAAACAGACCTGAACATCACCGTGTATGCCGCGCGGGCTGAAGACGTCCTGAAGAAGCAGCAGTTTGACATCTTGACGGCTCGGGCGGTGGCCCCAATCCGCAAACTTTTGTTCTGGCTGCAGAGACGATCCGGTGCATTCGGTCGGCTGCTGATGATTAAGGGGCCACGTTGGGTTGCGGAACGCGAAGAGGCAGAAGCGGAGGGGCTTCTGGAAAACGTTGCACTGGAGGTAATTGACGAATATCGAACGCCCGGACACGACAGCAACAGCGTGATTCTTTCCGTGACCTACAATCGCTGATTGACTGGCCGGACCTCACGTCGTCGACATCAATTCGCGTTCGCCTTTCCACGGTGCTCGTTCTGTTCCTCGAATCACTTTGCCACCCTCACCTTCGCGGTACAACACGCGGGTGATGTGGAAACCAAGTGACTGATAAAGACGCACCGCCACTCGATTAAGTGCGGTCACTTCCAGAGACGCATAGGTCAACCCCTGTTTCCGAAAGCCTTCCAGACTCTTCAGCACGATCGCCTTCCCCAGACCATTGCCGCGATGTTCCGGAACGATACCAACGTTTTGTATGGACCCGATGCCACCGGCACGGCAGATTCCCTGGATCGTGCCGCAGTCATCCGCCGGCCAGGATGGTTCCGGTTGAAAAGCTGCCATCCACGTGGCCTCGGAACAGAATTTCGGCTGCCGTCCGATGTCGGTGATCAGGCGACGACAGCCATCGATCTGGCTGAGGCACGTGAACACTCTGCCATCCAGCTCGCCCCGAAACGACCGCCACTTTACCTGGGCGTGCCGTTCGGACAGCATCGGTCGCCACGCCAGCCAGCGATAACCATCAGGTAACACGGGATCCGGCAGTTCAGCGAAGCGGAAGTCCAGCTCCATGCGAAAGCGTTTGTAACGTTGCTGTGCCATCAGGTCCTTCTCACCAAAACCGGAAACAAGGTCTGAATCCGGGTGGAGCCGAGGTAAGGGGTGACAGGTTTCGCGGCTCGAATTCGAGCCAAATTATTGTATCAGGAAGCGGATTCATGTCCCCCTGAATTGACCGCAGTTTTACGGTTCTGTTGTTTTCCACTCATTTGGTGAGCCCGATTGACGACAGGGTGATGCCGAAGGCAAGGATCGTGTTGCCGTCCACACGATCGCTTGGCGGCGGTCCCACGCCAGGAGGACGTCCGGATTGCGAAGAGAGTGAGCCGTAAGGCACAAACGCGGGAAAAACACTGCCAATCACCGCTGGCCAGCGGCGTGCCGCTCACAAGCACAGACGTATCCGGACGGCCCCGCTAGACGTCTTTTCGCAAAACACAGGACGCGTTAAGATCGTGCGACAGTGAACTGGATAATCATACGGTCCGGACGACCGTGGATGGCGGTACGCTTTTTCACGACAAAGGAAGACATGTGAAAACGTTTAACAACAAAACCGCATTTTTGACAGGAGCGGCCTCCGGCATCGGTCGTGAACTTGCGCTGCAGCTCTCGGCGCTGGGATGCAATCTGTACCTGGTCGATATTGACGAAGCCGGGCTGCATGACGTCGCGCAAACGATCGGGCAGCAGGTACGGGTCCAGACACGAGTCTGCGACCTTTCTGATACCACCGCGATCAGCAGCGTGCTTTCGGATTTTGACCGAACTGAAGATGTGATCGACCTGCTGATCAACAACGCCGGAGTTTTGTACTACGGTCCGACGCATGCGATGTCGCAGGATCAGTGGAACTGGCTGATGAAGATCAATCTGCTGGCGCCGATCCAGATCACCAATCACTTCCTGCCGCAATTGATGGAGCGGCCGGCCGCC
>JBDONA010000688.1:0-2083 GCA_039831575.1 Fuerstiella sp. | reverse complement strand
CGCGGTCGCAGCCGGCATCGCACCAATGGCCAGCGCCAGTGATGGCGGTGGTTCCATTCGAATCCCGGCGTCCTGCTGCGGGCTGTTTGGCTTGAAACCGACAAGGGCTCGAATTCCCAATGGCCCGGACGCATTTGAAGCATGGGGAGGTCTGGCCGTGAAACATGCGGTCACTCGTTCCGTACGAGACAGCGCTGCACTGATGGATGCGACGGCCGGTGCGGAACGCGGAGACAGTTACAGTGCTCCACATCATTCCGGCACGTTCCTGGAGGAAGTGGCTCGTGAACCCGGCAGGCTGAGAATTGCCATCGTCAATACGATGCGTCCGACACAGTTTGTTCACCCGGAATGCCAGCACGCCGTAACTGATGCAGCCAAACTGTGCGAATCGCGTGGGCACTACGTGGAAGATGCCACCGACGACTTCAATCGACGTTTCGTCTTTCGTGAACTACGACAGTCACATGGCATCACAGTTCTGGTTGCACTGCGGCGCCGCATTCTGCAGCGGCTGAAGGTTCTGCGCCGTGAACTGCGCGACGAGGACCTGGAACCCGTCACCCGTTTCTACCATGACTATGCCGAACAATACTCGGCCGTCCAGATTGAAGACTGCCGCAGCATTTATCACAAAGCCGCACGATCGATGGCATCGTTTCAGACAAGGTACGATGTCATTCTGACACCGACGTTGGCGACACCGCCCTTGAAGCACGGTGAAATCTGCATGACCGGCACTTCTCAGGCGGTGCTGGAAGGGCTGTTGAAATTCAGTCCCTGCACGCAGATGGCCAACTGGACCGGGCAACCGGCCATGTCTGTGCCCTTGCACCAAACGCAGGCAGGTTTGCCGATCGGCGTTCAGTTTCTTGGGCGTTTTGGAGACGAAGCGACCCTGTTTCGACTCGCCGGACAGCTCGAAAAAGCAAGACCGTGGTCAGGTCGGCGGCCACAGATCACTTAGAGCGCGCTTCACCGAAGTCTAGCGACTTTCGCCACCGTTCAGCGGCGAAATTGCTCGCCCGCCCCGCTATACGTCCGTGCGACACGCACTAGCGAGTTCCGGCAGTTTCCAGAGAACGTAATCTCTCACGAAACTCTGCAAAGGGTGCTGGCACATCTTTCGGAAAGCGGTCCAGAATCATTTGCAGGCGTTGCCGACGGCCCGGCGCGATCTTATCCAGCGGATTGACTGTGTGTTCCTGACGAGGGTCTTTGCCGAGGTCGTGAAAGTTGCCATCGCTGTCAAGGATATGATGCCAATCGCGGACCATGCGAAACTCGCCAAGTTGGGAGTAGATCCAACTGCGTTTATCAAACGGGTCTTCGCTGCCGCTCAGACTGGCGACGAGTGATTGTCCGTCCAGTCGCACTCCATCCGGCGGCGTGGCCTTTGCCAATTCAAGAAACGTCGGGTAAAGATCCGTGAAGTCGATCAGATCTTTGGAGACTCTGCCGCTGTCGGTCAGAAATGGTGCTCGCACGATAAACGGCACATGCGCGCCCCAGTCGGCGTGGCGACCTTTGCCTTTCGGGTAAGGTTCGCCGTTCAGCACACCGGCCGATGCCGAGCCGTTATCTCCGGTAAAAATGATGAGAGTGTTCTCGCGGAGACCCGCATCATCAACTGCCTGAACCAGCATGCCAACAAGGTGATCCATGTAGCTGACATTATCGGCGTAAAGACCGGGTTTGCCTTCAGGTGGATCAGCTTTGTTGAGCGGTGTCGTCGTATGGGGAGCGTGAGTCAGCAACATCGGATAGTAGACCAGGAACGGTCCGTCCTTTTTCCGATGAATATAGTCAATCAGGAACTCGTTAATTCTGTCGGGGCCATAACCTGCGGTTTCACGGCGACCGTTTGTCATGATATGGCCATCCCAATACCGCGCTTCTGTTTCCTGTCGCCCGGCCTCAACACCTGTCCATACACAATGCTCATCAAATCCGTGCTGTTTCAGTGCGTCCGGCTGTTTTCCAAGATGATTAATCTGCCATTTGCCGCCGATCGCCGTCGCGTAGCCGGAATCTCGCAGCACGCGGGCAAACGTTGTGAATCTGGTCCAGCTTAGCCCCTCAC
>JBDONA010000455.1:0-2084 GCA_039831575.1 Fuerstiella sp. | reverse complement strand
TACAAACCGAACAAAAAAGACAAACCCTCCGCTACGCAGCCAGTTCTGGTCAAAGCAACGGACAAACAAAAACAAGCGGTCAGGGAACTCAAAAAGATACCCTCCCTTTTTCCTTAACGGCGTTGGGCAAGGGGGGTGGCCCTGACCCCATTCCAACGCCCACCTGTATTACCTGAACCGCGATAGAATTTTCAGAATTAAACAACCTGGACAAATCCTGTCCAACGCTATGACGCGCAGTCAACGATAGGCGGCAAACCACCAAGCCCGGTCTTGAGGTAAATTGTCGCACTCATCGTCCGTGCTGAAAAAACTCCGACCGATCCCGCATCAGAAAGCAGGGGGAGCGGGCTTTGCCTTTTGAGTCGCAAAACACTCTTGGACATGTCGGGACGAAATTTACAGATTTCGAATCTATCTACTGATCGCATGACTACCAATGACTCGGGTCAGGGTGGTTGCAGACAATCACCCTTCTCGCGAATGCTGGTTCACTTTCGGCACCGCACCTGCGTGTGAGTCAGGTTACTTGCATTGGGCCAGACGATGCCGTCCAATCAGGCCATCGATCGATTCGAACAACGTTTTCCAGCTGATCCATCTCTTGTCCATTGGAGGTCGTGTACCGTGACGAAATCAGCCCCTCGGTCACAAACCATGTCGACGGCTATTCGCATGACGGTCGCGCAGCTGACAGTTCTGGTTGTCTGGTTGGTGGCTGTGGCGCATGGCGACGATGGGCTGGTCGCTCAATGGAAATTGCAGGCGGATGCCAGAGACAGCTCGGGCGGTGAACATCACGCAGTGAATCATGGCGTCCAATTCGACTCCGAAGGCGGCGCGGTATTCGACGGTAGAGATGCCTGGTTGGAAGTGCCCGTTTCCGGTGCGCTCAGCCTCGGCAAAGAATCGTTTTCGATTGCTGCCTGGGTTCACACGGATCAGCGGCTGGATGATGTGCTGGGCGATTTGATGACCTGTTACGATCCGCCCACGCGCACCGGCTTTACGCTGAGCCTGATGAATTACGCGGGCGTCACGAACGCTCAATCGAACTGGAGGAATCTGCTGTTCGGCATCGATGCCGGGCGTGTCGATCCTGCGTGGACCGACTGCGGACGACCAGGCACAAATCAACAGGTGAAGTCGCTCACTGTTTTTAGTGGCGATCTTTACGCGGCGGTCTGGGAATCTGCCGCAGAGAAAGCCGGTCACGTTTATCGTTACGCGGGCGGCACTCGCAGGGTTGATTGCGGGAGTCCCGACAAAGCCAACGCGATCGCCTGCATGGCCGTCTTTGACGGAAAGCTCTTTTCCGGCGTGCTCCCGTCGGGACACGTGCTCTCGCTGGAGGCCGGAAAAAGCGTGACGTACGACCGAGCTTTGCCAGCCGGTTGGCACCACGTCGTCGCTGTAAAATCGAGCGACCGACTCCGTTTGTACGTTGACGGAAGGCGCGTTGCCGAAAGCTCGGAGTTCAACCCACTCGACTACGACCTGAGCATCAATGGCCCGCTGAAGATCGGCTTCGGCCAGCACGATTACTTCAACGGGATGATGAAAGACGTGAGGATCTATAACCGTGAGTTGTCACCGCATGATGTTGAGCTCGTGCGATCGGGTACCCGGCTTCCCGTTTTTCTTTTTGATGGCATTGGGAACAAAATAATGAGCGACGATGACGACTGGGCAGACTTCCTTGATGATGTCGCGCCGGAGGAAGTTGATGACACTGGTCAAGCATGTCACGCTATGCCCAGGAGCAATCCAATGGCGGCGAAGAAATGCAAATGCGGTCGCAAGCTCATCCTCGAAATGGACAAGGTTCGTGGCAGGTGTTTCGAGTGCGTTAAGGTAGATGCCCTGGAGCGGACGAGACCGCGAAAGCGTGGTGGGAAACGTGACAAGTGATCCAAACAAAGGCCCATACATGAAAACGATTTTCGTACTGCTGTTGCCGGTCGTCTTGTTTGGATGTGGTGAATCTTTGCCTAACGCACCAGTGGCATCGAAGCCAAAAGATGCTGTCGTCGCTGCGATCGAGAAGCTAGGGGGTGATGTCACACTCGACGCAAAGTCTGGAG
>JBDONA010000949.1:0-2088 GCA_039831575.1 Fuerstiella sp. | reverse complement strand
ACTCGCCGCAGCGAGGTGTATGCGGTATCTTGTGACACCCGCCATACACCCACCTTTTGAATTGCTGTACAGTCGTCCGAAGAGCCAATCCGGACGACGAGGATTACGTAACCTATGAACTCATCAAATGACCTCCAACAATCATTCGCCGGTCTGCAGGCAACGCTCAATCGCCGCGACTTGCTGGCGAATGCAGGTCGACCGCTCGGTGCAGCCGCTCTGGCGTCGTTAATGGGCGGCGCTGCTGCGGCTCCGTCGACAGTCGCTACTGCTGCTGCCAACGGTGGTCTGGCGGACCTGCCGCACTTTGCTCCGAAGGCCAAGCGAGTCATCTACCTGTTCATGTGTGGCGGCCCATCGCATATTGACACTTGGGATTACAAACCGGAGTTGCGAAATATCCACGGCCAGGAGTTGCCCGATTCCATTCGAAACGGACAACGCATCACGACGATGACGTCCGGCCAAAAGGCGTTTCCGTGCGTGGCTCCAATGTTCAACTTTTCGCGACATGGGCGGAACGGTACCTGGGTCAGCGAGATCCTGCCGCACACAGCAAAGCTGGTGGATGACATCACGTTGGTAAAGTCCGTACATACCGAAGCAATTAATCACGACCCGGCGATCACGTTTATTAACACAGGCGTCCAGCAGCCCGGTAAAGCCAGCATGGGAGCGTGGGTCAGCTATGGTCTGGGTAGTCCGAACAAAAACCTGCCATCGTACGTCGTAATGATTTCGAAGGGGCCGGGACAGAAGCAGGCACTGTACAGCCGGCTGTGGGGAAGTGGATTTCTGCCGTCGCGTCATCAGGGCGTCGCGTTGCGGGCCGGCAACAGCCCGGTTCTTTACCTGAACGATCCGGACGGCATCGACCGCGCGACTCGACGGCGGATGCTGGACCGCATCGCGGCCATCAATCAGGAACACTTCAGTAGCTTTGGCGATCCGGAAACACTGACTCGGATTGCTCAGTACGAAATGGCGTTTCGAATGCAGACGTCGGTACCCGGATTGATGGACCTGAATTCGGAGACGGCAGGCACAAAGGCTCTGTACGGTCCCGACATCGAAGCGCCGGGTTCGTTTGCTCGCAATTGCCTGATTGCCAGAAAACTGGCTGAACAGGGTGTCCCGTTTGTGCAGCTGTTCCACCGAGGCTGGGACCAGCACGGCAGCCTGCCGAAACTTATTCGCGGCCAGTGTGAATCCATCGACCATCCGATCGCCGGTTTGATCACGGATCTGAAACAGCGCGGACTCTTCGAAGACACGTTGATTGTCTGGGGTGGAGAATTTGGTCGCACAATATACTCGCAGGGTAAACTGACAGCCGACAATCATGGGCGAGACCACCATGGACGCTGCTTCACGATGTGGATGGCGGGAGCCGGCATTAAGCGGGGCTTCGAATTCGGGAAGACCGACGATTACTGCTACAACATCGTTGAGAACCCCGTGCACATTCGGGACATGAACGCCACAATTCTGAATCAACTGGGCATCGATCATAACCGACTGACGTTCCGCTTCCAGGGCCTCGACCAGAAGCTGACTGGAGCTGAACCCGCGCGGGTCGTACCGGAGATTCTGGCTTAGCCACCATACGTCAGCCGCAACGAATTTGTGTAGGCGCGGAAAATGCAGAGTGGCCGGAGGCTGGACTGCGCTTGCGACGGAAGCCCCGATCATCGCGTTGCTGACCAAACTTCAGATGTCAATCGTTTCAGAAATCGCAGAATCCGAAAACCTGTGGACCGCCGGGTACCCGATTTCGCTGCGAGAAATCCGGGCGTCCATTGGTGAAGCTCTGGAAGAGCTGGAAGACGACTAATCATCGCCGTCACAGACTGACTTACGGTTCATCATTGAAAAACGCATAGTCGCCACCTTCTGCACCGGCGTGGCACTCAATGCAGCCCTTCGGTTTCCCGGCCAGTCGGATGTTGCCCATGGGTGTCGCCTTTTGATCGACCTTGCCATCCGCCAGGTACTTGACCCAGTACCAGTCAGCGGCTTCGGGGTTGTAGTTAGCCGTCTTGTACATCACCGTGACCGCCATCAGCTTCTGGCCCGTCGCGTCGTAGT
>JBDONA010000729.1:0-8896 GCA_039831575.1 Fuerstiella sp. | reverse complement strand
GGCGAACAGATGGCGAACAGATGGCGAACAGATGGCCCACCCCAAACGACTTCGTTCAACTGTAAACTGCAGGCACCGCCTGGTGCCGGACCTGCTGGGATTGCCTCTGCAAAACGACACTTTCGACAGCGCATAGAAAACGCCCAAGGCCGTAGAGACCCTCGGCGCTTGAACTCGCGCCGCGAAACCCGAAGAAAGTTCGTCGGCAGGATGTTTCGTTCTCAGATCACACGAACGTTCTCGGCGCGTGGACCCTTTGGACCCTGTCCGACGTTATACGATACCTGCTGTCCCTCGCGCAGTTCATCAAATCGTATCTCTTCAAGCGCCGAGCTGTGAAAGAACATGTCCTTTCCTGTCCCGTCTTCAATGAAACCGAACCCCTTGTCCATGATTCGTTTGACTGTCCCTTCTGCCATGATTGTAACCCAATACTCTCAAATTTGTCGGTAGTC
This sequence comes from Fuerstiella sp., assembly GCA_039831575.1. GTDB lineage: Bacteria > Planctomycetota > Planctomycetia > Planctomycetales > Planctomycetaceae > Fuerstiella. Next base: position 8,441 of record JBDONA010000729.1, on the reverse strand, counting down.
ACCAGCACGTGAAACGTTTCGCGCGCTAGAGTGATCGCCCTAAGATTGTTCGTGTTGTCACACAGTAAGTGCGAAGTGTCAATTTGCTGAATTGCGTATATTTGCTTCCGCGATCAACGAAGTTGGCCCCGTACTCGTGTCGATGCCCTGTTTCCGCTGCGTACGACGAGCTCGTTTGGCTTCTGCCTTCGCCTTTTTGTCCATCTCGCGTTTGCGTTTTTCGTAGGTATTTTGATTTTGTGCGATGGTTTCTCTCCTTCATTCTCCGAGGAATCGGTTCTTGTGACGTTATTTCTAACCACTAAACAAACGTTTGAATAGTCCGTCAGTCGCCCTGTTTGACGCGTTGACGGAGTTGTTGACCGTTGCGTCGTCGCCGTTTCGGCTTCGCCTTGTCGGCTGCGCCTATCATGCCCGACGAACGACGACGTGGGAACCGCTGAGAGCCAGCTCCCTGCGATGTACCATGCTGCGAATGTCCATTGCGTCGGCCGGACGACGTCCGAGCCTTCTGTTCCGGTCGCCATTGCGGCTGTATCTGGCCTTCGGCAAGCGGGATTTTCTGGCCAATCAATCGTTCAATCGCATGCAGTTCCTGGCCTTCGGTCGCGCTGCAGAACGACAAGGCAATGCCTTCCGCGCCGGCTCGTCCGGTACGACCAATTCGGTGTACATAGGCTTCTGGTTCAATGGGAAGATCAAAATTGATCACATGCGTAATACCATCGATGTCGATGCCTCGAGCAGCGACGTCCGTGGCCACCAGCACCTGTATCTGGTTGCGGCGAAACGCTTCCAACGCACGTTGTCGGGCGTTCTGCGACTTATTGCCGTGGATCGCGAGGGCTTTGATGCCGCTGCGTTCCAGTTTTTCAGCCACAACGTTGGCCCCGCGCTTCGTCCTCGTAAAGACGATCGCACGATCGACGTCGCCAGCCGTCACGATCTGTCGCAGCAACGACTGTTTTCCGTTGCGTTCCACAAACATGATCTTCTGCTCGATACGTTCGACGCTCGTCGTTTTCGGAGTCACGTTGACGCTGACAGGAGTCCGTAGCAGTCGCTTTGACAGCTGAGTAATTTTCGTCGGCATGGTGGCCGAAAAGAACAGTGACTGCCGTTCGTCCGGCAATTGGTTGATAATCCGCCTCAAATCCGGCAGAAAGCCCATGTCGAGCATCCGGTCCGCTTCATCCAGAACAAACACCTCCAGCTGATCCAGCGTGATGTGTCCCTGATTCATCAGGTCCAGCAATCGCCCAGGTGTGGCGACGAGAATGTGAGCTCCCCGCTTCAACGCCCGTACCTGATTGCCCTGTTTTACGCCGCCGTAAACCAATACCTGGCGCAATCGCAGATGCCTGCCGTATGTGGCAAAGCTTTCTTCAATCTGAATCGCCAATTCTCGGGTGGGCGCCAACACCAGTACCAAAGGTCGATTGGGTTGGGCCTTGCGATTTTCCTGACCCAGTTCGTTAAGAATGGGCAATGCGAATGCAGCCGTTTTTCCTGTTCCCGTCTGAGCACAGCCCAGGATATCGCGCCCCTGCAGTGCAGCGGGAATCGTCTGCGCCTGAATGGGGGTTGGGATTTCATACTTCTCATCAGTCAATGCACGCTGCAATGGGGCAATCAACTTGAGTTCTTCAAACGTCTTCAATTGTGTTCCTTTAATGGATCAGAGTGGGATCGGAAGCGGCGTACGAGAGTCGAACAAATCGTGCACGGTCGTAGGGTGTTTGCCCCACAGAACCACGCACAACAGCACTCAGGCTGAAGCCGATATGGCATGGAAACGCCGCGTTAATAGACATTCCGGACAAACAAGAAAGTCACGGAATTCGGTGCGTCCTTAACAACGCTGGCGGCTTTCCAGAGCGGTCCACTTAACCGATGGAGGGCAGCAAAATTTGCGGCGAATATGGCGACGCAGATATCACGGGGGTGCAGGAGGATCCACCTCTGTCAGAAAACCCCGTTTGGCCGGAAAACGCTATTTACTTACATAAATAACGCAACTCGCTTGGTTCCGACCACTTTGACGACGGCCTTTCCTAAGAAAAGCAACGTTTGCGGGAGTGTACCCAGGGTGTGCTGCTTCGCCAAGCCGCAATTCTCAGAAAGCACTTTCAAGGACAGGTTTTCTCAAATCATACGGTGTAATTCCCCCGGATATCCGATCCTATCCATGTAATCGCTGGCTGCCGGTCGTTCCCGGGCCACGACATCGCCGCAAGCTGAATGGCTGGCCCCCACCAGGATCACCAATCCAGGACGCACAGGCTTTTCACTCACACCGTCCGAGGCCGTCAGTAATGTTGAGCCCATAAAAAGAAACGATTCCATTGACGGGCCGCTCACGGTTTGTAGCCTCCGATATCTCGTGACAGTGATCCGACAAAGCCGCACGACAAGAACACAAACAACCCAACGGCTGCTCACAATGCTCGGCTTTCCCACCAGGTTTGGCCGACAATCACATTCCCGGACCACAGTGCAAAGGGCCATGTGAAGATAGAAGACACTCTGTCGGCTCAATAACAGTCGTAATCGCAGTTAACAAATTGCCGGAACCGGTGCCGGCTCGTGGGGACAGCCGTTTTGCTGTCAAAACACGTGAGCCGCAGCCGTGCGTCAGCGAAATTCGCCGTAGTATTCACTGAGGACAAGAATGGAGTCAGAGCTACCGTCACAAGAAGAAATTGCCCTTCGCTATCTCGACCAATTACCTTGGACACCCTACCCGTTTCAGGAGCAGGCGATCCTGGCGTGGTTCGAGGGCGAAGACGGTCTTCTCATCTGCGCGCCGACGGGCACCGGAAAGACGGTCATTGCGGAGACGGCCCTGTTCGAAGCATTGATGACCGGGCGTCAGGCCTATTACACAACTCCTTTGATTGCGTTGACGGAGCAGAAATTTCACGAACTGCAGGATTCGGCCGAACGCTGGGGGTTCTCACGGAGCGACGTGGGACTGGTTACTGGCAACCGCCGCGTGAACCCGGACGCACAGATCCTGGTCGTTGTCGCCGAAATTCTGTTGAACCGACTGTTGTCACCGGAGGAATTTTCCTTCGACAATGTCTCAGCCGTCGTGATGGACGAATTCCACAGCTTTAACGACCCGGAGCGGGGCATCGTCTGGGAATTATCTTTGGGGATGTTGCCAAAGAACGTTCGCGTACTGCTGATCAGCGCCACAGTCGGCAACGCGCCGGAATTTGTCGTGTGGCTCAACAAGCAACACAACCGACGGCTGCGATTGCTGCAAAGTGATGAGCGCAGAGTGCCGCTGAGCTTTCGCTGGGTCGTCGACGAATTGTTGTCCGAGCAGCTTGAGATTATGGCCGATGGCGACGACGACGAAGCTCGCTACACACCCGCGCTGGTCTTCTGTTTCAACCGCAGCGAATGCTGGAGCGTCGCCGAGCAGCTAAAAGGACGTCGCCTGTTGGCCAGCGGGCAGCAGAAGCAGCTGCAGATCGAATTGGACCAGATGGATTGGTCGCTGGGGGCCGGCGGCAAGCTGAAACAGATTCTGATCCGTGGCGTGGGCATACATCACGCCGGCCTGTTGCCGAAGTATCGTCGAGCCGTCGAGTCGTTATTTCAAAAGAAGTTGCTGTCCGTATGCATCTGCACCGAAACACTGGCCGCTGGCATCAATCTACCGGCGCGTTCGGTGGTGATGACGTCGCTGATCAAAGGACCACCCCGCGCCATGAAACTGATCGATGCCAGTTCAGCTCATCAGATGTTCGGTCGGGCAGGGCGTCCGCAGTTTGACGATCAGGGCTATGTCTTTGCAGTGGCGCACGAAGACGACGTGAAGTTGCATCGCTGGCAGCTGAAATACGACCAGATCCCTGAAGATTCAAAAGACCCGATGCTGCGGCGGGCAAAAAAGAACCTCAAGAAAAAGATGCCCAAGCGGCGTTCAGGGCAGCAGTACTGGACTGAAAAACAGTTCGAAACACTCCGCGGGGCCGCGCCCGGCAAGCTGGCCAGTCGTGGCCGTTTTCCGTGGCGACTGCTGGCCTTTCTGATTCGCAAGTCCGGCTCAGTGTATTCGCTGCAGGATGCCATTCGCCGTCGCCTGCTTGATGCTGAAGAAAAAGAAGACGCGGAAAAAACGCTCAAGCGAATGCTGATCACGCTCGATGCCGGTGGTTTTATTACGTTGTCCCCGCAGCCACCGCATCGACAGACGGAGTCTGATACGTCCGACGAGACCCCCGTGTTTAACAGTCGCCCCATTGGCGAGGGCGTTGCGTTGGCGGTCGATGACGTTCAGGACGGCCGCTCCGTGACCACGTCTGTCTGGGGCTCGGGAACGACAATCCACGATGACGGAATGGGGGACGTGATTGATTTCGGGACGATGGTCAACCAGCAGGATCCAGGATTCGGTCTCGGCGTGTTCGAAGACGCCGCTGCAGTCGGCGCCGCAGATTCAGATGCCAAAGCAAAATCAGATCAGCCTGAGCCACCCGCAGCTGAAAATGACCGAGAAGATGCAGCTGAGCCCGAACCAGCGTCATCGCCAGGCTTGTTGGGTCAGCTGATCCAGGAGGCCAAGTCATCCGGCGGAACGGCGTCCACGAGTGCAGCGAAAAAGCCAGCCGCGGGTGAGCGGCTGGCTCAGCCCGCCGCGATTGATCAACAACAGATGCGGCTGGATGAATACGAGCCACAGCATGCCATCGCGACCGGTCAGCTGGAAATGTTGTTCGCTTTTCGCAGTATCAATTCGATCTACGCGATTTTTCTGGCCGAGCACATGCACAAAGCCAGCTATGAAGAACGGCTGCTGTTGCTGGAAGGGGCGCTGAACATGCCGCGTTCGGTGGGCAAATCTGTCCGAGTTCCGTTTCCCGACAAAATGCCACACGGACCGCTGACGACGGAGTACGCAGACGGCGAGGTGCTGCGACGTGGGCTCGCCACTCAGGAGGAACTTACCGGCTATCGCGATGAAGTCACGGGCCGCAGAATTCCGCCACTGGAACTCGCTCAGAAAATGCACATGCTGTTCCGCAGTGATTTCCCGAATATCCACGACGCACGCTCCTCATCAATCTGGTGCATCGGCGACCTGCTGCACTTTGGCGGTGACTTCAACAAATACGTGCGGGCTCGCGATCTGACCAAGCAGGAAGGCATCATCTTTCGCCATTGCCTCAGAATGATTCTGCTGTGCGGAGAATTCGCTCAGATTGAACCGCCTAAGATCGATCCGGTGGCATGGCGCAGCGACCTTGCTGAACTCGCGGCGCTGCTGACGGATTCCTGCCGCGCCGTGGATCCGGCCAGCACCGACGAAACACTGACCGCTCTGGAGAGCCGCAAGCTGGACCCGGAACAACTGGTCATGTAGCTTGTGGACATGGCAGTTCGCCTTTCAGTTCCAAACTCCGGTTTGGGACTGCATATCCTCGAAGCTCTGCTTCGCCGTTTTGTTACAAGCTCGCAGCGCAAGCAAGTGTGTTTCTCAATCCCAGTAGATCCACTCGCTGCCGCGTCGATCGTGTCTTGCGGCCCCGTCCCCGGACGACCGGCTCTGCCGGTCGTTCAGATTTGATTGTTGTTCAATTTCCTGCCGAAGGCTTCGCCATGAATCCTCTGACCCGACGACAGATGCTGGCATCGACCGCTGCGATTGCCGCTGGTACCAGCCGAACTGGGTTTTCCGCTGTCTCTGCTGCAACCGACTTTCAATTCAAGTACATCGTCGGCTCCTGCATGTACGGGTATCTGTACCTCGGCGAGATTCTGCCGGAAGTCGCCAGGTGCGGCGCCAGCCACATCGACATCTGGCCGAAGAGTCACGGCAACCAACGTGAACAACTGGACGACATGGGCGAAAAACTGTTCTCTTCGCTGTTGCAGAAGTATGGCGTTTCGCTGGGCTGCATCTCGCAGTTCAAGCTCGGACCGTTTGGGCTGCAGAACGAAATGAAAGTTGCCCAGCGACTCGGATGCCGGACCATCGTGACCGGAGGCAGCGGTCCCCGAAATCTGACCGGAGCGGAACTGAAGAAAGCGGTCGGTGACTTCCTTGAGAAGATGAAGCCGCATCTGGAGGTCGCGGAAGAAACGGGCGTCACTATCGCCATCGAGAACCACGGCAACAATCTGATTGATTCGCCGGATTCATTGAAGTACCTGGCGGAACTGCGCACTTCAGAAAATATCGGAATCGCGCTGTCGCCTTACCATCTGCCTCAGAACCCTGAATTGATCGCTAAGCTGGTGAATGACCTCGGCAACGCGATCAAAGTGTTCTATGGATGGGAACACGGCGATGGCTGTACCAAACGGTTGCCAAAGGAACAGGAACTCAAACAGCTGCCGGGTCACGGGCCACTGGATTTTGGACCAATCGTGCAGGCGTTGGCCGATACCAGGTACTCGGGCTGGACGGAAATCTTCATGCACCCGGTGCCACGTGGCATCCCGATTATGGAAACCGCGGCTCAGGTCACTTCAGAAATAAACAAATCGCGAACATACCTGTCGAAACAATTGTCAGCAGTGGCTGGCAAACTGTAATTCCAGGTCACCTGCGTAAAGGCCCTTTGTGCCGCGATCCAATCCCGTTGTCCGAATCATTCTGCTGGTCTCGTGCGCCCATGCGCTGGTTCATCTGCTCGAACAGTCGATTGCCAGCGTTGAGCAGGTGATCTCAACCGAGTTCACGCTCAGCCTGAAACAGTCCGCCTTCCTGGGAAGCGCACTGCGGCTGCCATACGGCATCGGAGCCTTCTTTGCCGGACTATTGGCGGATCGCTTCGGCGAAAAACGGATCCTTGTGCTGTATCTGTTCGGTTCGGCCATCGTTTCCGTGTCTTTTGTGGCCAGTGCAAATGCGTCTGCCATCTATGTCCAACTGTTCGCCATGGGCGCCTTTGCCAGCATGTACCATCCGGCCGGGCTGTCGCTGCTGGCCAACGAAACCACACCGGAGACCCGGTCGCGGGCGTTGGGAATTCACGGAGTGTTTGGATCACTGGGCATTGCTTCAGCTCCCTTCATTGCCGGGCTGATGTTGTCCGTGCGCCCCGGCGACTGGCGTGGATACTACGTGTTGCTGGGTCTGATCAGTTTCGTTCTGGCGATGTTGGTGTGGACGTTTTTGAAACCGAAGCCCCGTCCCGTTGTTGCGGACCGGGCGCCCACAGCAGGCGACGAACAGTCACAGGACGTGTTATCAGGTGAACCCACGCTCGGGTTTCAGCTGTGGCCGTACACCGTGCTTGTTCTGAGCACCGCCCTGGGAGGCACGATTTACGGTGCCGTGTTGCATTTTCTGCCACGATACCTGAAAGAATCAGGAGCACTTGAGCCGCTGGAAGATCTCATCGGGCAGCCCATTGCCGATGAAGCACTCGGCAATTATGCCGCAGCTCTGGCGTTAGTCTGTGGAGCGTTTGGACAGTGGACGGCTGGTCGACTTGCGAAGCCGAGATCCCTTCCTGTCCTGCTGTCCATCGTTTATCTCGGCAACATTCCGTTCCTGGTGTGGATGACGTTTGCCGAAGGCTGGCAGAGACTTGTCGCCGCCAGTCTGTGGGCCTTCGTCCATTTCATGAATCAGCCGTTGTATAACAGCCTGATTCCGGAGTTTCTGCCTCGACATCGTCGCAGCGTCGGCTTTGGTTTCAGCAACATGATGGGATTTGGCGTCGGCGCGTTTGGTCCGCCACTGGTCGCGTTGTTCGACGAGCGATTTGCCGACTACACCTTCAGCTATTCGGCGCTGGCTGTGCTGGCCTTTGCGGCGGCGCTGCTGCCGCTTCCGCTGATGTTCCGTCGTTTCGCCCAGCGAGAAATCGACGCGTAACACCAGACACGTTCGGTCCCCGGTGAATCAACGGTACCGACATATCTTTCCCCTCCCGTCGTTATGGGCATCCGTGTCTACAAACATCACTTCACCCTCCTTCTCAAGGAGGGTCGAGCCTGAGCGAGGGGAGGATCCGGCGCGGTCCCCTCATCTCGCTTAGGAGGCCTTCCGGATACCGACCTGACCGTCACCGGACCGAATGGTGAACTGGTATACGTTGACCTGTCGGCCATCACCGCAGGCTTCAATGGAACGGTGGACATTGTGGCCGACGGCACGCTGTCGGTTGATGGTGGCGCCACGACACAGCCCATTGTCTTTTCGACCAATCAAATCGTGACCGATCCCGCGGACGGATCGACCATAAATCCGGATACATCGGCACTGTTTCGGACGGGCGAAGCTTCCGCAGAGTTTCCTGGCACGAATGACGTCTTTGGCACCCTGATCGCCCTCAGAGACGACCTTCTCAATTCCCGTGATCTCACCAGTCAGGATCGTAAAGATGCGATGGGCAGACGCGTGGGTGATATTGAACGGCTCGAAAATCATCTTGGGATGCAGTCGGTGACGTTGGAACAGATCGAACGTCTGC
>JBDONA010001036.1:0-8898 GCA_039831575.1 Fuerstiella sp. | reverse complement strand
AAGTCATCGCCTCCTTGCAATATGCCAGCGCGATCCTATTGCTTATTCCCTGAACGTGTCAAGCGGTATCTGATCTTGACCTGTATTCATGATTCTCACAGATTCCCGTACGAGTGACCAACGAATTTCTTGGGCGGTCCGACTTCGTCGTGCGAATTTCTCTTGAAGTCAGCCATGAAAACCGCTGTTCAATTTTCATCACTACTGGCGGAGCTGGAAGAAGCTGCGGCTGACACAGATTCGGCTCCCGCGTTTCTGGAACGTCTGCTTCGCGATTTCTCGTTGTTGTTGGAGGCAAATGCGGCCGCGTGCTGGATGTTCGACCAGCAAGAATCTGTTGGTCTGTTTGCCGAATTCGAGTTCTCCGGCCTCGGTCTTCACGACGACCTGCAGGCCACACGTCTGAACCATCGAATCCTGAGTGACACCTTCGCAGCTCGAACGGCCAGAGTTGTTCCGTTTCAGACTCGCAGTCGTCCGGAAATCGCGTATGCGCTGCTGGTGCCTTTAGCCCGCAAAGGCAAATGCATTGGCGCATTGGAATTCTTCAGCGGTCATGAACCGACATCGTTGCATTCTGAGATTTGCGACGAACTCAGCTCCCTCATCGATCTTCTCGATCGGTATTTCGACCGGCTTGAGGAATTAGCACGGACGACTGATCCCGGTGGCTTCCTGGAAGAGTTTCAGTCGTTTTGTGCCGCACTCCACAGCAGTCTCGATCCCGCCGACGTGGCTGTGACGGCCGTTAATGATACCGCATCGATTCTAAAATGTGACCGAGCAACCCTCTTACTGAAACAGGGTTCTCGTTGGGTTGTGGTGGCTGTCAATGGACGTGGAACGATTAACCGTCGATCGAACCAGATCCAGCTCTTGCAGAATTTGACTCAGTGTGCGGCGGTCGCCCGTGACGTACTTTTATATACGGGAAAGGACGACGCGATTCCTGCTGCGGTCACTGAGTCGCTTGCGGAGTATGTCGGCGAAAGCGGAAGCCGAATGCTGATGATGCGTCCTCTGTTTTCATCAGCAACCCAAAAACAAAGTGATTCAAGACCTAAGTCCGACGACCCCAGGAGTGGCCGCATGATAGCGGCAATTGTACTGGAACAGTTTGCGGCCAGTCGCCCTGGGCCCTTGTTGCAGAAGTACGTCGAACCACTCTGCGATCAGGTTGCCCTGGCCACGGCGAATGCCCTAGCTTATGGCAGGATTCCGCTACTTCCGGTCTTCGATTACCTTGGACGGCATGTGGCAGCCATCCGCCGACAAACTACTGCGAAAATCGCCGCTGCCCTTGGCGTCTGCCTCGTTGTCATCTTCATTCTGTTAAACGTACAAGCTGAGTATCGTGTGTACGCAAACGGAAAGCTGATGCCGGTGACGCAGCGCCGTGTGTTTACGGAATTCGATGGTGAAGTGGATCGTGTTCTTGTACAGCCTGGCGATCGAGTCAAGGCCGGCACGCCGTTGATCATACTAAAGAACGACGTGTTGGAAGATGCGCTGCTGATGCTGCAAAGTCAGCTTGATGAACGGCGCAAGTCGCTTCAGGCAGTGAGTTCTGAATTACATAGTGCATCGAAGATCGGTCGCCGCGAGTATTTGCTTCAACTTCAGGCCGAATTTGAAAAGGCCCGGATTGATGTGAGCAGCCTCCAGGTCCGCATTGGCCAAGCGAAAAAACGCATCGAGCGGATGACTCTGCGATCGCCAATTGCGGGAACCGTCGTAACATTCGTGGAGGAGCAACAACTTATTGGCAAGCCAGTCCAGCGTGGTGATACTGTGCTGGAGATCATGGATGAAGACGGTCCGTGGCGATTGGAGCTTGAGATACCAGAAAATCGAATGCACCATGTTCGCCATGGCATATCCACCTATGGCAACGACGTGCCGACAGCCTTCCGGCTTACCGCAGATCCAGCTCACGAGTTTTCCGGGTGGTTGAGTCACACAGCAGAACGCTCGTCGATAAATGCCGAAATCGGGGCGGTGGTAAAGATCTATGTGAGCCTCGATGATGCACCGGACTTACCAAAACGAATCGGCGCGGATGTCCGTACCAGAATGCAGTGTGGCGACTATAGCCTGCTGCACGTGTGGTTTGGTGATGCTGTCGAGTACTGCAGGCACGAATTTTGGTTTTAACGTTGTTTCGCTCAGTCCTCACTCTGATTCAATTCGAATGATTCGAGCCATGGGCTAAGTCCGAGTTCCTCACACATTTCGCGGACCTGCTTCTCGCGGAGAAGAAGCTTCCGCCGCTGATGCTCGTGACGTTGTTCAAGTTGTAACCTGGCCTTTTCAAAAATCGCCGCATATTTGCGTGAAAGCTCGCCTGCTTCACTCGCACGCACATCCTCTCGGAAAGCCCTCAATTGTATCTGTGGCAGTGATTGTATGAGCTCGTCGTCGAAGGAAAGGAACAGCTGATAACTGCCCGGATCTCCCCGACGAGCGGCACGCCCGACGAGTTGGCGGTCGATTCTCGCCGAACTATGCATTTCTGTTTCAATGACGTGCAATCCACCGAGCCGTCGCACGTCTTTTGAAATCTGAATATCCGTGCCACGCCCGGCCATATTTGTTGCCACAACGACGCTTCCGGATACACCGGCACCGGCAACGATCTCAGCCTCACGTTGATCCTGCCCGGCGTGGAGCAACTCATGTGTGATGCCCGTTTCTCGCAGCTTCTCGGAAAGCATTGCTGAGGCGCTGACAGACGGAGTTCCCACAAGAACGGCCCGCCCCTTCCGCTGTAGCTCCCCGATTTCGTATATGATGGCATTCAGTTTGTCATCCATCGTTCGAAACACACGAGTGGGCAGGCCCGTTCGCTGACAAGGACGATGAACTGGTATTCGCTGTACACGAACACTGTAGACCCGATAGAGCTCGCGTTTTACCGGGATTGCAGTACCGGTCATGCCGGCAAGGTGTCGGTATTGTTTCAGGTAGCTTTGAACTGAGATCCGAGCAGTCTCGCGAGTCATGCTGCTGAGTTTGAGCTGTTCTTTGACTTCTATTGCATGTTGTAGACGATCCTGCCATTTGCGACCTTCAATAATCCGGCCCGTGGACTCATCGACGATCTGTAGCTTCCCGTCAATCACGATGTAATCGCGTTCGACGGTGAATCCCAGACGTGCTGTCAACGCGCGTTCAACCTGGTGGCTGATCGCCTCCGAACCGTGCGACGCGACCAGGTGCGGCTTCGATTCTAACAGGACCCTTTGATATCCCCTTCTGGTCAACTGGGCGCTACGCAGTTCCGGTCGATAGCGGTAATCGTCCTGTTCCTGCAGCCGCAGTGAGAATCGGTCACTCCAGTGAAATAGTGAGGCTGTTGCCCCTGAGCATTCCTGATTCATGGCGATCAGAAGTGGCGTCCGTGCCTGGTCGATCATGATACTGTCAGCCTCATCGATAAGTGCGAAGTAGTGCCCTCGCTGGACAGATTCTTGCCGTCCTGGAATGTCGGGTGAGCAAGGTGTCTGTTGCTGCAATCGATCGCGCAGAAAATCGAACCCCAATTCCTTTTCAGTACCGTAGGTCACGTCGCAGGCATAAGCCTGTCGGCGTTGTTCGTGTTGCTTGGAGTTGGAAAGGAACCCCACAGAGACACCCAGACGCGCGAATACTGGTCCTGCAAACCCCGCATCGCGAGATGCCAGGTAGTCATTCGTGGTGAGAACATGACAGCCCTCGCCGATCAACGCCCGCAGGAACACCGGTAGAAGCGAGCTGAGCGTCTTGCCTTCGCCGGTTTCCATTTCCGCAACGCCACCGTCCGCCATTACCAGACCGGCCAACACCTGAACCGGAAAGTGTTTCATACCATGAACACGGTGCGAAGCCTCTCGTACCAATGCAAACGCCATCGGTATGATCGACCTCAACGAATCACCACTACGTGCCTTCCAGCGAAGCTCATTGCTGACTTGCAGAAGTCGTGAATCCTCCCACGTGGACAGGCTGTCGGATGTTCGGATGATGACATCCGTCGTTCGCCACCATGTGTGTCGTCGAGTCCCAGGAAGTTCAGCGATGCTGCTCCAAAGATCGGACACGATGCTCATGAGAGTTCCCTTCCGTTTCTGATCGAATCCAGTCAATACGGAAGGTCGAATGTTCGGCGAGCGTACGCACCAATCCAGCCCGCAACCGAACGTCGATCAGTTTCAAAACGACCTGTGCCGCGCATGCCTGCATGCAATTCAGAATCACGTTCGCGGATGACGACAGTCGCCTGATATATTGCCGAATCGAGTCGTGTGCTGCCGTCGGTCGAATCCGTGACGGTTGCAATCGGCCCACCATTTCTGGTCGACAGTGACGCCGGGACCTGATTTTCCTCTCGCGGTGCTACTCGCATTACCCGTCCGTGCAGAATGTCATCAGGACGACCTGAAAGTTTGATTTCGATGTTGTCACCAGACTGTATTTTCTCATGGCCGTGGTGGTCAATATACAGCGTCGCCTGCCACTCATTGATCCTGGGTGCAATGCCACAGACATGAGTTCGAGCGTTTAGCCACGCCCCCAGGTTTCTTGAGTCCAGCGGGGGCACGAATCGCCCATCGTTCGGAATAGAACTCGACGCAATGGGCTCAATCAGCACTCCGTCGCAAACAGCCACGATCGTAAGCCTGGCCCGCTTTTTCCGAAGCTGAGTCAACTCTCGTTCAATGGTCCTGATAGAGTTCGTCGCGAGTTTAAGTTGTGCGGAATCATTCATTGCTCGAGATAGCGATGCTTCAATCTGGCGTTTGCGCAGCATTGTCTGAAGCTCAGTCAATTCCAGATCGAGCGTGTCGTTTCTTAGCCTTAGTACGGGCTGACCAGCAAGTACGGATTCCCCTGCGAATGCCAGGATTTCTTCAACAATTCCATCTACCTGCGAATAGATATTCCGCATTCCCGCAGGTTCAATGAGGAGCGGTGCATGGCCGCTCACTGGAATCGGCAACATCACCAATGTGCTTCCAACGCCGCTGATTACCAACAGTGTCAACGCAAGTCGGATTGGATTCATGAAATGTTTTTCGGAAAATGAAATGGATTGTCTGGCCCTGGTGGCAAGACGCCAAAGACTGACGGAAACGGTGAGTCCAACGGCAACGAAGGCGATGTTCTGCAGCCCGAAGGGTTTCAGAAAATGGTATAGAATGCCTGTAAGTATCAGTACCAGTATCCAGCGATTGACCATGGAACAAAATGCGTATCCGACGAGAAAAGAACGTCTGCTTGTTGGTGAATAGAGATTGTCCGGCTGATTCACACCTGCGAGGACCTGCACTGTCAGACGTTGCATTTCCCGATCTGCTTTCGCTCGCAGGTTGGGGATTTCCAGCCAGTCGGCCAGGATGTAGTATCCATCATATCGCAGAAGTGGATTTGCGTTGTAGATGACGGTCGTGGCAGCTGTTACCAGGAACGTATTCATCAGCAGTACATTAAGAAGTCCCGGCTGAGTCCACGACCAGAGCAGCAATGCTAGTGCCGACATCAAAACTTCAATATAGATGCCGGCAGCAGCTATCAGGATTCGATGTCGCTTTTGAGGAAGAATCCAGGAATCAGAAACATCGCAATACAAGCATGGGCTGAAGAACATGAAGGCCATGCCGATTTCGTGGCATTCCCCCCCAAAGTGATGACATGTTAATCCGTGAGCAAGCTCATGGACGACTTTAGTTGCTCCCAGAGTCAACCACAGCAAAAGAATTCCGGGCCAATTGAAGAAACTGGATAGTGCCGGCATCTGGCTGTGGATCGCGTCGAACCGCACGGCAAGCTGAAGCCAGGACGCCAGGATGAGGACCGACGCCAGACACACGGCCCATGGCTGAAACATCCAATGAACCCACGGTGCCAGTCGTTCCAATACCGGTTGTGGATTCCACCCCGGAAGTTTTATAAAAAATGGATTGAGGGCCGCTGAAAAAAAACGTTTGCGACGGCGTTCGCTTTTCTCGTCAAGGAACTGTTGGGCGCAGCCTGTCCGCGTGCTGCCAACCAGCCCTTTGCGACAGAGGTCCGTAATCAGCAACTGTAGATCCTGGCGCGATCTGTGACTTGACGGGAACTCGATTCTCAGGCAGGCAAGCACCTCATCAAAACTGCGCTGGCCGTCGAGCAATTCAAGAACACGAAGTTCTTCTTCGCCCATTCGGAAATACTGTAGTGCCAGAGGGTCCTTGACAACGCTCCACGTTACTCCCTGGAACGATATTTCCTGAAATTGAAGGTCATGTCGTGCGCGCAAGGGTAGTGGCGGAGTATGCACTGTTGACGTTCTTGAATGTGATTCTGGCGTCACCGTCCGTGGCTCCAATCCTCCAAATGGCTATTGTGTAATCCAGTCGCTGGCCACCGTGGCCTTTGTTGAATTCTTCTGTTTCAACGTCGAACCCCGAACGTTGTCCAGTGTCATTTTGCCAGTAACATAGTGCCAGCGATTGATACTCAGATTGTATTGCACCAGTGCTGTATTTTGGTCACGCAATGCGACAACGTAGGCTTGCTGAGATGGCATCAGCCGATCAATGCCCAACTGTCCTAGTTCATACATGCGACGATGCGTCTGGAAACGTGAGTTTGCGGCGGCCAGTCGGGCGTTCTGTCGATCAAGCACGTTGTAGGCCGATAGTACTTGGTCGAAGCTCTCTCGCACTTCATATCGGATGTCGTCGCGGAGAGCGGACTCAGCCAGTCTTGCACGCGTATGTGTCAATTCAGATCGACTAAGATTGCTCCGGGCCGCGCGTTGCCCGAGTGTTTTTTGAAAGCTTAGTCCTAGATCCCAGTTCCCGTAGTTCGCGGATGACAGGTCACTCAAGGACCCGCCGAAGCTGTTGTTCAAACCCGTCAGGCCATATCCCGCCAGGAGATTCAGTTTTGGCAGAAGACTGTCTCTTTGTCTGTTGACATCCAGAGCGGTCATCCGCACATGGCTTCTTTGTGCTCCCAACTCCGGACGTGACGCGAGAGCCCGCTTAATTCCCGACTCGAGATTCGGGGTGAATTCATCAGTGATCGGTTCTGCATGGACGACTAGTTTGACATTGTTTGCGGGATCGATTCCCAGCTTCTGACGGAGCAGAGTTTCGGCCGAAATTGCGTCCCGTTTGGCAGCCGCAAACTGGGCGTGGGTCGCTTCCAGATTTTCGCGAGCCTGTGATTCATCCGCTACAGAATTCACCCCGAGCTGGAGTTTTCGTCGCTCGTTTTGCCACGCCTGCTCCGCATATTCAACGATCTTTCCGAGATTCTCGACGTTCGAGGTGGTTAAGTGCAACCGCCACCACGCGACTGCTACGTCATGGAGGATGCGATTGACTTCCGCCTTGAATTCCAGATTGGACTGGTCATGACGAATCTTGGCAATTCGTATGCCAGCCTGATTGATCCGACTTGTAGCTCCCTGAAAAACGGGTTGTTCGACGCTTAGACGCAGGCTGGAGTTCCAGGCCGGATCGACGATTAGAAACTGGCCTGCCGGATTGTTGAGGTTGTAACCTGAATTGTATCCGATCGCGGCGCGTGTTCCGCTTTGCCAGCGTTGCTGAAACTGCAACTGATCTGCCGATGGCCCAGCTGGTCCGAACGTGGTCGACCTGATCGCATTGGGGTTCGCCCCAAGCGTCTGAATCGACGACGCTGACTGTTGGTTCCTTTGGCCGGATCGCACGCCGCCGAGAAATGCTGGGTCGAACTTTGCCGACTCAGCATCAACATCCGTCAGGACTTCCCGCGGAATCAAACTCAGCACCTGAATTCCCTTGCTGTTTCTTAGCGCGTGTGCCAATGCCGACTCCAACGTCAGCTCAATTGAATCACGTTCTACGACCTGCGGACCCGGTGACGCGACAACAGGCGGCAGCTTGACTGAACTCATTGGTGCCGCTGAGTCCGAAGCGGTGGCTTCGTCAGGATAGTCGGATCCGGACATCCTGTCCGGTCTTTCATCATACAGTGATGAATTTATGAGGTTGCATCCGGAGGTCGCGAACAACGCAAGGCAACTGAAGGACAGCATTCTCAATCGGCCAAAGCGCCGTTCGATGTTGCGTTCATGGTTTTTGCTTCCTACGTGCATTGTGAAGCGAAATGATGCGTTGGGGAGAGAGGATCCAATAGCTCCGACAGCAAAGTCTGTCTCTGTCAGCCGTTCTAAGCAAGAGGACGCCTCCCACGGAAAGTCGATCTGCACAATCCTGATGTGTGATAACGCCTGGTTTACGCTGTTTCTGCCGGTCTGTGTCTCTTGCTGAGGAAAATGGTTGATGCGTCCCTACGTAGAAGTGAATCATTCTTGCAGCGAATCGAGCATGCTCCTAATGTCCTGTAGACTATTGCTCTATGGCAGGCAATCCGTACTCAATCGCGTGGTGTGAGCGTGTGTCTTTCAATGCTACACACAGGACAAAGCAACGTTCCGGCAACGTACAAAGGCCTGACTAAGACTAGCCATGCGCCACTTTTGACGGCCTGTTTGCGTGCAGTCGTCCCAAAGTCCGGAGGTGTTCGATACGTAGGACAATTCTTCCTTGCTGTGGTCATCGCATCTGGTGATTCAACAGCTGGGGAGAAACAGGAACTCGATTGGGACAGGCTGCTCTCTAACTCGTCTGAGTCCCACGAAGGCGATGCGGCCCCACAACGCCCGGCTACAGATATTACGGGTGCAGAAACAGCAGCTCCGGATAAGTCGGAATTCGATTGGGAAAACGCGATTTCGGAGTCATCTGAACTCCGCGATAACGACACAGCACGGCAACGGCAGCATGCGGGTCCTTCAGCTAGCAAGGTCGTGAACGCAACATGGAGTCCAGCGGCTCAGGTTCGAGTCAGGGAAATTCGCGCCGTCCAGAACACAGAACCGCC
>JBDONA010000992.1:0-8915 GCA_039831575.1 Fuerstiella sp. | reverse complement strand
CTGCTCGACGATGAACAGCGTCGGTTACTGGCCGTCAAGGCTCACGCCATCCTGACCTGTTGAAACGGCTGCGGGACGGTTTGAGACCATGTGACACCAAATGACACCGCTGTGGGGTCAGGTAATGACGCAGTCCAACGCAGGTCTCATCCAAACCTGACCACAATTAACACCACCACAGCTTAACGCTTGTTCAGCTACAGAATCAGCTGAGCGGCCTTCAGGCAGTCCTTGTGTTTGCGGTCGACCGCAATGCTGGTGACAACGTCCATGACGTCACGGGCCCTCTGCAAGGCTGTGAGCTGAGACTGCTTCTGCAGCGACTGCACGGCATGTCGGTAGGCATTGAGAAACTGACCGCCTTCGTTCAGCTGGGTCCACAGCCATCGCGCTGATTTGCCAGCTGCTTCGGCGGCTTCCGCCTGGGACGCGCCATTCATCAGCGCGTCCAGGGCACGCACCTGAGTTGGTGTGAGACGTTCGCCATCGCATTCGGAAATTTCGTGAAGTTTCAGCTCGTCCTCAAGTGCATATCGTGTCCGCCACAGGCCGCTTTCATTGCCCTGTTCCTCTGACATCTGGCTGAGTTTACCGTCCACCTCGCGCAGTGCGATGGCGGTAGATGTTGCATCCTCATGCTGAAATTCGGTCATGCTTCCGAATCCTTCCGAAAATTGCGAAGTGTACGAGGCTGTCACAATGGCTTCGTCAATATTTCGCGACATTGATTCCGACCTGCATTTTCCAATCGAGACTGCTTAGGTCAATGCCTTTGTGATCTCGCCGTCCAGAAGCGTCCCGCTCACATCCCACTGGCGGCACCACCGCTATGTTCGTCCCTTTGGGTCCTGACGCGCCGGCCATCAGCGCATCAATCGCGATCATCGTTCAGGCGGGCTGACAGCATCAGGTGCGGTTTCGCGGAGCGCACGGAACTTGGTCCATGTCGCTGATCCGAAGGCCGGTTTCCCGCAGCGCGTCGTCGATCAGCATCAGCTGCGTCCCGGTGAATCCGGATGACGTCAGCAGATCAAAAAATGCGGCGATCTGATCAGAATCAGGCTCAATGTTGCCACCTGTGTTGCCACTTTTGGGGAGTGTGGCGGAATCCCCGTGTTTTGTCGCGTTTATTGAGTCTTGAAGAGACCCGGTCTTTGGTTCTGCGTGCCGTCAAAGCAAAGTAGGGTGCGTGCTGGCACGCACAAAGTGGCGAATCCGGATTAGTTCTCAGTTTTGTAGGCCAATGACCTGTCCTGACGATGATGGTCGCGCCAGGACAGGTCCTGGCCTACGACTGTATGCCCGAAAAAGACTCCCGACCCTCTCGCCCCGGCGCAGTCGGTTAGAAAATGGGGCCGGGGAACCAGGGGCAGAATTCTTCGTCGCCGATGCCCTGCGCTTCGCTCAACGTCTCCTGACCGCTGGCGGTGGCAATGATGCGTTCGAAGATCTGGTGGCCAACCTCTTCAATGCTGCCGCCGTCCAGAATCACTCCGGCATTAATGTCCATGTCGTCTTTCATGCGATTGAACATAGGCGTGTTCGTGGCCACTTTGATTGTCGGTGATGGTTTGCAGCCGAAGCAACTGCCACGACCGGTTGTGAACACAACCACCTGAGCACCGCTGGCGACCTTTCCCGTGATCGACGCCGGATCGAAACCAGGACTGTCCATGATGACGAATCCCTTTTCCGTAATCGGTTCGGCGTACTTGTAGACCGCACGCAGCGGAGACGTGCCGCCTTTGGAGACTGCTCCCAGCGACTTTTCGAAAATGGTTGTGAGTCCGCCGTTCTTATTGCCGACGGACGGATTGTTGTCAATGGACGCGTCGTATCTTCGGGCGTAGTCTTCCCACCAACGGATTCGTTCCAGCAACTGTTCACCGACTTCCGGAGTAATCGCTCGCCGAGTCAACAGATGTTCCGCGCCGTACAACTCGGTCGTTTCAGACAGAATTGATGTTGCGCCGTGAGCAACCAGCAGGTCACTCGCGACGCCCACAGCCGGGTTTGCGGTGATGCCGCTGTTGCCGTCGCTGCCACCGCATTCCATGGCGATTTTCAGTTCACTGATCGGTATCGGTACACGTGCAACATCGTTGGCCAGCGGCAACAGTTCGCGCAGAACACCGACGGCTTTTTCGACCGTTTTGCGAATGCCTCCGACCTCCTGAATGTTCATCACCATCGGCAGCGGTTCGTCGGCTTGTTTGATGCCACCCAGCTGAACCAGACCGTGGTCCCGTTCCAGCACAGTAGCCTGCGCCGTTTCGCATCCCAGACCCAGGACAAGGCAGGCGACAATGTTGGGATGTTTCGCAAAACCCGCCATGGTGCGATTCAGCTGTTTATGATCCTCACTGTTGAATGCCAGCGCACAGCCTTCCTTGTGCACAAACGCGACAATTCCATCGATGTTCGGGTATGCTGACAGATCGGTTTCGGTCAGTTCTTTGGCGACGTATTTTGCGGTTGTTGCCGAGCAGTTCACGGTGCTGATGACGGCGACGTAGTTTCGAGTCCCGGCCGAACCATTCGGCCGTCGGTAGCCGTCGAAGAATCGTTCCGTGGCTGGTTTTGGTGGTTCGTGCAGTTCCGTCGAAAAGGCATAGTCGAGACCTGGTTTGGTGGCCTCAACATTATGAACGTGCACCCAGTCGCCGGCCCTGATGTTCGCCCCGGCATAGCCGATCACCTGCCCGTACTTCACGATTGGGGCTCCCTGGTCAATGCCGGCGATCGCAATCTTGTGCCCTGGAGGAATGGCCACGGCTGCCGTGAGTGGCTGTTCGTCCAACTGCAGTTTGACACCTTCCGCAAGGTATTCTTTCGCGACCGCGACATTGTCACTCGAATGCAGACGCAGGAGACTGTTTGATGTAGCCAAGGATTTTCTTTCGTTCGTTTGATCGCCGTACCACAGGATTCTGACACCGCTGAGTGATTCCGGCCTGTCCATCATGTTCGCGAAGTGGCCAATCGCTGAACAGGATGTTGGCAGAGTTTCTGCTGCGAAGAAGGCATTCCGTGGTGGGAAGAATAACCGTGATCGCAAAGGCCGCCGTTTTAGCCACTCTGGCAGACAGATTCGCCGGCTTGCCGTGTCTGTCAGTTGTGTCGATGTGCGAATCCAACAGAAGTCCGGTTCTTGCGACAGTATCACGTATGACGTTTACAACGTCGTTGGTTACCTGGCAAGCTGTCTGTCACCCACCTTCTGCAAATGGAAAAACGGTGATATGTCGATAGTTCCGACAGAATCATCGGCATCATCGGCATTTTTGGCATTTTTGGCATTTTTGGCATTTTTGGCCGAAACGGGAAACGTGTTGCATGTGATGCGACAGGCAATTCGGAGGAGCGATAAGCCACCGCGTGGTGGTGCTGCTGACGATTTGCGCTGCGATTGCCGGCTGCAGCCGCGCTCAATACCGTCTGCAGGCGGACCGCGATGCGGAATGCCTTGTTTCGGAGCGAACAGAACCGGCGTTCTTTCTTCCGGACCGCAGCATACAACCGGCCGCACACTCACGCATGGCCGATTTTTCGGATCCCGATTGTGGACCGCTGCCGCCCGATGATCCTGCGGCGGCTCGATATATGCGGGATCCGTACAAAACCAGGGGATCGCGGATCTGGCAGCAACGCGGATATCTGCCGGACGTTGAATTCCATCACTGGCGTCGGCATTTACCACTGGACGAAGAAGGTGTCGTCCGCCTGAATCGACAAACGTCAATGGAGCTTCCGCTGGCACACAGCCGCGAGTATCAGTCTGAGGTCGAAACGGTATACCTGCAGGCTCTGCCCGTTTCTCTGGCGCGATTTTCCTTTGATACGCAATGGACGGGTGGCGCGGGACTTTCGCTCGTCAACAACGGCATCAACACTACCGGCTCAACGCGCACCCTGACGCTGACCGACAACCTTGGTTTTGGCAAACGATTCGCATCCGGTGGCCAGTTGTTGGCAGATTTTTCGAACGCCCTGACATGGGAGTTTAATGGAGGCGTCAGCACCGCAGCTTCAGTGCTGTCCTTTCAGTTTCTGCAGCCATTGATGCGGCGGGCGTTTCGGGAAATACAGCTTGAACCGTTGACGCTGCTGGAACGCAACTTACTGTACGGCGTCCGTGATTTTGCTCGATTTCGTCGTACGTTTTTCGTAGACACGGTGGGCACCAACGGATATCTCGGTCTGTTGGCCGTTGCGCAGGCCATTCGAAACGAAGAATCCAATCTGGATAGCCTGGACCGCAACCTGAGAGAACACTACGCGCTCTTCAAGAGCCGGTCTGGTTTCGCAGTTTCAGGTGGACCAGGTGGATCAGGTGGATCAGAACTTTGCACAGGGGCGCTTAAGTCTGCAGCGGGCGCAGGCAACCTATGATACTGCACTGGACAGCTTCAAACTTCAGCTGGGTCTGCCACCGCATTACCAATTGCGCCGTCGTGAACAATCTGCCCGCTGCACAGAAGCAGGGCTCAACACGTTTCCTTTCCGTTTATGGTGCGCGTCACCGGATTGATCACTGCTATCTGGCGGGCAAGACCACCGAAGGGGCCACCATGGTGGTCTGGCTGGCCGCAGGACGCGAAGCCGCCCACCGGATCGATCACAATCACTTTGGGCCACGCCAGCGTCTCGGTAAAAACGGCGGCGAAACCATTCGGGTCGGTGACAGTAAGACCTCCATGCTCACCGCCGCCTGCGTCCTCGAACACAACCTGTTCGAAAAATGCGACGGCGAGGTCGAATGCATCTCTAACAAATCCTGCGGCAACCTCTATCGACACAATCGATTCATCGGGGTCTCAGGAACGCTGACCCTGCGCCATGGCAATGGCTGCCGGGTGGAAAATAACGTCTTTCTGGGTGATGGGGCTCGGGGAGCGGGAGGTGTCCGCGTTATCGGCGAAGATCACGTCATCACCGGGAACTATTTTGAGGATCTCACCGGCGACGATGAGCGCAGCGGCATGTGCTTCATGCTTGGTGTTCCCAACTCACCGGCGAATCTGTACTTTCAGGTCAAGCGCGCCACTGTCTCCGGGAATACGTTTCTGAATTGCAAACATAACATTCTGATCGGCATGACCGGCGACGAAAAGGCCATCCTGCCGCCGGTCGATACGAAAATCGTCGGCAACTTTATCCAGACCAACCGAGGGAAAGCCTTCGAAGTTCATTGCGACGTTTCCGGTGTCAGGATGCAGAATAATCAGACAGAAACAATTCGGCCGGAAGCGATCAAGCGTTCCGCTGTGCCCGAGCCCGCCGGCCCAACATGGCGCGATTGAAACGCCTGCCGGAGGATTTCTGTTCCACGTGCACGGAGGGGGCGGGAGCATTTTCTGACAGGATTTACACAATCAACCGAATTTTGTTTCGGTGTTCATCATGTCGATCCTGTGAATCCTGTCAAAGTTTCTTTTCTTGCTGCTGACGTCTGCCCGCTATCAAACTCCCGAAAACGCTGCGTCTACAGGGCCCATGTATTGGCCGCACCCCGTGAGTGAGCTGTACGTCAGGCGTTGTCGATGACGGAATTCGTTTCAGCGATCCGGGTCCTGTACGCTCTCAAAATTGCCATCAGTAAAGTGGTCAGGTAGGATGGGACCATTGTCCCGTCGTCCTTATCGCTCGGGACAATGGTCTCAAGCTACGAACAAAGAAAACACCAAGACCATGAAATCCATACTCCCTGTGCTGTTCCTCGCCGCGGTCTTTGCAGGGCCCACACTCGCTGAAACCCAGAAGCACGATTTCAAAGGGGCTGCGACGGCTGAGGTTTACAAAGAGGCCTCCGGTGACGATCTCTGGATCTATCGTTTTGATCCCAATGGGCACGACGCCGCGAAAGACAAGCGACCTGCCGTGGTGTTCTTTTTCGGAGGTGGCTGGAATGGTGGAACGGTGACGCAGTTCGAGCAACACTCGAAATATCTTGCGTCCCGCGGTATGGTCGCGTTTGTGGCCGACTACCGTGTGAAAAGTCGGCAGAAGACCGGACCGGAGGCCTGCGTTGCCGATGGAAAATCGGCGATCCGGTGGGTGCGGACAAACGCCGAACGGCTGGGCATCGATCCGGATCGCATTGCCGCCGGCGGAGGTTCAGCCGGAGGCCACGTAGCGGCGACGACCGGGATCTGCGATGGACTGGATGACCCGGCAGAAAACGATTCAGAAGTCAGTTCCAAAGCAAACGCGCTGCTGCTATTCAATCCCGTTTACGACAACGGCCCGGAGGGCTACGGACATGCCCGAGTCACACAATGGTTTCCAGCGATCTCTCCCGCGCACAACATCAGCAAGGACGATCCGCCAGCGATTGTCTTCTTTGGTTCCGAAGACCCGCTGGTTCCGGTTTCCACCTCAAAGAAGTTCGACGCTGACTTAAAGGCTGTCGGCGTCAAATCCGAGGTGTGGATTTACGAAGGTCAACCGCACGGATTTTTCAACGAAAGCAAAAGTCAGGAATCGTTCCTCGATACCGTGCTGAAAATGGATGTCTTTCTCGTTTCCATCGGCTGGCTGGATGGGAAAGCGGACGAAGCAAAATTGAAATCGCTGTTAAAGAAGCCACTGAAGGGCTAACCGATCTGCAGTGGGACCATCGTCTCACGATACCGTCACTGGCGATTACACCGTTCCCCTGTCACCTCGAAGCAGTAGTTTCATGCACATACATCGGTTTTTTAGCGGCCTGCTGGCCGCGGCGACTGTCCTTGTCCTGTCCGCGTGTCAGGCCGATGAACCGCCGGACGCTGCCAACGGACGATTCACTCAGGCTCGCAGTCGCACGTTTCGGGCGTTCGACGCAGAGACACAGCAAACCTGGCAGGGGCCGTACTTCTTTCTACAACTCGCCGACACTCAATATGGAATGTTCACAGGCAACAAGGGCTTCGAACAGGAAGCGGCTCTGTCGCAGCGGGCTGTGGAGCACATCAACCGCCTGCGGCCTCGATACGTGATTGTTTGCGGCGACCTGACCCACGCGACTCCCGAACACGCTCGCTACGACGCTCAGGTGAAGCAGTACAAACAGGATTTTTCAGCGATTCATGAAGATATTCCACTGGTCTGCGTCTGTGGAAATCACGACATTGGTGGTCGGCCCACGGCGAAATCCATCGCCACCTACACACAGAACTTCGGTGACGATTATTTTGGGTTTTGGGTTGGAGGAGTCTGCAACGTAGTTCTGAATTCCAGCGTGTTGAAAGATCCAACCGGCGCGCCTGAAGTTCTGGATGCTCAGCAGAAGTGGCTGGATCAGCAACTCGCCGCCGCCCAGGAAACTCAGGCCAAACACATCTTTCTGTTTCAGCATCACCCGCTGTTTCTGACAGAATCGGATGAGTCGGACAAGTATTTCAATATCCCGCTGGTCCGACGAACTCCGTTGCTTGAGCAACTGACACAGGCGGGTGTTCGAGCAGTCTTCGCTGGCCATTACCACCGTAATGCCTACGGGCGAGCCGGAGCGATGGAAATGATCACTACCGGGCCGGTTGGCCGACCACTTGGCAAAGATCCATCTGGCTTTCGCATTGTGACTGTGCACGAAACGAAGATTCAGCACCAGTATTACGGAATGGATGACGTCCCGAAGACAATCGATCTGACGGAATCGACTGACACGCCGTAATTCTTCACGATGCCAACGTGCCACCACTTCTGAAGAGTCAATCACACGAGCTTCATCGATTGAATGGATATCGGCATTGGGGCGGCGTTTCGCTGTTTTCTAGTCTCTGGTTTTTGGCTCGCCACCGTAAATCGTATGCGTCACCTTGCGACTTAGGTCGCCCAGAGGGACGACGCCAGGGCCGGAGGTCGTGCCAGTCGTATCGGAGTAGCTGGCGGTGACCTTCCGGTCGGCGGGCAGGATTAATTCAGGTTTGAGTAATTCTGTGGGGATCCCGACGACCAGTAACGATGTGCCGTCTCGCTCGACGCGCTCCGTATTGCTGGTCCAGTAGGTCGACGGTTCGCCGTTGGCGTCGGGCATGTAACCTCTCACTCGAAAGCTTCCGTAGTACGCCACCGGCTGAGTCCTGTCGGCGCGGCGATCAATCCAGCTGAAGACGACTTCAGTGTGCGGCACTGCGCGTATCGTGATTTCATGTGACAAAACCGTTTCGGGAATCGCGAATGTTTGACCGGCAAATACGGCCTGCACAGCCCGCGAGTCCACCGTTCCGTTTTCGTCCCGCAAACGAGCATCGGGATGGACCGCCAAACTCCCGGATGCCACGGCCAGAAACTCGAACCTGCCATTTTTACCACTTATGGTTTTGCGTCCGGAATGCGGTCCGTGTGCTCCGGTCGTTGTCAGATGCACGCCGCTTAAACCATTGCCTGCGGCATCCAATACACGGCCATACACGCTAACGCCCTTTGTTAGTTGCAAGTCGCCCAATGGCAATCGCTGGTCCGATTCCGGCGGTAACGCATTCACTCTCAGGAGTTCGGACCGGGAGTGCCCACCAATCGGGTATTCAAACGGAACGCACCTTGCCAACTTCTTTGTCGTCGCGTCATTGCCTGTCGGGGGCATGATCGCAGTGAAATTCAGTGGCGTCGTGCCGACTCGTAGCCACAGGCGTGCCCGGGGCGGAGGAACACTGACATTGAATCGCCCCCGGTCGTCGGTAATGACCGGATAATTCCAGTTGGCCCAGTCGCCGTGATCGAACGAATAGAAATTCAAATCCATTCCAAGACGTTTCTTCCATGTCAGATTGTGGATGTACACACCTGTATTGAGTCTCACACCTGTTGCCGGCGGTCCGTCGGGCCACAGTAACCCCACTGACGTTTGTGATTCATGCCGATGCCCTGCTTCTTCTCACCACAGGTTTCGACCATTGTGCCGTCGCCTTCGATAATCGCTAGATCGAAGA
>JBDONA010000364.1:0-8915 GCA_039831575.1 Fuerstiella sp. | reverse complement strand
CGTGAAACCGGGACTAAGAATGAAGTGGTAAGCCTGCTTCGATCGTGCGGAATGCTTATCGAGAGCCCGTCAGGCAACATCTGAGTGATCCGTCCTGATCGAAGTCTGCGGAGCGTCCGGAAGTCTTTGAGAAGCCGTCTATGCGGCAGCGCCAGTAATCCGTGACGCTCCGTTGGCTTACTGCGATCCGGAATTCTCGTTTCGCCGGCTTTGTGAATCCAGCTTGTCGGCACGGCTCGGCTGCAGGGAACGGCCGCCGCCCGACAAACTGCACAAAGCCGAACATCCGGATATGCTATAAGCGCCAGCGAGGGGGTCTCGTGCGTGCGTGAAACTCACTTGCTGGCGCTGCGTGCTTGTATCAGGAACGGCAGAGCCTCATGAGTGCTCACCAGCAGAGCTGGTGGTTTACGATCGAAAATCAGAATAAAGTCGGCGGTTCCCATTCATCGATCAACTTGACTCAACCACGACATGATTTTATGAATAGGATTCGTTAGCCTCAGCCATCCGCTCGACACATTCAGTCAGCGGAACATCGCCCACCTCACTCGACCTTACGAATGCCAACCATGCGTTTTCCTCACGGTCCCCTGCGTCAACTTGTTGCAGCCATCTTCTCCGCGAATGGGTCTCAGCAGGTCGAAGCTGATCAGATCGCCGACCACCTGGTGGAAGCAAATCTCGCCGGGCATGATTCGCATGGCGTTATTCGCACACCCATCTACATCCAGTGGCTCAGGAATGGCGACGTCGTTGCCAACCGTCAGTTGAAGATCATCCACGAGATGGACGCCCTTGCCCTTGTCGACGGCCAGCAGGGCTACGGCCAGTCCATCGGCAGGCAGGTCGTCGAACTGGGTCTGAAAAAGTGTCGGCGACACGGAGCGGCCGTCATCGCCGTGAAGAACAGCGGGCATCTGGGCCGCATCGGACACTGGGCAGAACTGGCTGCCGACGCGGGCTGCATTTCGCTGCATTTTGTGAATACAAGCGGAAAGGGGATGTATGTCGTACCCGCTGGTGGTGTTGAGCCACGGCTTTCAGTGAATCCGGTGACCATTGGAGTGCCGGTCGAAGGATGTCCGCACGTTGTCCTGGACATTGCTGCAGCAGCCGCAGCGGAAGGCAAACTAAAGGTTGCTCGTAACGCAGGGACTCAAGTGCCTGACAACTGGATTCTGGATGCAGACGGTCAGCCAACCAACGATCCCAATGCCTTTTACGGACCACCGATGGGAGCCATTCTTCCCATCGCCGGCCACAAAGGGTATGGCCTGGCCTTCATGATCGAATTACTAGCCGGCGCGTTAACGGGGAATGGCTGCAGCCAAAAGGGCAAGACTCGACTGGAACAGGGGATGATGTCGATTTTCGTAGATCCCTCTCAATTGCCGGTTCAGGATTTCTTTGGCCCCGATGCTGCGCGATACATCGATTTCGTGAAGACCTGCAAACCGGCCACGGCAGGTAACAGTGTCCTTGTTCCGGGAGAAATCGAAGTTAAGGTTCGACAGGAACGTACAGAAAACGGGATCGAACTGGATGAAAAAACGTGGCAGCAAATCGTGGCAACGGCTCAGGAATGCGATGTCCCTGAGTCTCTGATCGACAATGCAGTCGCCAACCGGAAAACAATCTGATGAGACCGGCGTGCAAACCGACGTTGAGAACTGACACGTTGGTCCCACAGGTCGCCGGACCTGGCTCAAGGGAAACATTTTCCTGTCGAAACGAAGTCTAATGACTCACGACGCCAACAGGTCTGCCGTGCTGGGTCAGGGAAACTGGCAGTATGAACCTGTCCCCGACTGGCCACAGATTCCAAACGACATCGGCTTCGTCGAAGCCATTGGTGTCACGGTGAGTAAGGATGACCGAGTCTTCGTGTTCAACCGTGGTAATCCTGCCGTCCTGAATTTCCAACCCGATGGACAATTCATCAACGCATGGGGCGAAGGCTCTTTTGTTCGCCCTCACGGTATGACTGCAGCGCAGGATGGGACACTCTATCTGACGGATGACATGGGCCATCGCGTTGCACAGTTCACTCTGGAAGGTCAGCACATAAGAGACATCGGTCCGGCGGGCATTCCGTCGCAGACCGGCGCCACCGGGTTCGACTACCGTTCGATCACCAGTGCCGGTCCGTACAATCTGCCGACGAACGTTGCTGTCGCCGACGACGGACATCTGTTCATTGCAGACGGATACGGCAACGCGAGCATTCATCATTTCGATGCAGACGGAATTCCGGTTCGAACATGGGGTGCTCCCGGCGACGCAACGGGTCAGTTCAACGTCCCGCATGGGATCTGCGTTGACGCCCTCGGTCGAGTCCTCGTTGCGGACCGAGAGAACAGCCGAATTCAGGTCTTTGACCGAGAGGGTTCGTTGCTGCAGACATGGACCGATGTGATACGGCCGTGTCAGGTGTACGCCGGTGTAGACGATGTCTTCTTCGTAGCGGAACTGGGAAACCAAAACGGTCGATTTCCATGGCAGCAACGCCCCGCGCAGCCGACGGGCGGCCGGGTAAGCATTTTCGATTGCGACGGAATGCTGTTGAGTCGCTGGGGCGGAGGACTGGATGCCCGCCAACCTGACGGTTTCTACGCCTGTCACGATATCTGTGCCGATTCCAAACAGAACGTTTACGTTGGAGAAGTCGCCGTCACTGCCGCAGCCGCCGCCGGCGAAGACACAACCGGACTGCCGACACTTCGAAAGTTCGTTCGAGCATGAGTACCACTTCGGTTTTGGCGACGGTAAACCACGTCTTCGCAGGTGTCCCGCCATGCGCTCGATGACTGCACCGTGGCTATCCTGTACTCACGCGGAAATCCGGGACGTTCAGTCGCCCAACGTTGCGAACGATCACGTGTGGCATGTCCCGTAAAGACGGCTGACATGCCAGAAATGATCATCTTTGCTTGTTCCGTTGGGTTGCCGACAGTACTCTGGTTTTGAGATTGTGCAAATAGCGCAATGCATACTGGCGGTGCGCCAACAGTGGTTACATTTCACCGCTGACTTAACGGACTTATACATATTCTGCACATGCGTGAAAGACGATTCGGCGCGGTCATGGCGTCACAATGGACATCCGACTCATCGGTTGTGATTACGAAAACCTGAGGCGTATATTGGGCGTGCCCCGTGGCGGGACGGCTACCGAAGAGAATGATTGTGAGTTTTCCTTGAAGATGGCGAAGTGCACTGCCGTCGGAATAAGCGAGACGAACAATGAACGATCGGCCAACACTCTTCCTCGTGGATGATGATCCCGATGTTCTGGAATTGCTCCGCGCTGTTGCAAAACCCCTGGGTCTGCAATCGGAGACGTATCCGAGCGCGGAAGAATTCCTGGCCGAATTTCGCAACGGTCAGCATGGCTGCCTGATCATCGATGTCCGCATGCCTGGAATGAGCGGGCTTGACTTGCAATCTCAGCTGGTCGCCGCCGGATGCTCGTCCCACAATCGTCATAACAGGGCACGGCGACGTTGCCATGAGTGTCCGGGCGATGAAGGCAGGTGCGGTCACCTTTCTTGAAAAGCCGTTTGCAATCAAGGATCTCGTGACGGAAATTCGTCAAGCTCTGACTGACGATGCCGAGCGACGTCGTCAACGCTCAGTCAGCGCTGCTTTCGAAAGCAAAATGGAGAAACTTTCCGACGAAGAACGTCAGGTGCTCGTTTTCCTGGCTCAAGGCAAGACGAGTATAGCCATTGCGAATGAGATGGAACTCAGCCTGCGAACGATTCAGTTTCGCAGGGCCAGCATTCGGGAGAAGCTCGAGTTGGCTCCCGGAGACGCATTGATGGAGGCTTTAGTCAAAGAGAACTTTCGCCCGCCAATGGCGGACTGATCCAGACAGTTCATTAAGCCGTTTACATATTCTCGTGGGCAGACCCATTTCCAATGGCAGGAACGCGTCTGTCGCGGCCACAAGTCAGGGTAATTCGCTGCAGAAATGGCAGGGGTGAACCATTGCGTCAATTCTGTCTGTGCACGAGTGCACGGTCATTGTTGCTTGACTTGCTCGCTGGTGTCGCCGTCACGCGCAGCCGGTTTGATGCAATGTTGGTTGTCATCGTTAGCGCACTTCCCTGATGAACCAACGTCTGATGCGTGGGACCTCCAGGTATCTACAGATTCGGCCCGCTTCGCGACAGCTCCGGTCGACCACGACTTCAGTGATCCCACGAGGACAACCTTCATCCCGGTGGGATTCCATAGCGCACATGCGCACAGGGGTTCGCTGTGATTGTGATACGAGAACAGCAAATGCCAATTTCACGACTGGCGGCCTGCGCAGTCACACGGTAGAACACATGATGGCGAATTCGACGGACTCGTCCATATTCGCTTTTGCTGCGACTTTCGCCTCCACAGTGATCCCTACATCTCAGAGAGACCAGTCGTGAGGTTGCTGCCCGTCCTTGCCTTCGTGACCATGACGTCCGTGTCGCAGGCGACACAGAGGCCCAGCATTATCGTCGTCTTTACTGACGATCATGGTTTTGCTGACCTGTCGTGTCAGGGTTCCGTTGACGACATTCGCACGCCGCATATCGACGCGCTGGCGTCCAGCGGAGTTCGGATGACCAACGGTTACGTCACAGCTCCGCAATGTGTCCCCTCGCGCGCGGGAATTCTGACGGGACGGTACCAGAATCGCTTCGGTGTTGAGTCGAACGGCAAGGGACCTTTGCCACTGAGTGAAAAAACAATTGCAGATCGAATGAGCGATGCCGGCTACACGACGGGCATGGTTGGCAAATGGCATCTGGCCCCCAACCACACCGACATCGACTGGATTCGTCAGCATATCAGCGGAGTCACACTCGAGAATGCGCGGGCACAGTTCTTTCGCATAGGGGTCAGGAAAACGGCCCCTTATCGAGCGGGCCGCCGCGGCTTTGCTGAGTTCTACGAGGGGCCGTTGCGCAGGTATTTTGCCAACTTCGATCTTGTGGGACAGTCCCTGCGACCAACAGGTGAAGACGTGCTGCATCGAAACGGGTTTCGCGTTGATATTCAAAGCGACGCTGCGGTTGCATTCATCAATCGCAATTACGCCAGCCCTTTCTTTTTGTACCTTGCCTACTTCGCACCTCATGTTCCGCTTGAGGCAACGGAAAAGTACCTGCAGCGTTTTCCCGAAAACATGCCCCGTCGGCGACGGCTGGCGCTGGCAATGTTGTCAGCCGTGGACGACGGCGTCGGTCGCGTAATGGAAACCCTGCGTCGCCATAAGATTGAAGAGAACACTCTGATTTTCGTGATCGGTGACAATGGCGCACCACTGAAAATCCACAAAGCCGACACCCCCGGCGACGGCCCGGGCTGGGACGGGTCCCTGAATGACCCGTTCAACGGCGAAAAGGGCATGTTGACCGAAGGCGGTATTCGCGTGCCCTTCATCGTCCGCTGGAAAGGGACTCTGCCCGAAGGAGTGCAGTTTCACAAACCCGTGATCTCGCTGGACGTCGCTGCGACGTCCATTGCTCTGGCCGGGCAGTCCGAGGATCCTCAACTGGATGGAGTGAACCTGATTCCGTTTCTGACGGGAAAGCGTGCTGATGCTCCACACCGAACTCTGTATTGGCGGTGGGTCGATCAGGCCGCGATTCGCTCCGGACGCTGGAAATATCTGCGGGGTGGCAGCCGGGAGTATCTGTTCGATTTATTCCACGACAAAGAGGAGCAGAACAACGTCATCAGTAAACACGCGGACACTGCGAAACTGCTGTCGAAAAAACTGTCAGCCTGGTGCCAGGAACTGAAGCCGGCGGGATTCTCTACTGCCCCGCTGACGCGCGACTCGAAGGCGTTCTTCGACTACTACCTTGACGACCTGTCACCGTAACAGATCACGTGGACCTGGCGGCGCGGTAAGTCATGCATGGCTTAACGTGTGGAAATCAGAGGCCAGGCCGTGCCTACTTTGATTTCGCAATGATGGCCCAGTTCAGGCAGGTGTTGCAGTTCGGCTGCTGCGGCCCCAGCGTGAACGTCAGGCGACCGTCCTGAACCAGAACGGTCGTTGAAACTTCAATAAACTGCCCCGCCGCAGAAGACTCGTCATCAACGAGTTGCACACCTTCGACGTTGAAACGCTGGCCCCGTTGATCGTGGGCGGCATCGCCGAGGCATGCCGTTACTTCCCAGGTTCCGTTTTCGATCAAATGTTCCCAAGTGTCCTCGTCGCGAGTAAACACGAAGGTATCACGAATGTTCTCTGCAAGCGTCTTCCGCCGTCGATTACTTGTGCCCAGATCACGGCCCCACCCGAATCTTCGATCATCGCTGTACGTGAGACCAGTGTCGTTGACAAATCCGTCAGTCGCGGGCGAATCTGATGTTGTGAAGTTGATTCGTAGCGATGCGGCAGCCGTAGCCACTCCAGAATCCGGCAGACCGTCACGATCCGCTGTGGGAGCGTCGATTTGCCATTCGACGGCTTTCCCTGCAGAAAACGGCAGTGGATCATCTGTGTCGAAAATCCCATCGTTGTCGGCGTCGCGATCACTGAGTCGCATCCACGGTTGCGGCCGTAGTTTATGCACCATGCCCCACAGCGATCGACAGAAGTCTGCTCGGGAGATCTCTTCGTGCAACAAGCTCGGAAGATGCAACGCATCGAATCGCCCTGTCACGTTTTCCAGCAGGCTCCTCTGCCACTCGTTCGTCGCCCGTTCATCGGGGCGAAAATCAACACTCCGGATCTCGAGAGGTATGATCCGCAGTGCCGCCAAACGGTTGATGGCCACAAACGCAGCGTGAGCCGTCGGCAGATCGCGGTAAGGCCAGATCAACAGCGGCTCAGCATTCAGAACTTCGCCGCAGACGGCGTGACGAACTTCTTCTATCAGTTCCCGGTCGTATGGAATTGATCGGGCGAAAATTCCATGCCGCATGGCAACGGCCGCAGTTGCGCCCGCCGCCTGACCTGCGGCAATACTCTGGTCATGCAGACGAATGGCGGCGCACACGATGCTGCTGTAGCCAAGGTTTTTCTGAGCCCCCAGCAGACCGTCCATCGCTTCCGGGATCAGACTTCTCATGGGAAACACGCAGCGGTCGCTGACGTAGCTTGTATTTCGGCCTGGCTTTTCGCAGTCAATCCAGGGGCCGCTGTTGCCCCACGACAGGCCATCGTCCGATTGCTTCAGATAAGCTCGCCCGGTCCGGTGGAAATCGTAGTGAAACTGCCAGCAGAAGATCCCATCGGGATAGAGGACTCGGGCGAATCGTTCGCGGGCCAGGACTTTCGTGAAACCGTCAGCATTGCGACCATCCTGTTCACGCATCATATACATCGCCTTCAATCGCAGCGACTCCCGGATGTATGGCTTGGGCGGCAGGCGGTCAGGCGTGCCGAATTCGTCGCTCAGGCGAAAATGTCGAAAGCTGTTTGCCTTGTCCGGTGCCGCATCATGCACAAAGTTCTGCAGATGGTGCAGCAGGCACAGCGAATGGCGTTTCGCATCGTCAAAGACAATACGTCGCTGTGTTCGACTCATCTGGACGATATTCTTCTTTGCTGCTCCCTGTTCGTCGGCTTCCAGTGCGTCGATCACATGTTTGGGCAGGCGTTCGAGAGGGTAGTCCTGGCCCAGCATGTAGTTCAGCAGAATGCTGGTGCCCTGACCATTACTGGTCGTTCCATCCACAATGCGACGCACTGTATAGATGCTCAACTGTCGGGGCGATTGTTTGCCGAAATCCGGCCAGTGAGGAATGCTGCCGAGCTTCACAGGACGATCCCAGGGCAATCCTTTCAGAGCCGCCAGACTGAGTTGCGACGTTCTGACAAAGTCCCGATCGTCGTAACGTTGGGGCCGTTCAATGAGTGCGTCGTGCCCTGCTTCTTCGACAATCATGGCCCATGTAATGGGATTCATTTCGCTGGGCGGGTTGTTGCTGAGATCGAGTGGAGCACTGGGTTCGTGATACCGAGACTGAGCATCCGGACCGCACTCGTACCCTGCCCCGGCAACCTGAATCGCTTCGCCCCAGTCCGACGCGTCGATTGTCATCTTCGCGCGAACGTGCAGATCCGTGTTTCGGCTGCCAAGTGTCGCGAAATGCACTCCCGTGAGTCTCGGATGGGGTGTTGCGTTGTCGACGTCAGCGGCAACAGGGTAGCGATTCGTGATCAGACGTACTTGTCCGGAATCGAGAAACGGCTGCAGCATCTGACGGAAGATGGCTTCGGCTTCCGCAGGTCGGAACGTCGAGGGGCCGTGATACGGCCTGCCGGGCATCGACGCTCCGTACTTCCGTGTATTGAACGCTTCGATGCGGTCCATCAGTTCCTTGAACAGCCCGCTGCGATGAAACGATCGCTTCATCGGATGCCAGTCGACACCCCAGCCGACTTTGCCGACGCCCTTATTCTCATCGACACAGGCCAACGCCTGTTCGGTGAACTGACCTCCGAGCCAATCACCGTCATGAACGATTGTGACCGATTGAACACCCAGCCGAGCCGCCTGAATCGCCGCCGCCCAGCCGGATTCAGTTCCGCCAACAACCAGCAGTTCCGTTGAATGTTCTTCAACCGCCTGCGCCGGGCCAACCAAACACGCGAGAAAACCCAACAACAACCCCAGCGACTTGTTTCGCTGAGGCTGCCGTTGTTCAGATTCCAGCGTTCGGTGTGGCAGTGGTAAAGACATCTCTTTCCACGCCGTTAGACACGCATCAGGAAGACTCGTCCGACGCTGAGGCTTTCTCTGGTTCCTCAGAGTCAGCCTCTTCCTTATCGTCCGCAACGTCGTCGGCTGCAGGAGCGTCTTTTTCATCCGATGAATCATCCTTGACCGCTTCAGGTTTGGCAGGTTCAGGTTTGGCAGGTTCAGGTTTGGCAGGTTCAGGTTTGGCAGATTCAGGTTTGGCAGGTT
>JBDONA010001141.1:0-2094 GCA_039831575.1 Fuerstiella sp. | reverse complement strand
GTCCCACTGCGCCGCAGAACGTGTTTGAACCAGCCGACTACGTGCGCCTGGCGCCAAAACTGTTTGAATACGCCCGCAGCCATCTTGGTGACGAGATCGAATTGCTGCACGATATTCACGAACGCTTGCCCGCTCCGCTCGCCATTCAGCTGTCGAAGGATCTGGAACCGTTCCGGCTGTTCTTTCTGGAGGACGCACTGCCTCCGGAAGACATTAACAGCTTTCGCCGTCTGCGCGCCGCCAGCAGCATTCCGATTGCGATGGGTGAATTGTTCAGCAATGTTAACGAATACCTGCCGCTGATCCACGAACAACTGATTGACTTCATTCGCGTTCATCTGTCGGACATCGGCGGTTTGACTCCGGCCCGCAAGCTGGCCGCGCTGTGCGAATACTTTGGTGTTCGTACTGCATGGCATGGACCGGGAGATACGTCTCCCATCGGGCACGCGGCGAATCTGGCTCTGGACCTTGCCGTCCCGAATTTTGGTATTCAGGAATTCACGCGATTCAATCAGGCAACCCTGGACATGTTCCCCGGTTGCCCGGAATTGCGTGACGGCATGCTGTGGTCAAACGATCAATCGGGTTGGGGCATCGATATCGACGAACAGCTCGCGAGTCAATTTCCTTATCCGGACCACCCCTTCAATGGAGCATGGCCGGCGATTCGAAGACGTGACGGGAGTGTGATTCGTCCCTGACGACGAACTGCGTATTGTTCAAACCTACAATTGCTGCGGAGATCACGATGCCTACAATTGCTGTTGCGGAATGTAAGCAGGAAGTTTCGACATTCAATCCCGTACCGAGCCGGTACGAGGACTTCCGAACGGCTCGCGGACAGGCTGCCGTGGACTACCATCGCACTGTCAGGGAAGAGATCGGGGGAGCGATAAGCGTTTTCGACGCGGCGGACGACGTGGAGCTGGCGCCGGCGTTTGCGGTCAGTTCCAACACGTCGGGCGGAGTTCTGGCGGCCGAAAGTTTTGATCGGTTGAGCAATGAGTTGCTGAGCAGTCTGGCGGAGTTGGGCAGAGTTGACGCCGCGTATTTTTCGCTGCATGGGGCCATGCAGGCGGAGAACGAGAACGACCCGGAAGGTTATCTGCTGCAGGAAGCCCGCCGCATTCTTGGTGAAGATATTCCGTTCGTGGTTTCGCTGGATCTTCATGGCATTCTGACGGACCGCATGCTTGACCACAGCGACGCGGTTGTTGCGTACCATACCTATCCGCACGTGGATTTCTTTGAAACGGGGGCTCGAGCGGCAAAGCTGCTGCTGAAGATCGTGGCGGGAGCCGTGCGGCCGGTCACAGCGCGAGTGCGGATCCCGGTGCTGGCGCGCGGCGATGAAATGATTACGGAGTCCGGCGCGGTCTCAGAGTGCATTCGACTGGCCCAATCGATCGAAGCCAGCGAAGCGGGGTTATCTGCAGGTGTGATGTGGGGCAACCCGTTTACCGACGTTCCGGAACTTCGTACCAACAGCTTTGTTGTCATGGACGACGACCAGAACGCTGCGGAGGAACATGCCAGCGAACTGGCGAATCACTTCTGGAAGCATCACGAGAAAATGCAGGTGCCCCTGACCAGCGTCGAAGATGCTGTTCGTCAGGCGACTGCCGTCGCGTCAGGCACGGTCGTGATGATGGACGCCGCTGATGCGACCAGTTCCGGAGCGTCCGGTGACAGCAACGCCATTTTGTGCGAGGTTGTACGGCAGGGCTATCGAGGCCGCGTGCTCTCGCCCATCGTGGATCCGGCTGCGGTTCGGCAGGCGATGGCGGCCGGCGTCGGCGCGACGATTCGCACCACAGTCGGCGGTGCGCTCGATCCGGATCGCTTTCAACCGCTTGAAGTGGAGGCCCACGTCCGTTTGCTGTCGGACGGCAGGTTTCGCAGCGAGTCGTTCGGTTGGAACTGGGATTCGGGCAATACAGCTGTACTGGAAGCCGACAACGCTACACTGGTGGTTGGCACATATCCGGTCAGCCTGTTCGACCGCTCGTGGTTCTATGCCAACGGCCAGAATCCGCGGGACTTCGACATGGTCGTGGTCAAATCGCCGCACTGCGAGCCGCATATGTTTGC
>JBDONA010001002.1:0-2097 GCA_039831575.1 Fuerstiella sp. | reverse complement strand
CAACTGCTGCACTCGATCTGCACGCCAACCGCCACCATTAGTCGCAGGCTGCACATTTCAGAATCCACGGTGCAATTTGTAATCGCTCACGGCACATTGCCAGCGACACAACTTCCACTTGTCTGGGCGGCCGATCCGGAGCGGGTGCCGGCGGTGCGAGTATCGGACAGATAGCGAAAACAACTTGTCCGCAAGGACCTGTCCGGGCCCCGCACCAGCACGGACGGCAATCTTCAACGGTGCAATTCAAAGGAACGAACTGATGACGACGACAGAAGCGGAAACCCCCACGGGCGAGTTTTTGGATGAGAGAAATGAAGACCCTTTGCAGCGAGCGTTCGCACTGGGTTCCGCGGTTGCCTGGCAATGTAACAAAGTCGCTTCAACAGGGTGTATCGGTTCGACCGAGTCGGGTCGCATTCGCCACGCAACAATAGAGCTTGTGGACCTCATGAACGACCACGGATCGGCAGTTTGTGTTCGGTTTGGTGAAGGGTTTGATTCAACGCGGGACCGGTCGCTGAACAGTGACTGGCGGAACGACCCGTCGAGTCCAGCATCACCATGTGACCTTTTGCCTAACCGGGGCGGCGACATTCTGGGCGACTGATCACAAACGCAAAAAGCCCAGGCACACAGATGACGGCAAATCTGATGTGTGCCCAGGCTTTATTCAAAGGAATAACCATTATGACGACAGGAAAGACAACGACAAGACCGAATACCCCACGGACGAAAGAACGGGGCCAAGTACGTTGCACAGCGTGCCAGACATTGTGGGATTACAAGACCCGAAAACCGATTCTGCGATCAGCCACCCATCGTTGCGGTTGTCACCGAAAAACAAAGGAGTGGAGCAAAAAGAAGGCGACGCTCGTTGGCACGTGGGGACACGGCCGGTACACGCTGTTCGACCAGCGAACCGGGGAAGGCATTGACGAGTGCTTGCATCAGATGCAGGCCGACGCTGCTGCAGGGCGGCGACGTTACGAGAAGGGAAAAGAGACGGCATTCTCCACAAAGAGCGCCAGCCGTGAACTGGTCCACAGTCACGGTGTTCTGGTAAAGCATCAGGACGGATCGCCTGCCAGTCGTGAGACCATTGACTATGTCGCCGGGACAATTGATGTCTTTCAGAAGTTTTTGGACGCCGCCCTGATCGAGGTGAAACTCCGCAAGCTGTTCGACGGGAATCTGACCGTTGTCCACACTCTCGGGAGGCATCCATTCCTGATGCGTTCCGGTGGTGTCTTTTGTGCCAATATCAATAACGGCTGGAATCCGTCTATCAGTATTGGGTGCCAGCACTGCGAGTCCGGCGTCCACGAACTCGCACACGCCCTGGATCACTTCAGTGGCAATGTATCCGCAAAGCTGAGCAGAGATTCAGTCAGCCGAATGGTGGCCGGATGCAATGCTCAGGGTCTCGACCGATTGATTCGTCAGACCAAATTGACTGGTGAAGCACTCGCGCAGCAGCGAGTTGCAAAACTCAAGGGGCGGTATTGGCGGCGTCCGTGCGAGCAATTTGCCCGGGCGTGGGAACAACTGGTTTCCGGCTTCTGTGAGGATTGGGGCGTGAAGCCCGTTGGTGTCGTCCCGTACAGCCAGCTACGTCGAGAGAAGGCCCAGTGGGATCTGGATGATGTCGAGTTTGGCATTCTGGAACCTGTGCTGAATCTGTTCCCACGGTGGGACGGCGGGGCCGAGCTGTGCGAAGCCTCTGGCACGGACGGCGAGGATTCAGCGTGAACGGCACCACACAAACACCGTGGCAATCACGCCACGAAGAACTCGCACCGTGGACCGGGACGAACATGCTCAACCGTCCTGATCGACTCGTCACGCGGCCCAATGGCAGATGGGTTTCGGTCAGCGATGACATCCCAAACCGGGTGTTGAGTCATTACCGCGACGAACGGCAGGTGGTGCTCTACTCCACCAGCGAGGCCGGCACATGCAAATGGGCGTGTCTGGACTTCGACAATCACGACGAACTGCCAGGCGTTGCACAGCGCAACATGGACGTTGCCACGGGACTGCTGAACATACTGACGGAACTTGGCATCGTTTCCATTCTGGAAGACTCAGACGGAC
>JBDONA010000163.1:0-2100 GCA_039831575.1 Fuerstiella sp. | reverse complement strand
CTGTGTTTTCTATGGGTTGGACTAGGGCTCGATCCTCTCGGCGTCATGAGTCGCGAACAGGTTGCGGACCCATCGATCGATGACGGGCGTGGCGCACCTCCAATCCCCAACACGAATGACTCTGATGAGGCCAACGACGTCGAGAGAGGCCAAACCGCTCACGAGGGACCGAATACTGAACATCCACAACAGCTGGTGAAGACGCCGCCAACGGATCATGAAATCAAGCAGTTTGAGGACGCTCTAATGGCGGCCAGACAAGCCGTCGCAAACCGTGAGCTCGACCTGGCCGATGCGACGCTAACTGATGCTACACCATTGGCGAAACTGGCCGAACAGAAAGAACGATTGGAGCAAGCACGTTTATTCGTTTACTTGAACCGAGAATTCCGCGAGACACTTCGACTGGCGATGAGCAAACTAGAACCAGCTAAACCGTTGAAAGCTGGGAACTCAACTGTGTTAGTGGTCGAGACGTTGGAGGACGGAAGAGTCACATTCCGCATTGAAGGTAAAAATGGGACCTTCGCTATTGACGAACTTCCAATTGGCCTTGCACTAGCGGTTAGTGGCTCGACGTCGAACCCTCAGTCACAGCTCATTCGAGCGGCATTTGTTTATGGTCACGCAGGCGCAAACGACAAAATGCGGGCCGAAGCGAGGAAGTGGATTGAGGATGCGGCGCAGACCATGCCTGATGAAGCAGAGGACTTGTTGTCGGCGGTTGGCGACAACAATGAGCTTCCGCCGTTCGCCGCTGTGAAGCCTAAGCCAATTAAACGCCCTGAGGCGTTGACAGCTCGCCGTAAGATTCCTGATGAAGCGGCCATCAGTAACGCCCAGAAGTCAGTTGACTCGATTTATCAGAAGCGGTTCACGGATTCCATGAAACTTGAGGGACAAGAGAAGTTCACCGCTCTAAAGATCTTGGCGGAGGAGATTTACTCTCTTCACCGTGATGAAGCTGACGAAGACACAAAGTACGTGTTGCTCCAGTCAGCCGTACGGTGGGCAACCGCTTCCGGAGATCCAAATATAACAATGCGAATCATCGAGGACTTTGCGTCACAATACGAGGTGGATGCCCTTGAAATGCGAGCTAGTGCGTTCAAAACTTGGTCGGACCAGATCGAGAGGCTCTATCGCGGCGACGAACTTCGAAGTACGCGTAAGTCGCTGCTAGAGATGATCCAACCGGTGGCAGATCTTGCAGAATCGGAGTATCGATTCAAGGAGGCCGCCGACCTGTATACGTTGGCAGCGGCTCAGTTGTACCGCACGACGGAACAGCACCAGGACCTGAAGCGAAAAGAAAAAACGGCAAGAGACAAGGCACAACGCCACAAGGCGATGCTGGAATTGGCCGACTCATTGGACTCTGACAGCGAGCCCGCGAAACATCTTGAATTGGGTATTTACTGGTGTTTCGATATGGAAGACTGGGACGAAGGTCTTCCACACCTAGTTGCGTCCAAGGCACAACCGATTTCGTCCGTCGCCGCACTAGACGTTGAATGCTCGGCAAGCCTACTCAATACCGAGACGGTAGGTGATCGGTGGTGGAATCTTGCATTGGTCTCTTCACAGTCGAATCACAAAACTGCGATTCAAGCTCGAGCAGCATATTGGTACGTAGCCGCCATCCGCCAGAACGATACCAAGGGACTTGCAAGGAAGAGACTAGAGAAACGGATTTCAGACGCTGGCCTGAGCGGCACGGTCTTCGGCGCGAACAGCATCGGCATGCAGTTTAAGCTGTTGCCTGGCGGAACATTCACGATGGGTGATGGTAACATTCCCGTTCGGGGTAACGATGTTCATCAGGTCACTCTGACGAAGCCGTTCGGGCTGGGCGTGTACGAGGTGACTCAGGAGCAGTATGAGCAGGTGATGGGCAGTAACCCAAGCGAGTTCAAAGGGCCGCAGAACCCGGTTGAGAGGTCGAGTTGGGATGAAGCCGTAGAGTTCTGCCGGAAGCTGAGTGAACTGCCCGCGGAAAAAGCGGCGGGTTATGTATACCGTTTGCCGACGGAGGCAGAGTGGGAGTACGCGTGCCGCGCGGGGACGACGACGAAATACAGTTTTGGAGACAGTCAATCC
>JBDONA010001143.1:0-8972 GCA_039831575.1 Fuerstiella sp. | reverse complement strand
AGGTGTCAATATTTTGTCCCGTCAACCTCTGTTTGTTCGGAATATTCCAACGCAAACGCCGTCTCAAACTCCCTTGAATCTCGAAATACGGCGTGGCCGTCGAGACCTTGTTGCATGAAGAAGTATTCTTTGTCAAAGGCCCTGCGATCATCCGTCAGCAATTCTCCGCCGGCAGTAACGGTCGCTGATTTCCCATCGCTTAGCGGAAACCCGACCCATTTTGTTCGCCCTGTTTTCGCGTCCCAAACAATCATGGTGTTGAAGAAGGTGGGACAGGCGATCGTGGCGCCGTCAGGGCTCCAAGTCGCTGATTCTGAAGCCAGCCTCATTCCGGAACACACAGTGACCAGTTGGCCCTTCAAATCGTATACATGAATCCCATTAACCGTCTGAAACGCCATCCGCGTGCTGTCGGGACTCCACAACAAACGTCGGACAAATGCATTAACGTTGGAAAGAGCGGCGACTTCCTGATCGCTCGAATCGTAGATTCGAATTCGTCTTCCGGAATAGGTCGCCAGAAATCTGCCATCGGGACTCCATTGCACACTGCCGCTCGCGCCGTGTGCCGCAATGGATTCTCCCATCGTACCATCGATCCGCCAATGTCGAACCT
This sequence comes from Fuerstiella sp., assembly GCA_039831575.1. Lineage (GTDB taxonomy): Bacteria > Planctomycetota > Planctomycetia > Planctomycetales > Planctomycetaceae > Fuerstiella. Next base: position 8,356 of record JBDONA010001143.1, on the reverse strand, counting down.
CACCGTGTTCTTTGGAAATCGAAGTGATTCCCTGATTGTTCGGATGCCACGAGATTGCGGCGATGGGTTCGGGGGAACCATTCAATATCCCAGAACGAGAACCATCACCGCTCCACAGGCGAATCGTTGGTGGACGTTCGGAGTCAGGCGCCGTGGCCAGCCATTTTCCATCGCGACTCCAACTCAGGCTGTTCACTCTGAGGCTGTTTCCATGACGGCTGGTGTGAACATGCTTACCAGATGAGTCGAAGAATCGTACGAAGCCACCGCGTTGTGTGGGGGCAGCAAACTGTTTTCCATCCGGATGCCATTTCAGTCCCATATGAGCGTCCGATTCAGACTTCGTCGGCAACTCTGTTCCGTCCAGTTTCCAGAAACGGGTTATGCGCGCCGGCCAGCTGTAAGAGGCCAGAACTTTGCCCGACGGTTGCAGAGACACAACGGCTGCCCGTTGACCGGGAGTCACCCACGAAGCGACAGGCGAACCAGCAACATTCCAGACGCGAATGGCAGCGTCTCGTGAACCCGACGTAAGCAGTTCTCCGTCCGCCGACCATTGAACAGGACAGCGGATGGCGGAAGAAAGATTGTCATTATGTCCACTGACAACCTTTGTCGGACGATGCTCTGAGCGGACATTCCAGACGTACAAACTCATTCTGTTGGACAGAATCGCAAGTCTCTGACTGTCCTCACTCCACGCGAAATTTCCAAAACCATCCGGCATGTCGATCGATTCTCTTACGTTTGAACCGTCCGGGTCGCACACTTCCAGCCGCTGATTGTGATTGATCGCCAATAGTCGGCCATCGGGGCTCCATCGAAAACGATAAAGCTTCTCTCTTTCGATCGTGTGATCTTTTTGTCCGTCGTCCGTCCACAACTGAATTGGGTCGCCGTAGGAATGTGTCGCCAGCGTGTTATCGGATGCCCAACTGACAAGCGGAGATTTGTGCTGTGTCTCGATATTGGTCGGCTCGAGCACCGGATGTACCTGCCGTCGGACGAAATTTCCCGTCTGGTCGCGCACGGGAGGCGGAGGAAGATTCCAGACATGTACAATTCCATCGCGGGCTCCCACCGCCAGCAGCCTTCCATTCGGACTCCACGCGAGCGAAGAGACTAATGTGGAAGTCTCGCCCAAATCCAGATCCTTTACACCATCAGGCAGCCAGATTCTGACCCGACGGTAATTCTCGATGGCAGCAAGGCGATTACCTCCAGGACTCCATTCCATTCGTGAAGGAAATGTCAGATCACGCGTGGCAAGTAATTCTCCGTCGGCCGACCTGAAATGCAGCTTGTTATCTCTACCTGCTGTCGCCACCCAACGTCCGTTGGGGCTGAGTTTCGAGACGATCGCCCCCGCAGCCCGTCGCGACGGCAGGATGTCAACAATTCTCCAGTTCGTCGCATCGAATACTCTACTGCCGCCGAAGTAATCGCCGCAGACGACCCGCTGGTCATTTTCGATCCACTGCACATTTTTCGCCCCGCCGGCACCGTACATTCGTCTGCTGAAAATCTGCCACGGCTGGTCATCTGGTAGGTTGTTCGATATCGAAAACAGGCCGTGCAGGGCGCTAATTGATGGCTCGACAGAGAACGCATTGTTTATCGAAACCGCCAGGACCGCGACAAGTATGCCAGTTCGCCGAATGTGAATCATGGTTTTACTTTCGTTCGAAGCATACCCACTCGCCAGTAAAACAGGATCGTCGATGCGCGGTGGTCTCATACGTACGGATCAATCGAAACTCACATCGCCCGCAAAGGCTGCAGACAATGTATCGATGCGGTGACCGGTGAAAAATGTCTGACTGATTGAATATCGGACGGGTCTGTATTCACAGGAAAGCCTGTGTTCGTACGACAGGAACTCTCAGCAACAACGTCTCGCACAGCAAACGCCGTGAACAATGGACAACTGGCGCCAGTCAGATTCTCATGAGTCTGCAGAGCAGGAACATGGAGAGCATGAGGGCACAAAATGCTTATTGGGAACAGTCGAATGTTCTGTTATTTCCATCCCTGTCGGACCGTGGCTTCATGCGTTTCAGGATCGTTTCATTCTATTCGTCTCACTTTGAGGATGGCCTCATCCGCATTCGTACGGACGATTTCCTTCTTGTCGTCGGTTGCCCGTTCCAGAGCGGGCAGGGCAGCGGCGGCCTTGGGGCCCATTTCGCCCAAATAAAAGGCCGCGTAGCTGCGGATGTTCTCACTCCCGTCGTCCGTCACGGCCCGGGACAGCACCGTTACAATCCGCGTCAGGTCCGGATCGCTGTTTTTCAGGTCCTTGCCAAGATAGCCCAACGCAATGACGGAGTTGCTGCGGACAACCGCATATTTGTCGTCTTCCATCGTGCGCAAGAGCGCGGGCAACACCAGGTCGCTGTTAAACCCAATGCGGCCCAGAATCAGTGGGGCCTGCCATCGAACATCTTTGTCCGGGTCACTCATGATCCGGATCAGTGGCAGATCCAGCGTTTTGGGCAGCACCGTGCCACTTGTAATGCTCCAGCTATAAAGCACTTCCATGGCCAGAAGTCGAATCCGAGGATCCTTATCCTTGAGCAATGTTCGAATGAAGTCTGCATGTTCGACGCCGCCTTTGCACAACGCATACCAGACCGGGAACCGTGCGGAGCGTCCGGGGTCTTCCCGAACGCACTCGACCAGCAGTGGAAAAACCGCGGGACCCATTTGTTGAAGTACCTTGCCAACGGACTGGTAGTCGTCATCCTGTTTTCTGTACGCGGCCAACAGCGGACGCACCGCCATGGGACCAACGGCCGCGAGCTCGAGCATCACCGTTGGATCTGCATACCTGCGTTCTGTTTCGGCGTTGCGCGTCGGCTGGAAGAACCGGCGAATCAACTCAGCGGTTTTCGGATCGCCGACCGTTGCTGATGTATCGAAGGCAGGAACGCGAAACTGAATACTCACCAGGTCCTGTTCCGCGAACGTCTGCTGCTTTCCAGCGACAAGGATCCAGTATCTGCCGTCGTCGAATCGTTCAAGTAATCCTTCAACTTTCAAGCCGTTGCTCAAAATCGCAATCACAGTGGGACGGTACTTCGGCGCCGTCGGGTCAGCCTCAGCAAAGTGGCCGTCAATCGTGAAGGAAGCGGCGGCTACAAATACAACTGTTACCAGTCGCGACATCCAGGAATTGGGCAGGCACCAAAGTTCTGAATCGTTCACCTTCATCTCTGCTCCTGAAAAAAACACTTCACCGCCGCCGTATTGAATTCTGCGGCACTTACGAGCAACAAGCGAAACTCGTCCAGGTGTCGTCACGAAAGGTTGTGATGATGCGTAGCGTGGGACCATTGTCCCGAGCCGAATCAATCGATTTGACGGGACAATGGTCCCGTCCTACGGTCGAAAACCACAATCCGTGATTGCACGCAGTCGTCTGAGTACGACGCTGCACTTCGATATTCAGTTCCCTATAAGTTCGGACCGACGCGGTGGCAGCCCAAAAAATCTGGAGTGTTGACTCAGCATCATCGAGCGTTCGGTCCAGTCACTGCCGGTGCATCACCGGAGGACTCGCACGCACCCTTCATGGGTGCTGACGATGACTTCCATTGCCCCGTCCCCATCGACGTCCGTCAAAATTACCTCGCCAATACCGTAGTCCAGCGTCGCTTTCCAGAGGACCTTGCCTTCGTGCGAATGGGGATTCTCAGCCAAGGCAATCAGATCGCCGTTGGGCAGTCCCACGACGAAATCCTCTTGACCGTTTCCGTCCACGTCCCCACAAACGATACTCACGTTGCTGCGAACCGGGCAGCCAAGGTCCAGTCTCCACCGAGTCTGCAGGGTTGCGAGGTCCACGCAGTGGAAGACTCCAGATGTGGTGATCATGCCGATGTCCCATTGCCCGTTTCCGCGAGGCGTACCTACTGCAGCACGGGAGTATTGAAAAACGTAGGGATCAGGCAAGTAGTCGCGCTTAAGCAACCGTTGTCCCACGGAGTCCAGTGTTTCCAGTGCCATCAGGCCGGGCGACATCACGATGCGGAGCTGGCTGCGGGGTCCGAACGGTCCGATGATAGGTGTTGCGTACGCCGACCCGTCGTGCCGGCCCGGAACCGTCGCGCGCCACGCCTGGGCAAACACTCGGTGCTTACCGTTTGTGTCGTAGATCGCCTGCCAGCCATGGTCGTCCAGGATGACTTCCGTGGCGCCATCGCCATCCAGATCCGCAACGCCCGGCGGGGCAGGATACGGTCCATGACTGGAATCCTGCCACACGACGTGTCCAGCGCGGTCATACACGGCCATGGCCAGCGAGTGCAGTCCTCGTTTGAGCGGCACGAGCAGACGGAACTCCCCGCCGTCGGTGAACGGGATAGGCCCAAACCGGCGCGAGAGCGCTTCCGGCGGCTGCAGGAGGACTGGCGCACTCCGGCTGCCCGGCTCGTGGATTCCAACGGACTCGTCAATTGGGTCCACAGCGACGACAATCCTGCCGCCGTCCCTGCCTTGCCAGACCGCTGGCTGCGTACCGGCAATGCGCCATGTCTGCTCGAAGCCAGTATCGCTGGGCAAGTCCGGCGTTCCGCCGACGATGGTGCCATCGCTCATGGCGACGATCAGCTCGCGTTTCCCGCCGGTGGCAGCAACCCGGGGCGCCGAGGCCGCTGGCCCGCCAGATCCGTCTGTGTAGCGGATCGCCAGATCAAACGGCGGCTGCGATTCGGATGGGCTGCGACTCATTAGCGCCAGCGATAGATGGGTGTCATTGAAAGGATTCAGAACTCCTCGGCCATCCTGGACACGCCATGCCATCTGGTCGTTTGAGTCCGCTGTTGGCTGGATGACGATCTCCTGTCGGCCGTCAGGACCTCGGATCGCCAGCGGCTCTTCAAATTGGGCCCGGAAGGCCATGTTGTCTGGCAGGCCCGGGGCGTTGGCGAAGCGGTTCAGCACAATCGTGGCGCTGTCGAGCGCCGCCACATTTCGGCCGGTCCTGCCATCCACCACTTCCATTCGTTCGGGACCGGCGCGATTGCGCTGGGCTCTGACGCTGGTGATGATTTCCGACCGGCCGTTGCCGTTCAGATCGTAGCAGCCCTGGAAATACCGATCTATCATGTCCAACAGGGGGGCGCGAAGCCCTTTGGTGGGATCGAGTGCAACCGTGTGCCACTTGCTGTCGCCGGTGAGGTTGTAGAGGCCCAGGACGAGTTCCTTTGTGCCGTCGCCGTCGATGTCGGCTACGGACGTCGTCTTGACGGACAATCGGCGAAGGTCGGTGGGGAAGTCCTTTTCCACAAACTGCGACCAAAGCAATTTCAGGCCCTTGCCGGCTTCGTTGTGCAGGACGGCAACGTATTCCTCAACCTGGCACGATGCGACGACCACGTCGTTGTAACCGTCGCCGTCAAAGTCAACGGCATGTACCAGGCCATAAGGCCGCCCGGTCGCGCTGTTGCCACCCTCGACCTGGTAGGCAAGGTCGAACTTGATGTCTCCCGTCCGTGAATCGATGACGGCGACGTAGGCGGGTTTGCTGGCCAGCACGATCTCCTGCGAGCCGTCGCGGTCCATGTCCGCCAACAGGACCACGGGCCCGTAGTTTGGCAGATACTTGCCGGCGTAGTTCCGCGACCAGAGGAGTCTCGGCGTGTCGCGGCCGTCAGCGAACTCGAAGCCGTACCCGCTCGTGCCATTAGTGACGCCGCACGGGAAGACGAAAAGTCGCCACCGGTCCTGCAGCTTCTGTACTTTCCAGCCCTGGACGTTCTGGACTCCCTTAGGGGCCGTCCAGCGCCAAAGTTCGCGGCCCGTCAAAGCGTCCAGAAGGCGAATCGTAGCCCCGCCGTTTATCAGAATTCTCGGTGAACCCGGTGCCCCGATGACATCCATCACCTGCGACGATCCATCCAGTGGAACGTGCCAGACTATCTGGCCATTCGTGCGGACCAGTTCCAGCCGTCCGTTTTCCCTCAACAGGTAGGCTTCCCGGCCGTTGGGCCGAAGCCGGTGGGCGAAGCTCGGAGCATGTTGGGGATGCCCGATCCTCCAGACCTCATGCGGCGCGGCAGCCAGTTGACCTGCAACGTCTGCGCGGCGGGTGTTTTGCGGATCCCTGTTGGCCATGGGCCACAATCCCGCAGGCAACTCTTCGGCACAGGCCAGCATCGATACGCCTGGCCGCTCAAAAAGCAGCATCACCAGGATTAGCAACATCTGCCCCGCGTAAGGCAAGCGTGCGACAGTCTTGAACGACACGGCCTGGCCAGGGGCGGGCATTATTCGACGATGTCGCGGCATTTCTTCTCCGCCTCGCACGGGCCTTCACGGCCGGCTGCCAGCCGGGCGTGATCCGACAGTGCCAGGATGACGCCGGCCCACAACCGTGGTGCGTCATTGTCAATGAGGCTATCCTGTTGTTCAGGGCCAGACAAGGCAGTTGCCGCTGCGACGGGTCTGTGTCCTGCAGATCGGTTCACGACTTGACGCAGCAATCGGTGGCCCCCGCCGCTGGTCGGCAGCACTCCGATTATTCTTCGGTTGGACTATGGGACGCGCGGCTCAATGGTCATACATCCGCAGCACCAGTTGTCGGTGATGTTGCAACCAGGCAGGAAATCTTCGTGCAGCGCCTTGGCCGCCTCAATGGTAATTGCTGTCCCCTGGATATCGAGCTCTTGAAGATGCATCAGTAAACGTAGGTCAGGACCTGTCCTGACGATGATGGGCGCGCCAGGACAACAGGTCCTGGCCTACGACTAATACCCTCGAGAACTGAACGAGTTAGTAAATGAACAGATTCACCACACACATCATTGGCATCGCTGCCAGCATTGCCCTGTCAATTTCCGCACCTGCGGACGTTGTTCCCGTCCCGGACACAGTTGTTCCGGAGAAGATCGAGAGAGCCAGGCCGCGGAATGTGGTTTTCATTCTCTCGGACGATCATCGTTATGACGCGATGAGTTTTATGGGGCACCAATTTGCCGAGACGCCTCACATGGATGCGCTGGCTGCCAATGGCGTGCACCTCAAGAACGCGCTGGTCACCACCTCGCTCTGCTCTCCTAGCCGAGCTTCCATCCTGACGGGACTCTACACCTTCCGCCACCGAGTGATCGACAATCAACGTGCGGTTCCAGAGGGAACCTTATTCTTTCCGCAGTACCTGCAGAAGGCCGGTTACAACACGGGGTTCGTTGGCAAGTAGCATATGGGCCATGCCAACGACGATCCGCGTCCGGGGTTCGACTACTGGGTGAGCTTCAAGGGCCAGGGAAAATACCTGCCTCCCACGCCGGATTACACGATCAACGTCAATGGCAAACGGGTGAAGCAGGACGGCTACATCACACCTCTGCTGACGGAATACGCCAAAGATTCTCTGAAGCAGCAGAACAGCGACAAACCTTTCTTTCTGTACCTTTCGCACAAAACTGTTCACGATCCTTTTACGCCGGAAGACAAATATCGCGGCAAATTAGCGCAGACTCCCTTCGTTCGCCCCCGGAGCGCCGAACCGGACAAAGACAATCTGCGCAATCGCCCCCGCTGGTTGCTTGACCAGCGCAACAGTTGGCACGGCATGGACTTTCCGTTGCATTCCGCCGACGACATTGAGGCGCTTTACAAGAACTACTGCGAGGCGTTGTGCAGCGTCGACGACAGTGTCGGCGCGGTGCTGGAACAGTTGAAGCAGATGGGGATCCATGATGAGACTCTGGTCATTTACATGGGCGACAACGGTTTCATGTTTGGCGAGCACGGATTGATTGACAAACGAGTCGCCTACGAAACGTCAATCCGCGTGCCGATGCTCATGCAATGTCCCGAGCTCTTCCAGGGCGGCACGGTTGTGGACGAAGTTGTGGCCAACATCGACATCGGTCCGACGGTGATGGAAGCAATGGGCTTGCGGAAACCGGCCCACATGGATGGCGATAGTTTCATTGCTCTGGCGCAAGGGAAAGACATTCCATGGCGAGACTATTTTCTCTACGCCTACTACTGGGAACAGAACTATCCGCAAACACCGACCCAATTCTCGCTCCGCGGTGATCGATACAAATACACGACCTACTATGGTGTGTGGGATACGGACGAACTGTTTGATATTCAATCCGACCCAATGGAGCAGAACAACTTGTTTCACGATCCGAAATTTGCAAAGCAGAAGACCCAGATGCGGGATCGACTCTACGTGATGATGGAAGCGCTTGGTGGCATGAACATTCCGATGAACCCGCCGCGGGGACGACAACAGAACGGCTACGCAGCAAAGGGATTGACGGTCGAGGCGGTGAGAAAGCGGCGGACTTCCCGGAAGCGATGATCATCGACGAACCTCAGAGGAAGATTGTCCGAT
>JBDONA010000065.1:0-8974 GCA_039831575.1 Fuerstiella sp. | reverse complement strand
CTGACATGGCGAACACCTCGCCACCGTCCGCACGGATGCCCGGATTTTGAAAAATTGCTCCCTGCAATTTCAAACACAATTCAAATCGACGAAAAACTCACAGCCTCGACGCGTGAGCGAGGCGATAAATCGCCCGTGTTTTTGACACGAAATTCCTCGCTGACGCGTCGAGTTGGTATTAAATCAACAGACCCTTACGCTTTGGGCTACGAAAAACGCAGGACAAGCCAAACAGGAGTCACTGTCCAACTGAAGTTATCAGACATTGTCGGAAGTCTCGTGTGATTACAAAATTCATGTGCATTGGAGAACAGGGTTGATGTCAATTCAGCGTGCTGAAGAGCTGAAGCAGGAATGGACTGACAGGCAGGTTGTCATCCGCAGCGGCATTCCCGAACTGCGGCGCTTCGATGGTCTGGTCGGGCAGGTCCGAACGGTCAACATGAATTGCCGGTTGTTGATTGAGTTCGCCGCCCCCGCCGACATCAGCTGGTACGACATCGATCCGCAGTTCGTCACGATTGTCGAATCCGCACAGTCACAACCATCACCTGCAGAATCGGTCGGCGGCACGAATCCTGGCCAGAGTTCCGCACCCACCGCTGTGGTCAACGATGCTGCACAGGAACAAGTCTCAGTCACTGCGAGTGCAGCAAAGCCCCCTGCTGGTTCGTCCACCGGAACGAGCCCACTGGACCGTATTCGCCAACAGCATGCCGGTGCAGATTCATGTGCTCCGCAACCGGCCGGCTCAGCGACAGAGCCGACGGCAGAAAGCCCGTTGGACCAGATTCGAAAAAGCGGTGCGTTCAAAGCATCCAACGACACGGACAAGGCTGACGCCGCACCCGCAAACGACTCAACGACGCCGGACTCTGGCGACCAGGAAATCGTGGGGTCCTCGCCAAACGCCGGCGGCAGTCCTCTCGACCTAATCCGACGGCAGGCAGCTGCAACAGCGGCCACCGTTTCAGAAGGCGACGATGTTGTTCAAGCGGAAGATGTTCCGGAACCGTCGTCGATCACAGATGACGCGTCTGCCGCTGCTACGCCGGTAACAGGCGACGCTGCAGACGAAGTGTCGACTTCCACAACGCAGGCAGCAACGGACGCAGTCGCCAGTTCTACGACGACAGGTCCCGTCAGCAACAATCCGTTCGATCAGGTTCGCGCACAGGCGGCCGCTGATTCTGATGCTTCCGGTACAGCCGAACCAGTTGCAACCCAGACGATCTTTGATCAGGTGCGTGCTCAGGCCGCGGAAGATTAAAAACGAATCTGCCGACCGGCGGAGTCTTAGTGCGACAGCCGCTGCTGTAACTGTTCATGCAGCCGCACGACAAGCTCCGGATGCTCGCTCGCGATGTTCCGGGTTTCTCCGTCGGCCGATGCGTGGTCATAGAGTTCCATATGGCCGTCTTTGTGGGCGATGAGTCTGTACTGTTCGGTCCGGATTGTGCGTGCCTTGCCGTACGAAATGGCGGCATGTCCAGCTGTGGAAGGTTGCTCAAGGATTCTGCGAAGGGAGGTGCCGTGAACGAAGTCCGGCACGTCAAGCCCCGTCAGATCGCAAAGTGTGGGAAACAGATCCAGTGTTTCCACCATGGACTGAGTCGACTGCCCCGGATGCGGGATGCCCGGATAGTCAACGATCAACGGAGAACGGAGCGACTCTTCAAACAACGCGTGTTTGCCCCAGATGGAATGTTCACCAAGATGCCAGCCGTGGTCGCCCCAGAGAACCACAATCGTTCGGTCGCGTAGTCGGAGTTCATCCAGACGTGCCAGAATACGGCCTACCTGAGCGTCGGCATACGTCACGCAGGCCGCGTAGTGTCTTCGAACATCAGCTGAGAATTCTGCGTCGGTATTCGGGTTTCGCCCCCAGCGGTTGTATTTCATGAACTCGCCGGAACCGTGCCACGTCGTTTTGCCCACTGGCTTCCCGGGATGGGGAACCGCAGGCATCTCGACGTCCTTGTACATCTCCAGATACCTGGCCGGTGCACCGAACGGAAGATGGGGGCGAATGATGCCCACTGCAAGAAAAAATGGCTGCGTGTTCGATTGCTCCCCTAATGAATTCAGCTGGCGCAGGGCCCCATCCGTGGTCAGGCCGTCGGGGTATATCGAATCGGGCCCCGCGACCGATTGCAGCACGTCCATTTCACCGGCCTTGATGCGGATTTCACCGTTTGCCAACCCATGCATTGCGCCGCGAGGATGCTGCCACGGTCCGACGGGCATCAGGTGGCGATCCCATGACAGAGGCATTTCCGGTTGATCGTCGTCATCCCAGTCTGCTCCACCACGACCTCCGGGATGATGAGACACCTTACCCACCGAGACCGACGTGTAGCCGTTCTGGCGGAACCATGCGGGTAGAGATGACGGTGTTGAATCGGAGCGCTGGGCAACGTCCCTGGCCCGGCCAAACAGTGCCCCATTGCTGGACGATCCGTACCGGCCAGTCAACAGTGTAAACCGGGAAGCACCGCACGTCGGAGCCTGGACATAGTGGCGATGAAACGCCCGACCGCGCGCTGCCAGCTGATCGATATGGGGCGACTGAATGTAGTCCTTGCCAAAACACTTCAGTTCCGGCCGCAGATCGTCAACACAGATCAACAGCACGTTGAGTCTGGCATCGTCGTCGATCACAGGCTGATTGGAAGCCAATGACCATGGTGACATAATCACGAACGTGCTCAGAAGCACACAACGTTGAATTCTCACAAAGCGTTTCCTGTCAATTGGTCAGCGTCACCACTGGCATCGTCAGGCTGACGCGTTCTGTCTGCAATATGGTCAGCTGCAGCAGTGCATGTTTCACAGCGGTGACTCGAGCGGGATCAAGCATTTGCAGCAGCGGAAGAACCGCATCGACCACAGATCCGGTAATGCCGGCGTCTGTTCCCAACGATAAGTGCTTGCCATCGTCTTTCGGGCCGGATAAGTCACTCATCAGCATTTCCATAAAGTTCTTCGGTCGAGGCACAACGCGAACTTCGTAACCGGACTTCATGTTCGCTTTTGATGCAGCTAATGCAACAGCTTCGTTCAGGCCGCCGATGCGGTCAACCAGCCCAAGTTCAAGCGCCTGTTTGCCGGTATAGACTCGACCCCCCGCCAACTCATCAATCGGTTTTTTCAGCAGTTTGCCGCGTGCGGTCGTCACGTGGCCTTTAAAGACGCCGTAGACTTCGTCCATATAGCTGCGAATCGCAGCGCGTTCGGAATCCGAAAATACAGCGGCAGAACTGAGCAGGGCGGAATTTTTCCCCCGCTCAATTGGCGTGAAGCTGACGCCCAGCTTGCCCCACATTTCGGTAGTGGAAAACTTGCCTACGACGACTCCGATGGATCCCGTGATGGTGGAATCTTCCGCCAGGATTGTGTCTGTCCCGCAGGCGACGTAGTAGCCACCGCTCGCAGCGACATTGCCCATGGAAACGATGAACGGTTTCTTCGCCGCAACGCGTTTCGTGGCATTCAGAATCACTTCGCTGGCGACGGCTGAGCCCCCGGGGGAATTCACTCGGAACACCACGGCCTTGATGGCGTCGTCATCCGCTGCTTCGTCCAGTGCCTTGCGAATCGTATCAGAGAAGGCAGCGGCATCAGCCAGAAACGGATTGCCTCCGCTGTCACCAGGCATGATCGCGCCGTCCAGATACACGATGCCGACCGCAGGTTTGGTGCTGCGACGGGACGTGGATGGTGACAGCAACTCCGCATAGAAATTCATGAGCCCGAACGGAGAAGAAAGATCGATCTGGCTGGATGATTTTTTTCCGTACTTGCGGTCGAACGTCAAGTTGTCGCCATATTGCTTTTTCAATCGAGCTTCAAATTCGTGATGATGTTCCACGACATCGATAATTCCTTTCTCAATGGCACGCTCTGCGGTGAACACGCCTTCGTCAATCCAGCCCTGCGCCTTTTCAATGGACACGTTGCGTCCTGTCGCAATCGTGGCCAGAAGATTGTCGTAGATGCCGTCGTACAGCCATTTGGACATTTCGGCCGCTTCATCGCTGGGGGCCGTTCGCATGAACATTTCCCCCGCACTTTTGTAGTCGCCGCAGGTGAAGTAGTCAGGAGTTACACCGATTTTGTCCAGCAGTCCGCGCAGAAAGACCTGCTCGCCGTAGAGTCCGGTGATGAACATGTAACCCGTGGGCACCATGCTTAGTTCCGTCGCATGCGCAATCAATGCGAACTGACCTGTGGTAAACAGATCTGTGTGGACATGTATCTGCTTGCCGGCTTTCTTGAGAGCTGCCAGTTTTCTGGTCACTTCCTCAAGTTGCGCTCGCCCCAGGACCGGGTTGTTCAGCTGCAGCACGATTGCCGGGACGTCATTGTCGGTTCTCGCCTTTTCCAGACGACTCAACAGGCTCTTCAGGGATTCACCGGTTGCTCCGCCAAACGAAAACGGCATGTCGTCCGGAACAGGCTTTTCGGTAATGGTCCCTGCCAGGCGAAACACGGGGACCACAGTTTTGGTCCGTGCTTTGGCAGCCGGTTTGATGTTTCCCTGGGGCGTTGATTCATCCGCACTGACGAGGCCAGACGAACATTGCACGGACAGGAACAGGCACAGCGAGAGGATGCGTTTCATGGATCTATCCGTGATTACTGGTGTTTCAGAAAAAGTGAGCCGGGGCCGATGGTGTATTCAACCGTCATCACGATGTCTTAGTGGGACAGCGACGCATTCTCGCTAATTCCGACGCCGTGCGTAAGCGACGACTCGAAATACGGGCGGAAATCACTCACGTTTTCGGCAATGAAGGAAACGACGGTCTTCAGAAACGTGCGTTGCCGGATCTTCACCCTCTTGAATGCCGCCGCTGCGAACACATCCGGAAGCGCTTTCTCGGCCGGGCCTTAGCTGAAAAGACTCTTTAATGGCGCACCGTCGTGGGCAACTTTGAACGGTCGACCGTTGGGAGAGAAGACTTCCTTTTCCAATGGCAGCCCACACCCATAGGCAATTGTTGCGTTGAGATCCTGAGGATACGTGTGACCGTCTTCCACAGACTTGCCGATCTCATCGGTCTGCCCGTAAATCTGCCCACCCTTGATCCCGGCTCCGGCCAGCATACTGCTGAAACAGCCAGGATGGTGGTCGCGACCGGCATTCGCGTTGATTCTGGGCGTGCGACCGAATTCTGAACTGAGCACAATCAGAGTTTTGTTCAGAAGTCCGCGTTGCTTCAAATCGTCCAGCAGTGCGCCGATGGCGGTATCCAGCTGGCCTGCGCGGTCGTTGAAGGAATCGTAGATGTCCCGGTGGTTGTCCCATCCGCCGTGTTCAACTTCGACGAAACGGACGCCCTTTTCGACAAGCCGGCGAGCCAGCAGGCATCCCTGTCCGATGCGATTCTTGCCATACGCCTCTTTGACGGATGACTCCTCTTTGCTGATATCAAATGCGGCAAGGTCAGGACTCTTCAGCAGGCGAACAGCTTCCGTGTAATAGTCGGTATAGGCCTTAACCTCTGTGGTCGCGTACTTCTTTTTGAAAGCAGACTCGAACCGGTTGATCAGACGTCGGCGTTTCTCAAAGTTCTTTTCGTTCAGGTACTTCGGCGGCTTCGTGTTCTGCAGCCCGGATGCAGGGTTTGCCACGGGGGCCGGAGCAACGGTCGCAGACAGATAGCCCTGTCGCGGATGACGACTGCCACCGCCGATGATCACACTGCCAGGCAGGTCCTTGTTTTTCTTGCCTTCAAAGTGCGTCAGCCAGGACCCCATGAATGGGTGCCGGATCGTGCCAATCTTTTTGTAGCTGGTCCGCATCAGATAACGACCCTGCTCGTGAGCACCGGTTTCTGTCGTCATGGACCGAATGACGGCCAACTGGTCCATTTTCGAAGCGAGTGTCGGCAGATGTTCACCGATCGACAGTCCAGGCACGGATGTCTGAATGGCTTTGGTTTCGCCCCCTTCTTCCTTATCCGGTTTCGGGTCAAAGGTGTCGATGTGGCTCATCGCACCCTTCATCATCAGGTAGATCACGTGCTCCGCTTTTCGGCCTGGAGCTGCTGCCACAGCGGCTTGTGCCGCCGAACTGAACAGAAGTTCTGAAACCGGTACGACGCTGACTCCGAATGCTGTCGTCGCGATTGATTCAATGAAACGACGGCGAGAAACACCATCAAGACGTGAATGTGGATTTCGCATTAACTGTGTACTCCGTGAATGGATGGGTGGTTGTTTCGGTGTCAGCCGGACTTGTTCATGTCCGCATGTTGTTGTTGAGGCCAGATAGTGTCCCGAGGCAGCGGACCAGCAGTTTCCGAGCGGTGGCTCGCATAAACCGTTGAAGACGGACCGTCGAATACGGCATTATTGAATGAACAGAAACTCCTTCGTGTTGATCAAAGCCCAGATCACGTTTCCGTAGCCGGCGTTACCGGCTGCTTTGATCTCGTCGCGGGCGACGTCCGCCTCGTTTTTCTTTGGTGCCCGACACAGAATGCTGTAAAAAATGCCATTGATTCTGTCCGTGGCTGATGGAGCCTTCATCACGGTGTCAAAGATGACACTTCCTTTTTCCAGCATCATGTGAGTGATTTCGCCGTTGAACATCGTCAGCACCTGACTGACGCTGCCATCGCGGCTGGAGCTTTCCATCAGCTCGCGATCACTTTGCCCGAACTGCCGCAGAAAATGTTCCGGGGGCAGCGGTGTCGGCAATTCTGAAGCTCGTGCCAGCGTCATGCCCTTGTAAGAATTCCGCGCGCGGGTTGCCTTGCGCTGTGCGCCCGCGCTGAATTTTTCGTTGAAGGTGTCCGCCACTTTCAGGACTTCGCTGGCAGAGATCTTATCCAGGTCCATGTTGATTGTCTGTGACACCGTGTCCATGGACGGACGCGTAAAGGACTTCGGGTTGTAGACAGCAAGTGTAATCAGCGAGTCCCAGATCTGTTCGGACGTCATGCGACGCAATGCAGGGCCGGGAAAATAGTAGGTCTCCGACAGATCAATGTCCTTCGAAGTTGCTTCCCGCTGCCACGTTCTCGTGTTGAAAATGATTCGCTGCAGCTCGCGGACATCAAAGTCAAGCCGAATGAGTTCGGCGGTCAGGAAGTCCATCAGCTCGGGATTCATGGCCTCACTGTCATCCTGAATATTGTTGGCGGGCTCAATCAGGGCGATGCCAAATGCCTTCTGCCACATCCGGTTAGCGATATTCTTTGCGAATCGAGGATTCTCTTTGCTGGTCATCCAGTCAGCCAGAATTCGTCTGGGTGATTTGCCCTGCACGACTTTTTCCGCGCTACCGAAGATCGGCTTCATGCTGACCACCTGATGCGGTTTACCGTTATCGTATTGATAATCATGAGGCAGCTTCAGTGCTCGCTTCATCTCCCAGACTTCAAACAGATTCGCGTTAATCACGCGGCTGAAGGTTCCGCCGGTATTGGCATCCGGATCCATCTTTTTGAGTTCAGCGCGAAGCCGGCCGAGTGGATTGCCCTTGGTGAACCGTTTCTTATCGCGGGCGTTTGCTCGTGTCCGTGTGCCGAACCAATAGGCCGCCAGCTCGTAGTATTCACGTTGAGTCCACTTGTCGAAGGGATGATCATGGCACTGTGCGCAGCCGATCTGAGTCCCCAGAAAAACCTGCACCATGTTGTCGACAGCGTCGAGCTCCATATTGGAATCACGCATCACAAACCCAACGGCAGGATTCTCCCAGATGCGACCTTCGGCCGTCAGCATCTCATGCACCCATCTGTCGTAGGGCGTGTTTTCGCGAATGCTGTCCTTGATCCACTCGTGGTAAGGCTGAGCCAGCTGATTGTTGTTGATCGGGTGATCCTGCAGCCGCAGGATGTCGGCCCAGTAGTTGTACATGTGGCTGACGTGATCGTGAGATCCCAGGAGTTCGTCAATCAGCAACTCTCGTCTGCGAGGATTCTTGCTCTGAACGAATTTGCCAATCTCCTGCAACAGCGGCACGCGACCGGCGATTTCCAGATAGGCACGTCGACAGAACAAAGAATCCTTCAAGGTCGCATTTGGAGTGATGCTGTTTTTGCGATAGCCGGCTTCAATCAGGTTGTCAATTTTCTTTGCGGAATCACGTACGGCGAAACGTCGTTCAGCATCAACTTTGGCCACGGGCCCCCATTCCACCGAACCCGATCCTTTTGGAACTCTACTGGCCGGCGGCTTCTTCTTTGCCTGGCCGAAGCTGGTCCCGGAATGAACAACCACAAGACTTAGAAGGATCGAAGCGAACACGTGACGCATGGAGGCTCCTGTCAGAAAATAGTACCGTCAAATACACCGTACAAAACGGTCAACGAACGCGCGGATTGAGTGTTGTGCGTACGCGCGGCATTATTGTTAGTGACGGCGACTCAAGTTGCAACTGGAGATTTGTCCGCGCAGGTCAATTTGGCGCTTAGTCAAAGAACCGCTTCGACATATTCACAACAGCCGTTATGGATATTTCGAAAAGCGTCCGGATTTCGTGATTTTGTGGCGATGATTTGACATCGTTGTGACGTGCAAATGGAGGCGGCTACACGTGCCGGTCAGACGTCTGGTCTTCGTCGACCCCGGCAACGGCTGTGAATCCCAGGAGACCGGTAAAGCTGTTTCGACCTGTACCACAATCGCAGAGGTCGGAGCTACGGGCCATCGGGTTGCACCTCCAGGGGGAGACATGAGGGACTCGACGCCTGGTCTTCTGCGGTCTTGTCGAGGCCAGGGCCTGCATCGGAGCCGTGTTGCGTCACTACTCAGTCAGAGCCGACTTCCGCTTCCAGAATCACCAGCAGGCGGTCAACCTCGGACTGAGTCTCGGCGTCCAGTTCCCAGTTGTACGGACGTCGGCGAATGTCCGTCGTGAATAATCCTTGTTTGTGCAGCACGTACTTTTCGACGGCCAGAAAACCATCCAGCCCGGCCTGCAGCTGCAGTGCGACCAGTGCGCACAGAGGGAAGTAAA
>JBDONA010000040.1:0-8982 GCA_039831575.1 Fuerstiella sp. | reverse complement strand
CAAGAAGATTCGCGAATTCAAAGGCAACAACGGCAACAAGGTCCATCGTCAGAACTTTGTTGATGCTGTCCGCAGTCGAAACCACACCAGTCTGAACACCGACGTTGAGATGGGGCATCTTACCACGGGATGGTGCAATCTTGCCAACATCGCATTCCGGACAGGGAAGCCGTTCACGAAGCAGGACGCAGGTCAGGTGGCTGGAGACGGCGGCATCTGGGAAAACATCGTTTCGGAAATGGAAAAACATCTCGCTGCTCATGGAGTCGCGCTGGAAAGCGATGAAATCAGACTCAGTCCGATGCTGACAGTGGACGAGCAAAAGGAAGTCTTCGTTGGTGACAACGCAGACGCCGCCAACGTGTTCCTGAAACGTGAATACCGTGCACCGTACATCGTGCCGGAGATTGAAGCATGAAGCGAAGTCTGCTTCTGTGCTTTACAGCAGTGCTGCTGGTGACTCCGTGCGCGGCCGGCGATGATCTTCCGTTGCTGACCGAGGTGAGCGTAATCAGCACGCTTGATGGTGAGTCGCAGCCGGTGCTCTACTGGGCACCGGAATCTGCTGCTCGGCAGCCGACGGTCCTGTTTGTGTTTCTGCACTCATGGAGCAGTGATTACAGGCAGGACAACAGCAAGTGGCAGCGGGAAGCGGTTAAACGCGGCTGGATTTATCTGCACGCCAACTTCCGCGGAGCCAACAGATCGCCACAGGCCTGTGGGTCGAGGTTTGCACGTCGAGACATTCTTGACGCCATAGACTTTGCGACACAGAAGTTCAATGTGGACGGATCCCGCGTCTACCTTGCAGGCGTGTCGGGCGGTGGTCATATGGCCATGCTGATGGCCGGGCATCATCCCGATCGATTTTCTGCTGTGTCGGCATGGGTCGGGATCAGTGATTTGTCGGAGTGGTATCGTTTTCATGTGAAGGACGGTAAACCTCAGAAGTACGCTCAAATGATTCTGAAGTCATTTGGCAGGCCACCCGGTGAAGATGCAATGACGGACGCGGAATACCGGGACCGGTCGCCGCTGTTTCACATGCATCGCGTGGGGGACCTGCCCGTGGACATTCACGCCGGTGTCAACGATGGTCATGCGGGTTCCGTTCCCGTGAGACATTCGCTGTCTGCATTCAACGAAATCGCCAGGACACACGGTTCGGAACAGGTGACGGATGTAGAAATGGAAGCGCTGTGGACAGCTCGCCAACTGAAGAATCCAAAGCCATCAGACACGGCCGAAGACTCATCATACGGGCGCAAGATCGTTCTGCGCCGTATGTCACAACAATCCCGAGTGACCATTTTTGACGGTGGCCACGAAAGTCTTGTGACGCCCGCCTGTGACTGGCTGGCGGAGCATCGTCGATTGGTCCGGTAACGTCTGCATGGCACGCGTGAATGTCGCTTGTGCAGTTGCAGATACGCGCCGAAAACAGGGAGCGAGTTCCATGAGTTATTTCAGGTGCAGCCAGCGACGTGCACTCATCTCGAGGTGCGGAAAATTCGGCGCGTCGTTGTCGTTATGTCTGGCGGCCGCATGCGTGTTGCTGTTGCCCCGGATTTCAATTGCCGGTTCCGGCGACGTGACGTTGCGAACCGATCATCCACAGTATGCCGGTGAGGGGGCTTTTCAGACGGTTGAAGACTGTGTGGCGTTTGCCACGGCTGGCCGGACGGATTCCCAGGAGCAGGCCATTGCCATGTATCTGTGGCTGCTGACTCATCAGTGGCATCTGATGTCGCCCATGGAGTGGTGTGTGCCGGGGCGAGTTCCGGATTCGGCAGATCCGGGCAACTATGAGACCGTTGTGTTTGACGCGAACCGTGCCCGATTTTCATACGGCTATGGATTGTGCGGCACCGTTCACGCATGGAACGAGCCGTATTGGAAGGCTCTTGGCATGAGGGCACGGCGACGTGAGTTTGTCGGACACGTGAATAGTGAGGTTTTCTACGACAATCGCTGGCATGCTTTCGACACAGACATGGCCGGCCTGCTGTTTCGTCGTGACGGGATTGTGGCCGGCTATGAAGACCTGCAGAAAGATCCCACGTTGACGGATTCTGTTCAGTCGCCACTCCCTCACTATCCGTTCGACTGGCCGAACGACTTCAACACGATGAAACGTGGTTGGCAGGAAGTCGCGAAACGGACGAAATGGTATGCGCTCTACAACAGCGGCTTTGCGGCTCACCCCGGAATTGTGCATTTACGAAGCGGCGAGTCCTTTACGCGATGGTATGACCGCGACCACTACGGTGGCTTCAGCAAACGCCGGTTCTGGCAGAATCAGAAGGGAGGTCCGTTCCGTAACTGGACCTACTTCGACAACGGAACACCTTTCCACGACAAAGCAAAAGCCAACGCGCGGAGTCAGGCAGCGTACTGTAACGGCGAATTCGTTTACGAACCGAAATTGGAATTCCTGCGTTGTACAGAAGGAATGTCAGCCAGCACGGCAAACACTGCTCATCGTTCCGCTTCACCGAAACTGTACAGCAGCGACGGACAGCACACGTCGGTGACGTTTCGACATTTTTCTCCGTACGTGATTTGCGGCGATCCGGTTGATGATGCCAATCCCATGTCGGGCGCGGCGACGGACGGGCTGATTGTCGCAGGACGCGGCGTCGGCGATGTGTCCTGCCAGGTCTCGGCGGATCAGGGACAGACATGGAACGACGTTCAACTGACCGCAGAAACAGATGATTCAGAAGGCCAGCGTTTTCGGTCGGACTTGACGGACTTCGTCAAAGGCCGATATGGCTGGCAGTTGCGATTCTTCTGGTCTGGCGACGCGGGTCTGGATTCCCTGCGATTCGTCACCACCACGCAGGTGTGTCAGGCGATGTATCCGCGACTTACGGAAGGCGGATGCGACGTGACCTACCGGTGCAGGGCCCGAGGCGTCGTTGCTGTCTTACCGAACTTTGGTCTTTCGGAATCGAAGGTGTCCACCTTTGAAGAGACGGCACTGCGCTCGGCGAATGTTCGCTACCAGCCACGGTCTGCTGATTCGCGGTTCGCGTATCAATCCACCGACCGGCAACCCGCACACGTGGTCTTCAAAGTCGCTGCCCCTGAACGTCTGACGGAAGTTCGAGCGGCCGTGCGGTATTCGTTGCCTGTGCCGCCGACAGCGGGCATCGATTTCCAACTGCAGATATCGACAGATTCCGGAGCGACCTGGCGAACGTTGGCTACGGCCGATATTCCTGCGGACAACGAGTTCTCCAGCGGATGGCTTTATGGGAAAGCCGACGTTTCCGAAGCAGACTGCCGAAACGCCCTCGTGCGTTTCTATATGCATTCGCCCGGTCGCAGGGCTGGGGTGATCGATGCCCGGCTGTATGGCATCCACCAAGTCCCGCCTTCCAACCGTATTACCCTTGAATTCGGCTGGCAGGAACAGGGCAGGCAGAAAGTCTATAAACAGGAGCTTGCGGCGGACGTGGCTTCCGCCAGCTTTCGCGTCCCCACGACGGACGGCGTCAAAGACGAATTCGTGCGGATCACGGCATCCCACTAAGAACGACTACGCGTTGTGCCTCATAGCAACGGTGTCTTGCTTGACTCGCCGGGGATTTCTCGGACCAGTTGCGGCACAGCGTAGCCTGGCAATCGCCGGCGGATCCCATTCACCAGTTCACGCGCCTGGGAGTCGCTGACTTCGAAGTGCGCGGCTCCCTGAACACGATCGAGTTGGTGCAGGTAATAGGGCATGACGCCGATGTTGATCAGGCGACGGCACAGCGATTCGAGTGCTTCCACAGAATCGTTCACGTTCTTCAACAGGACGGCTTGATTCAACACCGGGATACCGGCACGGACAATGGTACGCAATGCTGATTCACAGTCTGCGGCAATTTCGTTGCCGTGGTTGGCGTGAATGACAACGACGGGCTGGCTGCGCAGTCCCGTCAAAAGTGTCAGCAGTTTGTCAGTGACTCGCGCCGGCAGCACAACCGGCAGTCTGGTATGAATCCGCAGACGTTCGACGTGGTCAATACTGTCGATGCGGCTGCACAGCGTGCGCAGTCGGTCATCGTTGAGAATCAGTGGGTCACCACCGCTGAGAATGACTTCAGTAATCGACTCGTCCTGACGGATCTGCTGCAGTGCTGGCTCCCAGTCGGTCATTCGTCGAGGTTCTTCGTGATACGGATACTCACGTCGAAAACAGTACCGACAATGGACCGCACACGTGCCCGTGGTGATCAGCAATGCTCGGCCGTGGTATTTGTGCAGCATGCCGGCGGCGGCTCGGGCTGAAGAGTCTCCGACTGGGTCTGCCGTGAATCCGAAGACCTGATCTGCCTCCGCGGCGACCGGGAGAACCTGCAGCAACAACGGGTCATTCCTGTTACCGGGTTCCATCCGTGCCAGAAAGCTGTGCGGTACCAAGGTGGGAAATCCCTGCACAGCCGCTGCTGCAGGGACAGCCGGCGATTCTGATGGCAGCTGCAGTCTGGCCAGCAACTCTTGAGGGTCTCGAATCGCCTCGGCAAGCTGACGTTGCCATGCCGGACGAATGCCTTTGCCGCTGGCTGCTTGCATTGTGGCGGTTTTGGTGGAATTTGGCCGTTCCATCGGTGTGGACACGGACGGCCCGGCAATACCGGCTCGATCAACAGACAAATTCCCCGCAGGAGTATTCGTCGAATCCTCGGGATCGACCTCATTGGAAGACATCAGGATTCACTCTGCTTGCGGCTTTTGTTATTGTGCGGCCCGCGAATGCGGCTCAAACGCAGAAATTTCCGAGAACAGTCCGGGGACTCACTAGAGCAGTTTACCAATTGACGTTACCGGTTCCGGCTCGTGGGGGCCGCCGTACTGCTATCAAGATACGTCAACCGTGGCCATGAGTCAGCGAAATTCGCTGTTACCCCGTTTTATAACACCTCCTGACGCACATTGAATTGTCTTCAGGGACAGCAACAATATCAGAACCAGAAAATCGCACCAATGGGTACACCGGTTGAGAAGTTGAAGAGGGGCGCCAAGATCCTGATCAACAACGAACCATATGAGTTCATTGAAATCAATTTTGTTAAGCCCGGCAAAGGCCAGGCACTTTATAAGTCGAAACTTCGCAATCTGCTGAAGGGTGGAATCCTCGACCGAACGTATCGGAGTGGTGAAAGCCTGAATGAAGCGGACGTGCACCGCAACGATGGAGCGTATTCGTATCGCGACGGCGACAGCTTCTATTTTCTGGACAATGACAGCTTCGAACAATATGGCCTGCCAGCCACTGTTGTCGGAGAGCAAATGACCTTCCTGATGGAAGGAGCACCTGTGCAATTGCTGTTCTTTAACGGACAATTGATCAGCATGATGCCACCTCAGCATGTGATTATGGAAGTCACATACACCGAGCCGGCCGCCAAAGGCGACACGGCCACAAATGTATCCAAAGCGGCCACACTGGAATGTGGGGCCGAGGTCCAGGTGCCCGCTTTTATCAAGCAGGGTGATAAAGTCAAAATTGATGTGGAATCCGGTTCGTATGTGGAACGGGTAACGTCCTGAAATGGAACTGTGCCCGGAATCAATACGGACTGGCGTGTTTAGTCAGAGCTTTTGCCAATCGTCTTGAAGGAGTATCACGATGGCTGTTTTTGAGCTGGCGTTGTCCGTGTTTGCAACCGGGTTTGCCGTGTGGTCTGTCCGCTCGATGGTGAGCGAAAGTTCCTAGTGCCTCTTCGAGGCTTGATTATGGGGTAGCCGAAGTCGCCAGACTTTGGGCGACATAGAGAATATCCTGCAAACTCCGGCGAGTTCGGCTACGGAACAACCCGAGTTCCTGGACTGCACGGAGCCTTAGTCAGCCGCCCAGTCGGTTTACTATGGTTATGTGCTGCGAACGTTGTGCTGCGAACGTTGTGCTGCGTCGGCCCAGTATTGATGTGTGCCACTGGCTCTGCCAGTGCCTTGAGGCTTACAGGAACACTGGCGGAGCCAGTGGCACACGACCTCTCATGTAATTAGTGACAACGCACAGGAGTCCAACGTATTCATATCGTGAATCATGTTGGTTGGGAATTGATTGTGGAAATGATCGAGCAGCCGTCGCCAGACGCTAATCACAACGGTAAGCTGTATATCGAAACTGTTGGCTGCCAGATGAACATGCTGGACAGCGAATTGGTTGTCGCCGCTTTGCGCAAGGACGGCTACGAGCTGACCGATGATCCGAAGTCGGCTGATACGCTGCTGTTCAATACGTGTAGTGTCCGGGAAAACGCCGAACACAAGATCTACAGCTCACTGGGACGGCTGAAGTACGTCAAGAGAACGAAGCCACAGAAGGTCATTGGCGTGATGGGCTGTATGGCGCAGAAGGATCAGGATCTGATCTTCAAGCGAGCACCTCATGTGGATTTGGTTGTCGGCACTGGGCAACTGGCCGAAATTCCGCGGCTGATCCAGGAGACACGATCCGCTGCCAAACGACAACAGCAGAAGGCCGTCAGTCTCGGTCGGCGTGATGGGTCCGTGGCAGCAGTCTCCAGCAGTTTTCAAAGCTACGATCCACTGCGGGACCCGGAAATGCGCCCCACGCCGTTTCAGGCGTTCGTCCGCATCATGATCGGCTGTGACAAGTTCTGCACGTATTGTGTGGTCCCGACGACCCGTGGACCGGAACAAAGCCGCCCGCCGTCACAGATTCTGAACGAAGTACGGATCCTTGCTGATCAGGGCGTCAAAGAAGTGTGTTTGCTGGGCCAGACCGTCAACAGCTACAAACACACGGAAGCAGGCCGGTTGAATCGCCTTTCCGATCTGATGTACGGCATCAACGATATTGCCGGCATCGAACGGATTCGCTTTGTGACCAGCTATCCCAAAGACATGACCGACGATCTGTTGCACGCCGTGCGGGATCTGTCGAAGGCGGTGAAGTATCTGCATGTGCCGCTGCAGCACGGTTGCAACGAACAGCTCCGCCAAATGAAACGTGGTTACACTGTCGAAGAATATCGCGAAATGATGCACCGCATTGGCGAAATCGTTTCGAACTGCAGCGTCTCCAGCGACTTTATTGTCGGCTTCTGCGGCGAAACAGAAGAAGCTCACCAGCTCAGCATGGCGGCGATTGAAGAGTTTCGTTTCAAGAACAGCTTCATCTTCAAGTACAGCGAACGTGAGGGGACAAAAGCCGCTTCCTTGCTGCCCGACGACATTCCTGAAGAGACGAAGAAACGCCGTAACAACGAAATGCTGGCGGTCCAGAATGCTGTCAGCGAAGAAGACAACGCCGAACTCATTGGCCGGCAGGTGAGTGTGCTGGTGGAAGGTCTGAGCAAAACGGCAGAAAAGAAGATGGCTCGGGGCGAAGAAGTCGTGGCCGGTGATCCCCTGGCAACACAGCTGATGGGCCGCTCTGAATGTGACCGCATCGTGGTCTTCAACGGCAATCCACGTTTGGCCGGTTCGACAGCTCAGATCGAAATTCACGACTGCACCGGGACCACACTGATCGGGTCGATCATTACTCGTCAGGTCCAGCACGGTTCCAGCGGCCTGCTGCCGATTGTTTCCTGATCCATTCCGGCAGGCGTGCTCAGTTTGACAGGGATCGCCACGCCGTCGCTCCGGGTCTCACACGCACCTGTGTGCATGCGGCGGATTTTCAGGCAGCTCTGAAGAAGTTACTGTCCGTCTGCTATCAGACCCCGGTCTTCGAGAGCAGCGTTTCCGCGTTCTGACGCAGAATCGCCTCCGATTCCGTTTCCGTCAGGTTTGATTCGTACACTTTGATCATGGCCGATTCGTAGATCAGAAACGGGGCGTGCGTTCCGAAGAGAACTCGACCTGCCGGCAGTGACCGCGCGACGCGGGCGACGCCGTCGGTTGCATTCACCCGTGAAATGTCAAAGTAGACGCCTGGATTCTTTATCAACGAAACGAAAACCGCACCGGTGGCCTTGTGGTTCAGAATCTCCAATCTTGCACCCGGTACTCGTCTGATCACGTCCGGAAGTGGAGTGAGATCAACATCGGCAACGTGTAGCAGGGGATGCTGCGTCCGCTGATCTTCCATGGCGGTGGCCAGCTGAACAACGAGCCGTCGCTCGGATGCCAGGTGCAACAGACGCTCGAATCGCGGATCTTCCAGTGAATAGCCGTGATAATTCGGGTGCAGTCGGATGCCAGGCATGTGATGCTCTTCATGACATCGTCGCAGATCTTCCTCCCAGTCAGGGAGGACAGGATTCACTGTCCCAAACGGAACAAGGACAGTACTGCCGTATTTCTGACATTCCGCAGCCAGTCGAGAGTTCACACCGGCGACATCGCGATGCAGCAGGCCTTCAAAGCTGCCGGCCCATGCCTTGTCGATCCCGTGCGCCCGAAGCTTTTGCAGCAATGCATCGGTTTGACTTAACGGCAGCCGGCGAAACGGCCACTGAAACAGACTGACATTAGTGTCAATTACCTTTCCACGCTGCCCGTTATGAATTTGCGTTGGCTGCAGTCGCGGAGTGTCTTCTGCGACGGCCGTCGTATGCAGGCCCACGGCGACGGCTCCCGCAAGCGTGCTGCCTAACAACCCGCGACGATCGAGCTTTTGCATAAACCGGCCTCATGAAATTTCCGTTCTGGAAACGACGTCGAGCCTGTCGACATCACGATGATCACAGTCCGAAAGTGTATCACGCGTCACGTGCGGGCACATCGAATCAGGCCGGCGAGTGCCTCTTCACGGCTTGATGATCAGGTTGGGAGAGCTGCCTTCGGCGTTTGTCCTGCACCGCAAGTCCTGGCTCCACCCCACCCGCAGTTCCAGGCCGCGTGTCCGGATACCTGAAACAGTGAGCCGCAAGGCGCTAGCCGCGGGTGAAAACAGTGCCAGGAACCGGCGGCTAAATAGCCTGGCGCGATTATGGGTGTATTAGAGAACATAAGGACTCACATTCACGGTTAACCGCCAATGAAAGGAGTCCTTATGCGTCGCTCGCAATT
>JBDONA010000234.1:0-2110 GCA_039831575.1 Fuerstiella sp. | reverse complement strand
ACGGCCAGCCTGGCACCGATTGGAAATAACTCGAACGTTGTGTAAGGTCGGCTACACCATCCAGCGACTCAGTCAGGATGCCATCGGCAACGTAACGTTCATATGGGGATTTCCATGTCTGATCACTGCCTCCCTTGAAACAAGGAAACAAGCACGATGATGACCGAATTCGAATGGGATCGAATTACGCACGGCGGAAGGGAGCCATACGAAGAATACCAAGCCAAAGAAGCTACCAGGTTGCTTGAAGATTATCAGTTGTTTCCTGACGGCTGGGTTACCAATCCTAGACAGATGGAATTTGCGTTGAAGTATCTGGACCTTGTTGTGAACGCACGCTGGGTGATCCACTCAGCCGTGACTCCCGGGACTTTTTGGATAGTCGAGTCGGTTGGTCGTCTCGACAATGAATTCCTCACCATTTTACTAAACGGAGAAGACATTCGGACGCCGGTCTCCCTGGCTGTGAGGAAGAACCGGAAACCGGATGCCAGCAGTAGTATCGACGGACTGGTATGGGAATACGGATATAAACGAATGCTGCACAAGAGGCCCGAAGTAATCCAAACGATCATAGGTGATCGCGATGAAGTGAGTCGAAAACCATACGACCAGGAGAAGTGGCTCGGAAGCAGTAACTTGGTTGTCACTGGGAGGAAGGAAATTCCAATGTCAGCCGGTTGTGACTCGCAGGCAGCGGGACTCATTGCAAATGCTCCCCCGAACGCGCAAGGTGTCGATGACAAAATTGCGGACGTTCGAAGTGGAAATGCAGAACATGAAGACGCTGCAACTCCGGACCAGAAAGCCAGCGACGAACCGGTGACACCACCTGTGACGGAGACAGCGGAATCATTGGCCGAGAAACGCGGCTGGACAAAGTTTATGCCTCGTGGTGAGGCGTACAAAATGTTTCCCAAGTCATCGTCGTGGTGCCGCGAACAGTTAGCTGAATGGATCGAAAACGGAAATGCGAAAACGAAGGGTCAGAGAGGTGACGTGCGTTTTCGTATCACATTCCTGGATGAAATGGGGGCCAACTTCACCCCCTGATCGGTTGCTATCGCCAGACATCGCCAGACATCGCCAGACATCGCCAGACATCGCCAGACATCGCCAGACCGTTGGGAAGCATATTCCCAGCGGTCTTTTCGTTGAATATTAAGGGGATGCGGACAACGTCGTTCGCATTTTCTTCAATTCGCAAACGGGAGACACGACGATGGCAATGGTGCAAAGTGGCGTAGCGGAACTGAAACCGCTGAACGACAAGAAGGGAACGGCAGCATACTGCCTCTGTTCAACCAGGCAGATCGAAATTCAGTGGAAGGCTGGCAAGTTTCCAAAGCCGATTTTTCTCGGAACGCATCCCCGATGGACTCGTGAATCGATCGAAAAATGGGTGAGTGGTCAGCAGGGGGCGGAGTAATGAAGCCCACCAGCTCAAACACAGAGATCGTCGAAGGAGTGCAATTCCTGCACAGCATCTTCAAGCCAGCGGCGACCATTGCGAAACGCATGCACTACGATCTGGAAACCGTGGAGCACATCATCCAGCACGGCACGGTCCCACACCGTCAGTTGCCGCTCTTGTGGCGAGATGAGCCGCCGACTTCCCCCGAACATCCCGCCCGTTAATGCAAAAACGCGGAAGCACTCATAGACGGCAAATCTGAAGTGCAACCGCGTCAAAAGGATCAACGATATGAGTTTAACGAGTACAGATGCACGGGCAACATATTTGTCGGCATCGACCACGGACGGAGCTGATGCGGCGATGGGGCATTCATCCGGACAGTATCCCGACAGCATCCTGACGGTGGCAAAGTTTGATGAGATCTTCGTCAAGTCGGACAGCAAAAAGATCATGGACAAGAACCGTCCATTGTTATGGATATCGCACCCGACGGGCTTCACGTCTCGCGGCTATCACGCCCTGCTCGATGATCACGACAGTATCACTGCAATGGCGATCTACGCGGTCTTCATGCAACTGGTGAAGCTGAGTGTTCAGGCTGGACCGTACGGGAGTTTACAGCATTCTAACGGCTCACCGTTCAGTATTGGCTTCATCGCCAGGACAGTCGGTATCGATCGTGAATTGATCAAA
>JBDONA010000055.1:0-9037 GCA_039831575.1 Fuerstiella sp. | reverse complement strand
ACTCAGCAAAGTCTGGCCGCCGCGCTGTTTACGGCGCCGACCGATGACGACTACGTTGTGTTCTCCAATATTGGAGAGATTCTGGACAGCGTGTAGTTATCGGCGTCTGGCAGGAATTCCTCTGCTGCCCGCCAAAGCTCGGTCCGCCTCACAAGCGAAACGATCTAACGTCGCGGGCAGATGGCGTCAGACGATACGTGCTTGTCCCGTTCGCTGTCTTCCGTCGCTTGAAAATCCGTGTCATCCGGGCACTTACCGCCAGGGCAGGCAACACGATGGTGCTCTGTCGGCCCTGATTCTGTGACTTCGTTTCGGAAGGGAATGCCACGAAGAACAGTTGGAGTGACGAAGAACGATTTTGTCCAAAATCCGGGGAATTCGGCAGTTGCAGGCCGTTATTCCTGACCCAAAATACGTTCCACTACTGGTTCAGGCTTGTTCCCGCCGTGCCCTCAACCATGAATTACGCCAATTCGCGACCGCAAATGACGTTTTCAGCCTGATAATGCGGCGGGCCACATAGCCAAAATGGTTCACGAGAAAACGCAAACTGGTGTGATGAGCATGGCCCTGGGTGTTCGGCTGCGATTGGGAAATGCCATTCCATCGTCTGTGGCTGATCGTTAGATTCAGGCCGCAGGAAATCAATGACATGAAATTCCGGAGCAAATCCATGAGACTCTCATTCGACATTCTTCGGGCCACTCTCGTCGTCTGCAGTTGTTGCGTTTTGATACAGACCGCTGCGAATGCCCAGTCATCGCGAGATCGCAAACGCGACGATGACAGACCGTCCGCCAAAGCTCTGGCAGTGCGGCTGGAGAAAGCAGAGGAAGCTCTGGTCAACGAATACAAGGAAGTGGCGATCGAGTTTTATAAGCAGGGTGACAAGGAAAAGTCGATGCAGATGCTCAGACGCCTGCGTCAGCTCAGCCCCCAGATGGACGGGCTGAAAGAAAGGATCGGCGCGATCAGCGAAGAGCTGATGCAGGAGAATGCTTCTGACATCGAAATTGACACTCGAAAATCCTGGGAACTGGTCGGCGATGTTTCTGAAGGAAAGCCGTTTCGAATCCAGGCCACCGGCGAATACAAAATGACGTATTCAGCGACGGTGACCGTAAACGGCCTGCAGGAGGAAAAGGACTCAAAAGAACACGTGGCGGATGCGCCGTTGGGCTGTCTGCTGGGAGTCATCGTCAGCGACGGCAAGCCCGGTAAACCGTTTCCCGTTAAGGCCGAGCTGGAGCATACGCCAAAGAAAAGTGGGCAGTTCTTTCTGAAGGTCAACGTCCCCCTGGGAACGCGCTGCATCGGCAAGTTAAAAGTACACGTCAGCGGGTATCTCGCGACACCAGTCCGCAGGTAGAGTCACGTTTCGGCGAGATGTTGGCAAAGGAGCCAGTTGTCTCTTTGGCCGGAGGCGGGGGCCAGCTCAAACATCGGTCATTTCTCAGGCGTTCCGGCCTGGGCGCCGTCCCACCGGGTCCGTCTTGCAATAGACGTCATGACCTTCGACAATAGAGGCATGACTCGATCCTCGCACGACTCGCCAATTTCCGTAAGAAGAACGATTGCGGCGGCAATGTTGTTCCAGGGCGTCGCCCTTGTTGCGACGACAGTGCTGTTCTCATCGCCAGCGATCTGTCAATTGGCAGAGTCGTCGACAGCGGCTGACCAGCCCGAAGCTGGCGGACTGCCGTTCCTGATTGAGGATCTGGGGGCCACTGATTTTGCACGCCGAGCTGCCGCGTCAAAGCAACTGAAACAGCTGGCGGCAGACGACATCAAAACGCTGGCGTCCTTGTCGGTTGAGCACCCCAGTGCAGAAGTCATCATCCGATTGCTGGCGGAAGTGGATGCCCGCTACGCATCCGACGACAAAGAGACGGTTCGTGCCGCCTCGGAAGCACTCGAATTGCTATCTGAGACAACTCGTATTGTCCTGGCAGAAAGTGCAAATGAAAGTCTGCGCAAGCATTGGCAGACCCGTATAGATCTGGCGATCAAAGAACTCGAGAAAAACGGCGCTCACGTTAAGAATGGCGCCTTCGCACAGGACCCGGGCATTGGTTGGGGACGACGAAGGGCCATCGGCACAGTCAACATCTTCATTGATGAGTACTGGCGTGGCGATGCCGATGCACTGAAGGTATTCCGACGCTTGTCGGCACTGGTCGGGCCGGTCCGAGCCACAGGTGGTGTGTCCGTTTATCTGCTGGATGGCCATCCCCTCAGTGACGGACAACACGCGGATCTTGCTGAACTTGTGGGACAAAACCGAGTCGTAGAACGCTCTCGCGTCGCGTTGGGTATTACGCCGGATCCTGGCAATATGGAAACCGGTGTGTTGATTCGCACGGTTTCCAGGGGAAGTACGGCTGCCAGTGCAAAGTTGAAATCCGGCGATTTGATTTTAAGTCTGGCGGCGAAAGCTTCTAAAGAAAACGTTCCCGCCGAAGCAGACGATTTACAGGACTTTGACGATCTTGTGGAACGGCTGAAGGATTTTCGTCCAGGTGACGTCGTTTATCTGACCGTGGTCCGCGATTTCCGAAGGGCAGCATTGCAACTCCGCATGTTCCGTCAACTCAATGTGCCGCCACGTAACCTCCCCAAGCCCACGCAAGACAAGCTTAAGCCGGGGGCAGAAAATCCGAATCCCGGACAACTGCGTGATGTGCCGACGTATCGTCCGGAAGTCGTGGAGGTCGAACTGAAAGGTTGGCGGGATCTGAAGACCGATGATCGTTAGAGCCGTTTACTTATTTTCAGGATCCGTTCTGGCCCGTCGGCACGCCGTTTTCTCAGGCGGAATGCGTCTGTCGCGGCCACGTGTCAGCGGAGTAAACCGTAGTAGTTGCCTCCAAATCAGGCGATATCGCTGTCACGGTGTGATGTCCGGCGGCGAAAGCGGATCGCTACAGCAGTCGCAAAGATGACTGTTGGAATAATCCACCAGGTTGGCCCAAAGACGACCGTGGCGTTGAACATCATAAAGGCGGCCGTACCCTGTAAGATTCCTGCTGTCCGCTGCGCCTTGCCACGCATCAATTGATAAACGTCAACTCCCCACCATGCCAGGAACATGAAGTTGATGTACAGGCCGCCGCCCCAGTCAATGCCGACAACACGTTCGGTCATTTCCGCCGTATGCTTTAAAGCCGCCTGCTGACTCCAGTGGTGTTCAAAGTGATATGCGCACATCACGTGTGCCACGCACAACAGCCATGACAACGACCACGCAACCGTTTGTCGTCGACCAGCAGCGCCGGAAGTAGCTGGAAAAAGACATCGCCAGGCGACCACGGCGTACAGGATAACGGACAGTCGCACCGTCCACAGGATCATGTTTCGGCCGAGTTCCGTGTCCATGACGATGACTGACCAGCTTCGACGGGGAAGAAACAAACCGCGTCGTTTCAGACGCGACCATCGTGAATGAATCTTTCAGTGTTCCTTGTGGCGTGGCCGTCAGTTGACGTCGCACCCTGTCAACAGGCGTTCAATTTCATCGGCTCGGGATCCGACTTCAATCACGCTGCGACGGATTTCTTCTGCGCTGACGGTTGCCCGCGGGAAAGTGTCGACCATGACAAAACATGGTTGCGAATCGATATCCTTGATGGACAATCCGCCATGCAGCACGACTGCATTCAAACGCAGTGCGTGTTCATAGAAATCCGGTCGAGCCTCGCAGCAGATGCTGTAGATATTCAGCAGGCGATCACCGGCACGATGTTCGCTGTTCTGCAGGTAAACAGCCTGATGGCGCCCATTGGGCAAATGCAACTGTATGTGTACGGTTCGATTAACCGACTCATAGGTGACGCTGGGAATGTCATTGAACGCCTCATAAGCCAGCGTGTCCAGATCCCGACTGGAACCGAGTACGGCCTGCAGCAGCTGAGAAATGGCAGCTCCATCGCGGGGACGGTTCTCCGGACTGCGGGCCAGCATGACGCTGACGCACTCCGCGACATCCAGTGGAATTCCTGGAGTGCGGCGGCGCACGCTCTGGTATTCGCCGGCCAGAATCTTTGTCATCAGTGCACTGACCGACTCACCTTCAAAGGGAAATCGGCCCGTCAGCATCAGGTAGTAGCAGACGCCCAGAGCAAACACATCACTGGCCGGATTCGCCTCTTCACCGTCAAACAGTTCCGGTGCCATGAAGTGAGGTGTTCCGGCAAGTTTTGTGGAGCCCAAATGCGAGGAATGGATCTGCTTCGCCAGGCCGAAGTCGGCGATTTTCGGATAACCTGCGGGCGTCACCAACACGTTGTCCGGCTTCAGGTCGCGGTGTACGATTCCCAGACGATGGGCGACCGACAGTCCGTCGGCGATACCGACTGCCATTTGAGTCGACCGCAATGGGCCGATGGGGCCGACTTCGTCGATTTCGTTCTGCAACGACCGCCCCGAAACGTACTCCATCTCAAGGAAATGGTGGCCGTCGGCTTTGCCAATCGCGTGCGTCGTGACCACATTCGTATGCACCAGTGCGGCAGCGGCCCGGCCTTCGTTTTCAAAACGTTGAATGTAATCGATGTTATTGGAGACTCGTCGGGGAGACAGCACTTTGAGTGCGCATTGACGATGTAGTTTCCTGTTGTGGGCCAGATAGACGACTCCCATGCCGCCTCGCCCCAGCAGATGCCGACACTCATAGATGTCGATCGTCTGACCGGCCAGCAAAATGTCGTCCAGCCCCGCTTCAATCGTCGACGACACGTTGGCTCCGCGTGGAATCAGTACGGTGTCCATGGTGTGGTCGGTGGAATCGACGGACAGCATACCGCACCGAGGGCACTGATCTGCCTCATCTGAGAACAGCTCGTTACAGCCAACGCAATACAAATGGCGGGAGTCGCTCACGGCGGAACCTGCGGAGAACTTTTCGATCATTCGTGCACGCGGTCGAAGGGGTCTTCCACGGGGTGACCTACAGTGTAACCAGGCAATCCGGATTACCAACACCCGCCGTCGCGCCATTTGTTAAGAAAAGGACTGACAGGAGAGTGTGATTCGAAAATTTCAGTTTTGCCGGAACAGAATAAAATCCTTGCCCCTGCAGCGAAACACAGCTTTCGACGCACTACCAATGTCTGTGCCGTTCGACTATCACTGTTGTACGGCGTGTCTGCTGCGCGCCGTGTTCGTTTCGCGAAAACTGAAATCATGTCCAAACCCCCTCTGCAACTTCCCATCGTTCAAAACTGGGGCTGCCACAACTGCGGCGGCTGCTGTCGCGAACATCTGATCGAAATCACGGAAGAAGAGAAACGACGCATTGAAAAGCAGGGCTGGACCGCCGCGGACGGAGTTTCGATGGCGCGTCCGGTGATCCAGCAGATCGCACGAAACCGTTACCGACTGGCCCACCAGGACGACGGTGCGTGCGTGTTTCTGGATGAACACGGACTGTGTCGCATTCACGCGAAGTTTGGCGAACCCGCGAAACCGTTGGCCTGCAGGGTCTATCCGTACGCCGTTCATCCGGCCGGAGAAAAGGAACTGACGGTCAGTCTGCGGTTCAGCTGCCCATCTGTCGTACAGAATCTGGGTCCGGCGGTCGCTTCGCAAACAGCGGCACTTGGTCAGTTGAGTCGCGAAATCGTCACGGGAAAACACCGTGACCACGATCCGCCACTGATTCACGATGCTCCTCCACACGGCATCCAGCAAAGCAACTGGCCTGACTTTCATCGCTTCCTGACAGCGCTGGACACCAGCGTCACGGACGATTCCGTGGATCTTGTTGTGCGACTGATGAGAATTCTGGCATGGCTGGAACTGGTCGAACAATCTCAGTTCCAAACCATAAACGGTGCAAAGCTGGACGATTACCTGTCCCTGGTTACGGTTGCGGCTGTGAAAGCTCAGCCAGACAACGATCTGCCGATTCACCGGCCCAATCGGATGGCTCGAATCATGTTCCGCCTGATTGCCGCTCAGTACGCCAGACATGATACCGAAGCACTCGTTCGCGGAGGGATCAGCACCAGAGTGGCGTTATTGAACGCGGCGTTGCGGTTTACCACCGGGCTTGGTCGTGTTCCGACGTTGCATGAATCCGCGTCGGTGTCACGGGTGTTTGGCGAAGCTAGCGACGACGGAATGAAGCAGGCTTTCCAGGCCGTGCATTTCTCAGGTCTCGAAGTTCATTACGGCGGGCGTCGTCCGGACATCGACGAATTATTGACACGATATTTCCGCGTAAAAATTCAGGGCATTCATTTTTGCGGTCCGGCTCAGTTTCAGACATCGCTGCTGGACGGATTTCGTGGCCTGGCACTGATGTATCCCATCGTCATGTGGCTGGCTCGGCTGCGGGCCGCTCGACGTGGCGCCGACCAATTGGATCTGGCTGATGTGCAGGCGTCATTGGCGACTGCGGATCACAATTACGGCTACTCTCCGGCGCTGGGCACGCGCTCGGCGCTCAATCGCGTTTCCCTGCTGGCGCGAATGAAACAATTGACCAGTCTTCTGAGCTGGTATTCGCAGTAAGCGTCCGCACGCAGCGCGGATATGCGAAATTTACAAGCCATTTTCTGACAGCTGATCTGCATGGGTGGAGTAACAATCTTGGTCTCGCACGCGCAGCTGGCCGAGGCTGGACTGAGCGTGTGACGGAAGCCCAGGGGTCCTGATCACTGCGGTAATTCGTACAACGAAAGGCGATCTTCAATAACGGCGAAGTGTGTTCCGGCGGCGACCTGCCTGAGGGTATGTGATCCCTTTCCCGGCCACGTCACCTGTACGCCGGATTTCCGTGACTGTCGCCCGGCAAACGACAGACGCAGAACACCCTCGTTTGAGCACTGATAACCGTCGCCCGCCACACGCCACGCTGTCGGGCCAGCTGCTGACGACCATGAGACCGAACCTCCGATCGCATCTCTGGCAACATTGGTACCCTTAAGAGCAATGGATATCGTGGATGTAATCTGCGGTGTTTCGTTTGTCAGCAACGCGACCGTTGAGTCCAGGTGCGTGACGACAACATCGCAGCGGCCGTCCCGATTCCAGTCTAATGTGGCCATAGATCTGCCCAGCACCTGACTCCCGAAGTAATCGCCTGCGATGGCAACTTCCACCATGCGGCCGTTGCCAATGTTCTCATAGAACTGTGGCCTCATCCGGAACGGATGCCCCATATGTGTGAAGTCGTCCAGATGCCCGTTGGCGACAACAAGATCTGAGTCTCCGTCAGCATCTGCATCGAGGAACTGGCAGCCAAAGCCCAGCAGCGAGTACCCCGATACGGCAAGGTCGGCTGCTGCCGTGTCATCCGTGAATCCCGTTGACTGCTGCGAGTACAGCGTGTTTGATTCTGCGTAATAATTGGTAACGAACAGATCCGGACGATTATTGCCGTCAACGTCGCCGACGGCGATTCCCATACTGCCCTGAGCTGCGCCGTACTGATCGAATGCCGCTCCGAGCACAAACCCACGTTCCGAGAAGATCGCTGAATCACGACTGCGAGTGAAGAAGAAGTTCTGTGTCTCGTCGTTGGTGACGAAGACCTGATTGCTGCCCGCGCCCAGAATGTCGCCGACAATCACCCCCATGCCTCGGCCTGGACCGGCGTCAAAACCCGTCTCGGCAGAAACGTTGCGGAACCCGCCACGACCGTCGCTGTAAAACACACAATCCGGTTCCGCTGGAAAGTCGGTCGGTCCACAGGTCCTGGTGCGTCCTTCATGATCACAAGTCTGCTGGAACGCGTGCGGACCACTGATGTAGTTGACGTCGTAGATATCCGGGTGGGAGTCTCCGTTCAGATCGGCAATCGCCACACTCGTCGTCCAGCCAGTGCTGCCGTGAAAGTCGGTCACCGGCTGAAATGTCCCATCTCCCTGATTCAGCAGCAGTGTGTTGCCAGAGGTACTGGCGACATACACATCATCAAATCCGTCGTTGTTGATATCGCCAACGGCAACACCCTGCCCGAATGCAGACACCGTCACATTGGCCGTACCAGACACCTCATCAAAGACTTCCCCCCGCAGATTTCGGTACAGTCCCGTGGTCACACTGCTGATCCTGTCTGCACTCACGAGACGAACACCCTGAGAAAAACAAAGATCGGGCCAGCCATCAGCATCGATGTCAACGACACCGACACCACCACCGGTCCATTGATGCATGTGCAGTCCTTCCTGGTCCGTCACGGCCCCGTTGTTGTAGACGAACTTGATTCCGGCGGACGACGACGTGTCGACGAATCTGACCGCCGCATTGCCCTGCGGCATTGAGGGCACGTCACGCCTCAGTAACTCGTGCGGCAACGGCAGTTCTGCCGCCAGTTCCCGTAACCTTGCAACCAGGTGTACACCAGCCAGCGACGTGTCACCACTATTCACAGAAACAGCCGACCGGGAGATCATCAATCCGGCCCATGAGCTGGCAGGGTCAACACCGCGAGCAATGCGAGCCCAGGCCCGGGCCTCCGACAGACGCCCGATGGAGTGCAGACTGGTCGCAAGGCTTTCGACATCTGGCGTGATCTCCGGTGTCGCAAAGATGCTTCGCGCGGTCCCGTGGATGATTCTGAGCCGGTGCGCGAGTTCCGCGACATCGCCATCAAATTGGGCGTTCCCACGAAGTCCGTCCGACAACGCATGCAGACAGGCCACGTTCCAGTGATCGCGAACAACGCTTTCGACCAGACAACGCAGACGCACCTGCGGCAGTCGCTGTTGCTGCGCCCATTGGGCTGACAGTCGCCAGGTATCGGGCCATGCGTCAGCAGTTGCCAGCAGGTCAAGCAGTAAGGTCTCGATGTCGCCCGTACTCAAATCTTCGTTCGCAGCAGTTTCCAGTCGGAATTCCAGGATCTGAATCCGCAGAGGAATTGATACGGACGCCAGCGCCTCGGCCTGTTCCATCAGCGATTGCCTGGCGGCAGCATCACGATCGTTCTTATCGTGCTGGATCAATCCAACAATCGCCATCGGATCGTGGGGGCAGAGCTGATGAGCGCGTTCCAGTTGCTGCAGACCAAACAGCATCGTTCCGTTGAGAG
>JBDONA010001106.1:0-9041 GCA_039831575.1 Fuerstiella sp. | reverse complement strand
GGTGAGCGGGTTGCTGCTGGTCAGGCTGCGGCGCGTGCAGCAGGCAAGAGGTGGGGCGGATCGCAGAAGGGGCGACAGTTGTCCGTAACTGATGACTCGATCCGGCTGGTCCGTCAGATGGCCGCACAGGGCGAAAAGAAGGCGTCCATCGTCAGGGCCACGAAGTTGAGCCGGTCGACGGTGTACCGGATCCTGGCTGAAGGCCAGCCGTCATAATCACCGATGTCGCACCGGGCAAAACACTAGTTCTCACTGGCGTGACTAACTGGTACAATCCCATCAATGACAGGTCGCAACCTTAATGGCAAAGACGACATACGATGCGCGGGGCAACGGAGGCCAGATTCTGAGCGGAGACATACCTGATGACAATTCATGTGACAGACGAAGCTGTTCGACTGTGTTCCGCCTGTGCGCAGATTAAGCCATTCACAGACTTCCGCCGACGGTATCGGGGTCGACCGGAACGGATGCACACATGCAGTGTATGCCACGCAGATCATGAACGAGAACGCCAGGCTCGACAACGTCAGAAACGGCGGGGGATGGAAATTCAAAAGTTCGCGACCGCGTACTGCTCCACACGAGATCAAAATCGGCGCCAGTTGATTTGTGATATGGCGATTCAGACCGCGGGGGGATTCAGTCAGTTCCTGAAAAACTGGAATGGCGCAATTAAGTCGATGATTTCGGAGCGGCGGTACAGTCCACGCTTATTGCGGTTGTGCGAATTGATTTGGGAGCTCCAGCTTGAGCAGGACGAGCGGCATCGTAAGGCTCTTGTAGGCGTTTCTGATGACGAGTTGGAAGCAGTTGTCAGGAGTCAGGTCGCCGAAATGATTCAGCAGAATCCGAAGTTGGCGGTCGATGCTGCGGAGAAGCTTGGCTGGAAGTTGACGCCCCCTGCGGTTAGTTCGTGAGTTATTGTGGTGCGCCCAGTGTGGGGGACATTGCGACCGAAATTCACCGGTGAGTAACATGCCAACGAAAGTAGGATCGCCGGCCGTCACATTCGAGTCGCCGGACGCCGGTGGAGGACTCCATCGACTTTCGGACTACGCTGGCAGTTGGCTGCTGGTGGTGTTCCATCGTCACCTCGGCTGACTGCCGTGCAGAGAGCATCTGTCGCAGTTGCGAGAGCACGAGATTGAGGCGAAGGGGATAAACGTCGTCATCGTGACGTTCGAAGCAGGACTGCTCGCCCAGGCCTACATCCGCGAAACCGATCTACGTTGGGCTCTTTTGGTGGATGAGTCACGCGCTCTTTACTCCGCCTACGGGATGGAACGTGGTCGATGGTGGAATATTCTCGGCCCCGCTGCGTGGTGGGTCTACGCCAAACTTCTCGTGCGCGGCCGGCGGCTCCGCAATTCATCCGGTGACGTGAAACAACTTGGCGGCGACGTGCTCATCGATCCTGCAGGTATCGTTCGCCTACACCATGTCGGTGCTGGCCCCGCTGATCGGCCTTCCGTGTCGTTATTACTCGATGTTATATGCGCCACAT
The DNA here is from genome assembly GCA_039831575.1 of Fuerstiella sp. Lineage (GTDB taxonomy): Bacteria > Planctomycetota > Planctomycetia > Planctomycetales > Planctomycetaceae > Fuerstiella. The sequence continues at coordinate 7,534 of JBDONA010001106.1, read as the reverse complement.
AGGCTTCCTTAATTTCGCATTGCGGCGCGTCGGTCGACACAGGTGACCTTAGTGTGTGCCAGTAAAGGGCGGCCGTGAAGATTCTTGGAAGCAACGAGGAAATGACAGTTTTCGTTCTCGGACAGAAACCACTGCCTCTATATTTGCGGTGGTACCTGCAGTGGTTTCTGACGGTGATTGGAGGTCGTCTGTCGTTTCTAGTGAGTTCGCTCTTCGCGGTCAGAGTCAGTCGATGGTAACGGGGCCGTCAAGCATCTCGCCATAGTCGTTTCAGCGTTCCAACTCATCGGGCCCGAGGTTTCCAGGCACTGGGGGATGTGTTCTCAGTTAGGGCGGCTTCCTCAGGTCGCTGTCCGAGCAGCAGCAGCGTTGCCAAGGATGAGGATTGCCTTCCGAGTGCCGTCGTCGAGGTCACGGCAATCGGCAATCATTCTCTGTATATGGCACCATTCGACTTCACGTGGCACCTGTGGTGGCACCTGTGAATCAATAGGTGCAGTTTCCCCTCTGGTTTTGGCACCTATTCGACACCTCCCGGGTGTACTTGCTACACAATGGAAACGCTGGGGAATCATCATTCTCCAGCGTTTTTTCATGCGCGGCTTCATCAGCCTGCGACGGCTCACTACATGTTGCGGACATGTTCTGCATACTCTGCTGCATACCGGCGCTGGCAGCCTTCTGAAAGTGGCTGTCGCGCACCTTAAGGTAGTGCTTCTTGGCGGTGCGTTCTGAATTTCCCAGCCACTTGCAGACGACGTGCAGTGGGAACTCAGCTTCCAGCTCAGTCTGTCGGCTGGACCTGCAGTTCTGGTAGAACCTTGGGATCTCCTCAGTGATGCCTGCCCTGATCAGAATACGCTGTGTCTCTGTGCGCAGATTGGTCTCGGCGTGAATGTCCGGGAACACCGCGTCCTGTTCATTCGAGGCGATTTCCCGAGCCTCCAGGAGAGTTGGCAGTAGTTCCGCGAAGATCGGGACGATACGTTTTTCCTTGCCACAGTGTTCGGTCTTCGGTGAATGAGCAATGAACCGGTCTTTCGCCCCAAGAATGTGGCTCCAGCGTAGCCCAGAGAATTCTGACGGGCATCTAAGCCCACCATAACGCGCCAACGCAATAATCAGCCGGTATGTTGGGTTCGCCTCCTTTAGAATCTTCTCAGTCATCTCAGAGGTGATCTCAAAGTCACGTTCATCGGTGATAACTTCCGGAGCTTTCACACCTTCCAGAACGTTCCTGTTCATCTGATCGTCTGCCACAGCAAACCCAAACACCTGTCGTGATGTCTTGACGATCTTGTGGATGTAATTGGGACCGTAAGGCTCACCATTCTTTTTCTTCTTCCGCTTCAGCCACTTCAGGAAGCGTTCTCCGTCTCCGTTGGCCAGCTCGGAAATGTCGGCCTGCCGTCCGAAGAATTCCTGCATAAACTGCGTCTGATTGCGGTATCGGACAACTGTCCTGGGTTTCACTTCGATTTCGGACAGGTAACGCTTCACCAGACCGCCGATCGTGATTCGTTCACGTTCGACGAGGGCTTCTGGCTCCACCAGCTGTAGCTGCTCAAGCCTGGTGCGCAGCTTGAGGCTAATCTTGGTCAGCCACTCTGACGTGGCTGGAGGTATGGAATATCCACCGATGCTGGCACCAACGATGTGCTCCAAGTGGATCCGATACGTCTCAGCTGAACGCCATCTTCCGATGCTTGACAGCCCTGTTCAGGGCGTTTCGCAGGACTCGAATCGAACGGATTCGTTGGTTGTCGCTGATGTTCTTCGGCTGCAATTTCGCCTGCCACGCCAGAAGATCATGACCGTCCAGTTCCGACAGTTTTATATGTCCAATGAAGGAAATCGCCTGCAGCCGAACGCTGGCTTCGTATTGCTCATACGTCTTCGATGCCCGGTTAACTGCGACGTCATTTTCCAGCCAGCCATTTCGATACGCGGCCAGGGACTCTCGGGACACGATTGGCTTCACGTTCAACTTCACTTGGGCAATAAGTGCAGCGCATTTGTCCGTTGCCTCGGCTTCTGTGCTGCCATAAACGGTCCTGTGAATTCTTTTTCCACTGGCAACTCTGCCGAGACTGACGGCGCACCAGTGCATTACATTCGAGCCATTCCTGCGACCTACTTGACGTCCTGCCCATGACACGATTTACTAAAGGAACAGACGCACCAATTCTGATTCTGGAATTCATGGAAGCAGGATGAAACAAATACAGGTTACCTGTCCAGGTTGCGGAACGGACTGGGAGTCCGCAGATTCACGTCCACGGTGTCCGCAGTGCGGTCTCCGAGCAGATGCCAATGATGCACGCGAAAAACGAAACAAACCGTCCGGGTGTGGAGGATGTGCGGCCCTGGTGGCGGTTGGAGTTATTGCGTCGATCGTCATTGTTGCCCTCATGTCGCCCAGTGAGAACACCCCTGCACCTGTGGCACAACCTCAGCCAGTCAACGGGAGACAGAACGAACCCACTCGGCAGTCCGTGCCGATCGCGCCTGAGAACCAACCGGGATTGGACTCAGAGGAAGTCCCAATTCAGGATAAAACAGGCCTCAGGTATATTCCCGGCTTGGCTGCCGTCGATGTGTACGGCATCTTCACAAGCAGAGGGTTTAGTTTAGCGCAGGATTTCGGCGACGCTTCCAATAAGATCTGGCGGTGCACGACCGAACAACATGAACAGAATAGAATGACGGTTGAGGTCTTCGGATCGTCCGACACTCGAATCACTTGGATCCGGGCCATTTACGTCAACATATCGGGCGATAACCGGTCGGCCGTGACCACCGCGGGCAGTAAACCATTCCTGACCGAACTTGGAAATATTCTCTACGAAGGCAGCGATACGCATAGAGCACCGAGATGGATAAACGGAAACGTTGGCAACACAAAGACCACCACCATTGGCGACGTCTCATTTAAGCTGATCGCGAATCCGAGAGTACCACGTGTTCGAATGCTGCTGATCCGACCATCCAGTGTAGATACTGACGTCTTAGACAATAACGACCCGAAACAGGCCGCCGTCTTCCGAGAGAAGAAGGCATCCAGCAAAGTAGAAATGGCGAAGCTACTTTTCAACGACAAAGACAATTTGGTCGCCAGAAAACGGCTGCAACAGGTGATCGATGATTATCCCGAGACAGAGGCTGCGACAGAGGCCCGGAAATTGCTGGACCAGCTGTAACACACGTGCCACAAATTCACCTGTCAACACATTAAGTTACAGCACAAGTGCTTTTCAGCGATTCTGTGGGCTGAACGGAGCACGATCAAGGCTGATACAGTCTCCTGAAAAACGAAGTCTCGCTCGCCATTGCTCGCTGGGATTAGTCTGCTCAATAGACGCCGTCGGTTCTGGTAGCTTCAACATGCTGCCCGCGTTGCTGGGCAAGGATACCGGCCCGATCCGTGACTACATTCTGCAACAGGGTTTCGGTGGCACTCGATATCTCGCCATTCGCCGCGGACATTGGAAGTATTTGGCTCATCAAGGATCCGGCGGAAACCGCTACAAGTCACATCGTCTGCTGAATAAATACTATGTGCCTGACACGGCACCCAAGGCACCGGGCCAACTCTACAATTTGGAAACCGATCCCGGCGAAACAAAGAACGTCTATTTTGAGCATCCAAAGATCGTCGAGCAGTTGAGCTCGCTATTGAAAAAATCGCTGGAGAGTGGTCGCAGTGTTGCAGAACGAAACTGAAGTCGCGTCCGTCACAAAGTACCTGACGCCCCTGGCTCAATCTGCAACGAACCCGCGAATTTGCTGAGCCTTTATCCGAGTCTCACGCAACTATCAGGGCTGCCGGACAGAAAAAAGAATGATGGTCAAGGCCTTGTTGCAGCCAGATATCCTGAAGCCGTTCACCTATTCTCGTGAACGCTGCTGGCTCAGGGGCATACCGGTTTCTCGGGCCGGAACGCGTCGTTCACGGCCACGTGTCAGCCTAAAACACTGTAGACTGTCAGGAACTCGCGGACCGGCTCCTGAAGATTCCTGGTCCGTTTGATTCTTAACGGATTTCAAAGAACGACAAGAATTCACACAAAAGAACGGCATGAGACAGAATTCAACGCTCGCAATCGCATTTACTTCGCTGGCTGTTTACCTGGCGACGGGGATCTGTGGTCTGCGCGCTCAAACGCTTCACGATTCCGCCTGGCAGAACGAAGCGAAACCACGACTACAGGCGATTTATGAACGCGGCGAATTTCGTCCCCGAAGTTTTCGAGCAGAATGGCTGCCGGATAGTTCGGGGTACACGATTCGGGAACGCGATCCGAAAACGAAGAAGTCAATCGTGGTCAGCTATGATGTACGAACTGGCAAACGTACCGAAGCAGAATCACCAAAGACGAGGCGAACCAATCGTGGAAAGCTTCTGTCACCAGACGGTAAACGCCTTCTGGAATTTCGGGACGGAAATCTATTCGTGCGCGATCTCCAGGGAGGTCGGCGAACTCAGCTGACAAAACGTTCCGCCGACCGGGACATCTCGTTTCGTAGTTCCGTATGGAGTCTTGACGGAAAACGCGTTGCGTTTGTCGAGTCAGATTCAACGAATGTGAGACTGCGGCCGGTGCTGGTGCCGAATGACCCGTCTTATCCGGGTATTGAAAACCATCGGTTTGCGAGAGTCGGTGAACAGATCGCAGTCCTGCGCGTCGGTGTCGTGGACTCAAATGGCAACCAGATTCAATGGTTGCCCATCGACGCACCTCAAGAAGGCTTCTATCTCGATCAAGTCGAATGGGCCGGGAATTCGGATGAAGTGCTGGTGGAAAAACTTAGCCGCTTTCGTGACAAGCGTGACTTTGTTCTTTCGGCGGTTGATGGTCAGGTGAAACAAATCTTTCACGAATCGAATGCCGCATGGGCCGTCGGAAGCCAGGGGAAGAATTCCGGATTGACGTGGGTTGACGGTGGCAAGGCATTCATCGTGGTCAGCGAAAAAGATGGCTGGCGGCATGCCTTTCTCTATTCACGCGAAGGCAGGGAATTGTCGCTGTTGACACCTGGCGAGTACGACATCATTGATCGCGCGGTCGTGGATGAAAACGGCGGCTGGTATTACTTCTATGCGTCGCCGGACAATGGAACGCAGAAACATCTATACCGCGTTCCTCTTGACGGCTCAGGAACACTGAAACGAATCACACCCTCAGGCCAGCGCGGCACTCACGACTACGATTTCTCGCCGGACGCCAGGTGGGCGTTTCATACGTATTCCACGTTGGATACGCCGCCGATTGTTGAGCTTGTCGAACTGTCCGGCCATCAAATTGTGCGTGTACTGCAGGACAACAGCGAACTCAACGCCAGGATGAAGCCATTGAGTTCGCACCCCACGGAATTTCTGCAGCTGGACATTGGCGACGGCGTTTCCATGGACGCATGGATGATCAAGCCGAAGGATTTCGATGAGTCCAAAAAGTACCCCGTGTTCATATACGTTTACGGCGAACCCCATGCGCAGACAGTGTTGGACAACTGGGGGGCTGCCCAGATCGACTTTCACCGCGTCGTCGCGGACCTGGGATATCTGGTGGTATCGATTGATAACCGCGGCACTCCGGCGCCCAAAGGTGCTGCCTGGCGACGTTCTATTTTTGGTAGTCTGGGACCGCTTTCAACGGAGGAGCAAGCGGCAGGCTTGAAGGAGCTGGGGCGGACCCGAACGTACGTTGATCTGTCGCGAGTTGGAATTTGGGGCTGGAGCGGAGGTGGTTCAAATACGCTGAACGCCATGTTCCGCAAACCCGATCTCTATCACGTCGGAATTGCAGTCGTGCCCAAACCGCAGCCGCATCTGTACAACGCGTGGTTCCAGGAGATTTACATGCGAACGCGGGAAGTGAATCCCGACGGATACAAAGTATCGGCGCCTATCCACTTTGCGGACGGTCTGCAGGGCAAACTCCTGATGATCACCGGGTCGGGCGAAACGAACACGCATATTCAGATCATCGAAGGGCTGGTCGATCGGCTGATCGAACTCGGTAAAGAGTTCGACTACATGGTGTACCCCAATCGAAATCATGGCCTTCGTGAGGGACCCGGGTCGGAATTACATGTGAGAATGCTAATCATCAGATACCTGCTCGAACATCTTCCACCCGGACCACGTTAGAGAAGCAACCACCCAATCCTGGACCAGGAACATCGTCGGTCGAATCAGGCTTCGCATGGCGTGGCCTCCGGACACTTGCGGTCGATGAAATGGAGGGCGAGGTTGAAAGAGGCGAAAAAGGACGACCAGGAACAAAGAGACAGCACAAAGTAAAACAGAAACTCAGATTCGTTTGGCAGCAAGAAGGCACTCCACAGATTCCTATTCATCCTTGAAGCTGACCTCTATCCCCTTCTGTTCAAGGTTTCTGGCTGCGATTGCTTTCACGTTTGGTATGTTCGCGCGCCACAGGGGCTGGCCGGATCCTTCGCAGTTCAGGTAAATACTCTTACCAGTCCTGTCAAAGCAAATGGCTTCCCACTGTTTCGGAGGCACCAGTGAAGTAGGCAGAAATGAAGTCTTCAGAAAAGAATGAGGCAGCTGAAAAGCAGTTCTGGATCTGGTGATGGCATCGGCCCACGTCTGGTCGAAAGTTCGATGCACCACAAGTCCGTTGGCGGTTGAACAGATAGCCATCGTCCGTCCATCTGAGGAAATATCCATCGCAGTAGGAGCGATAACATCCACTCCCCTTCTCTTAATCGCATGTTCAATGAAGGCTGGCATCTCGGACGGAGGCATACGAATCTCAGCAACTTTGTCCGCCCATCGCTTCTGGCGGGGGGCCTTCGTGTCCAGCGGTAATTGGTAGAGTTTGCCAGGGACGGTTTTGGTGAGCAACAGGATCTTCCGCTCCTTCACATCAACCGCCACACTTTCGCAGTTAATTGGCCTGTATTGTCGACTCGGACGACCATCTTCGAAGTAATAAAATGTAATCGTCGACCACACACCGACTGAAGTCGTCGTGACACCGTTGGATTTGGGAATAACCGGCTCCTTCAGCAGATACAGCTGGCAAGCGGGGAAACTCGGAATTCCCTTTCCACGTTTGGCAGAGTTGTCACCAACATCAGCGATCAATAACCAGGATTCGCCATCAATCTGAAACGAGCAAACGTCTTCCCAGTCATGAGCTTTGATATGAGGAATGTCAACAACCGGCTGTGTCACACCGTCCAGGCCGACAAGAAACAGGCGAGCTTCGTCACCGGAATCATTATGGACCCAGATCGCGTCTGGGTTCTCGTAACTGATGGCCAGCCCACTGCTATCATTGATTTCCTGGTCTGCAACCACGGCGATATTCTCGAAGTCGTCAGCGGCACAGTGTGAACAAAGAGCTGCCAGGCAAAGAATGGGAACAGCGGTTTTGAAACATGTCGCATTCACCTGGACTACCGGCTTAGGACCACTCGTGAAATTAGTGACGACTTCAGTTGTCTGATTTGATATTGTCGCAGGAGTGCATACATCATTCCCCTTTTGAGGAGCGCCAAGGAT
>JBDONA010000951.1:0-9050 GCA_039831575.1 Fuerstiella sp. | reverse complement strand
AATGTTCCTACGAATTGGGATCCCAGGCTGATTCTGCTGGCGCTTCCGTTTGCATTGCAATTAACGATGCTCTGCTACCTGGACACGCTGCTGACGTCGCTGGTGATGGACAAAAAGGCGACCGAACGGTTTGGCCGCGAAGAGCGTACGAAGCAGAACAAGGAACTCGCCGCACAGGGAGCGGCGACCGCGGTCGTCGCGGTGGTCGGCGGCATCCCCGGAGCGCAGGCGACCATCCGCAGCGTGTTGATCCTCAACGAAGGAGCGACCTGGCGATTGGCCAGCGTGGCGGTCGGCGTGTTCGTTCTGATCGAAATGCTGATCTTCCAGGATTACGTCGGCCTGATTCCGGTGGCCGTGTTTAGCGGAATTCTCTTCAAGGTCGGCTATGACGTGTTCGATTGGGAACCCACGGTGATCTATGTCAAACGGTTATTCGGAAAGCCCGCGGCGATTGGGACTCTCGATGTCGGACATTGGGACATGTTTTTTATCGCCGGCACGGCTGCCATCACGCTCGTGATGGATTTGAACACGGCCGTGATCGCCTTTACCGTGTTGTTTTATCTGGTTCGCTTGAGATTCAAAGTACCGGATCTGGAACCGGCCGCCACAGTTAAGGAGCGAGAGGACTAACCAAGGACGCCCGCCTCTCAATCCGTTTAACAGCAACACTCGAACCAACATGCCTGTACTTCAAGAGCCCATTGAATCGACTGAGCCACAATTTCAGGCTCTTGCCCCGGAAGAACGGAAGCGCCTGCGCGATGAAGTCGTTGAGGCATGTCAACCTGTTGCACAAAACTGGCCCATGAAGACTTTTGCTTATCGCAATCCCCTTCGTGGCTGGGAACACCTGCCATTTGACAAAGCCATTCGCGAAGCCAAACACCTGTTAGGCGGAAACGGATACATCTCGAATGAGGATTACCGTCATCTTTATCGGGAAGGGCACATCATGGATGATGCTGTCCAACAAGCCCTGCAACATGTCGGAACGGGTATCGCTTCGCAGACGATCACGGTCGGAAATCGTTCGATTGCATGCTCGGATGTGTTGCGCTTGCATCTTCTGTTCGGATTCGATGCGCTGGATCCGGCACTCTTGACCTGGCAGCTTAGCGGCGGAGGATCGACTGCGCGGTTCCGACACGATCTGCCGGCGGATTCCAGGAATCGACAAGACGACAACGCATCCTATCTCACGAAGCTTTGGAGCAGCGCGTTATTTGCGCTGAAACCTGCTGACCTCTCCCACGATTCTCATGAACAGGCAACGGAGGAAATCACAATTCCAGAAGTGGATTTGCCTTCTGGGAGGACGCTCAGTGATTGGCTGGGATTGCTGGCTGGAGCTTCGCTGGTTAACCAGATCAACGACCAGATGATCAAGTGGACGTCGGCCTTTCTCGATGAGGGAATGGCCGGTTGGGAGATGCCCGGCAGACATGACGGGTTTTATCGAGCTTGGCGCGAGCTCGCGACAAGGGACTATTCCTGTCGTTTCCTTGGCATAAAGAACTTCGCCAGGAAAATTCGCGATTTGCCAGCTTCGCCCGAGGATGTGATCGCCCAAAGCCTGAAGCGTCTTGGAATCCCCGAACAGCGATCGATGGACTACCTATCACGGCAGTTAGCTCAGTTGCCCGGTTGGGCGGGCTTCATTCGCTGGCGGGACGAAAACTCTGATTATCCCGCTCAAAAAAAACATCCTGTCGATCCGGTCCAGTACCTGGCAGTCCGCCTGTTCTATGAGGTCGAGCTTGTGCAGACGTTCTGTCGCCGGGAGTGGGGACTTGATGGGACGCTGTGCGCTCTAATCTCCTATTGGGTGAATCACCGGGATGAATACCAGAAGCTCGTTGGTCGCGATTCTCATTCGGTGGATCGCTATACGCAAGCCGTTTGTAGTGATGGCTGGCGCCTGTTTCACCTCGCTCAGTTTCTGGAACTGACTCCTCGCGAAGTTGAAGCGCTTCCTTCATCCGACATCCAAACATTGCTCGGTTGGTTAGACGTTTTCCCCACGGACCAACATGGTTCCGTATGGCTGGACGCCCTTGAATCCAGCTATCGAGGACAATTGATCCAGCGGCTGTCCGCCCATCACGGCAAGACATCCGTGACAGAAGCACGCCCGCAGGCTCAGATGGTGTTCTGTATCGATGTGCGATCCGAGCCGTTCCGTCGACATATTGAGGCTCAAGGACCCTATGAGACATACGGATTCGCTGGGTTCTTTGGACTTCCCATCAGTCATCAAGCATTCGATAGCAGCGGACATGCTGCCTTATGTCCCGTGATACTGGCACCCAGGTTTGCGGTCAATGAGGTTCCTCGCTCCGGGGAGCAGGAACGACTGCAAACCTACGCATCGGGATCTCGATGGAATCAGCTTGGACATCATCTATTTCATGATCTGAAACGCAATCCGGTTGGTTCGTTCATGTTGATTGATGTCCTGGGCTTGTTCTTTAGCTTGCGGCTGATTGGAAAAACATTTTTTCAGAGGTCCTACGAATCCATCAAGGCCTGGGCACGCGGATGGTTTACTCGCTCGGTTGCCACTCAGATACCGGTCGATCTCATTCAAGATGATCAACGCGAGGCAACGGCGGCCTTGCCTCACGGGTTCACGCCAGGCGAACACGCAACCTTTGTAGAAAACGGATTGCGAGCGATGGGGTTGACCAGAAACTTTGGTCGCTTCGTAGTCGTTTGCGGACACGGCAGCACGTCGGAGAATAATCCCTACTTCGCAGCGTATAACTGTGGTGCCTGCGGCGGCGGTCATGGGGACGCGAATGCGCGGGTGTTCGCAGCGATGGGGAACAAACCCCAAGTCCGGCGCAGCCTCAAAGAAAATGGACTGAACATTCCGGACGACACTTGGTTTCTCGCCGGCAAACACAACACGGTAACCGATCAGGTCACATTCTATGACCTGCAGGATGTTCCGGCGAGCCATGCCGAGGATTTGCGACTGTTAACTCAGGATCTGGAGCAAGCCGGCGCTCATCAGGCGCTGGATCGATGTCATCGAATACCACAGGCCCCCAGGAACATCTCACCTGAAGAAGCCCGCAACCACATGCTCGCGCGGAGTATGGACTGGGCGAATGTTCGTCCAGAGTGGGGGCTATCCAGTAACGCGGCTTTCATTCTCGGCAGACGGGCGCTCACTAGCGGCGTCGACTTAGGCGGACGTGTCTTTTTGCAGTCCTATGATCCGGACGCCGATGCGCAGGGAGCGACACTGGAAGCCCTCATGATGGCGCCGTTGGTCGTAGCGCAGTGGATCAGCATGGAGTATTATTTTTCCGCTGTTGATCCTTGCTGCTATGGGAGCGGAAGCAAAGTGACACACAATGTGGTCTCAGGTGTTGGCGTAATGCACGGCAGCCACAGTGATCTTCAAACAGGACTTCCTTTGCAGAGCGTCAACGATGGCAACAGACACTATCACGAACCGATTCGCCTGCTCGCGATCATCGAGGCCCCCACGAGTCGAATATCGTCCACCATCCAGAAGCACACGCTGCTACAACATCTGTTGCACAACCAGTGGATCAATCTTGTAGCCGTTGATCCGGAAACGCGTGAGTTTCACCGATATGTCCCGGACTCCACCTGGGAACCGTTGCAATGAAATCCAATTTCTACCACACCCTGATTCTCAAGACGTCGAGTTTGTGCCTCATCTGGCTGTTCTTGACTGCAAGCTTCGACCTGTTCCATATGGGATTGGGCTTCCTCGCGTCTTTTGGAGTTGCCTGGCTCAACACGGACCGCGCCACATCTCGTTCCGCGATCCCGCGGTTGCGAATCGTCTGGTATTTCCCGTGGCTAGTTGGCCGAATCCTGCAGAGTGGCTTTCATCTTTCCGCAGTCATTCTGCATCCGGCGCTTCCGATTGACCCCAAGTTGATTCGCTATCGCACTGATCTGCGGGAAGAAGCAGGCATCGTGCTGCTGGCGAATTCCATCACGCTGACTCCTGGAACGATCACTGCGGAAATGAACTCGCGGGATCTGGTGGTACATGCCATGGACGGCAAGTCCGCCGAAGACGTCACGAGTCAACGGCTTGAGCAACAGATTGCCGGCTTGTTCACTGAGAAAGGAACGGAATGAAGATATTTTTTCTGTTCGTGTTGATCACAATTACGCTGCTGATCGGCGTGTATTTGTACCGCGTTCTTCGGGGGCCGACCGTGTTTGACCGGGTGTTGGGACTGAACGGAATTTCCACCAAAGCCATTATTCTGTTGGTTGTGATGGGTACCTTCTACGAACGAGTGGACATGTTTGTGGATATTTCAACCGGCTATGCCCTATTGAACTTAGTGGGATCATTGGCCATCGCCAAGTACCTGGAAGAAAGAGGAGAAGTCTTTTGATGTCTCTGAATGAATTTTCCGAAATGGCGCGAATGTTTACGACTCCGGTCGCAATAGGGTTGATGTTGGTCGGATTGTTTTTTCTGTTCGTGGCGGCAGTTGGAGTCGTGCGTTTACCCGACGTGTTTACGCGGTCCCACGCGGTTTCGCTGACGGATTCCTTAGGTGCCTTATTCCTCTTGGGCGGACTAGCTCTTTACCAAGGGGTCAGCACGAACCTGGTCAAAATCCTCATCGTTTTAGTTCTCTTGTATCTGCTCAACCCGGTGATCGCCCACGCCACCGTCCGAGCCGCGCTTCGATCTGGTCTTAAACCTTGGACTAGGGAAGACGCATGACCTTATTTTTTGAGATTTCGTTGTTGGTTCTGCTCATTATGACCGCGGCTGGTGCGATCCTGGTGAAGGATCTGCTCAGCTCGGTACTGATCCTGGGGTCCTATAGTTTCCTTCTCGCACTTGTGTGGGCGTGGCTGGGGGCGGTGGATGTGGCTTTTGTTGAAGCCGTCGTGGGGGCCGGATTGGCAACCGTCTTTTTTCTGCTGACGCTCTTCGGGATAGCTCCCAAGGACACGCGTATTCGGCGGCCTGCTCCTCCCCTGACCGCTTTGTTCGGGCTGCCCTTGCTCGGGTTATTGTTGCTCTATGCGGCGGAAGATTTTCCCAGGTTCGGAGATCCTGAATCTCGGGCCAGCGTCCATGTTTCCCCTGAATACTTGAAGAACAGTTTGCAAGAGACGGATACGCCTAATGTCGTGACAGCGGTCCTCATGGACTACCGTGCGTTCGACACGTTTATCGAAACCGGCGTCATCTTTACCGCCGGCATCGCCTGTGCCTTGCTGCTGAGGAGCAATCGGGAATGATCCACGCGCATGATAGCGCCATCGTTCGGACGATGAGCCGGCTGTTGATTCCGCTAATACAGTTGTTTGCCTTGTACGTCCTGTTCTTTGGTCAGGATGGACCGGGCGGCGGATTTGTCGGCGGCGTCATGCTGGGCGCGAGTCTAATTTTGGCGATCCTCGTGTTTGGTCCCGAGGCTGCTCCGTGTCGCCTGGCACGCAAGCTCGTACACGGTGATGGGATTGGCTTGATGATCTTTGCCGGGATAGGGGGACTGTGTTTGATCGGTGGTGGCGAGTTCTTGAACTACTCGAACCTGGAGATCCCCTGGGTCGATACCGACTCACACCGGCGTTATCTGGGCATTCTACTGACGCAGATCGGAGTTGCCGTAGATATCGCCGTAACCGCAATTGCGATTGTGTTTAGTTTGTCGTCAACGAACGACAGTGAGGAGTCTCATGCTTGAGCACATTGAGGCGGCACTTCATCGACCCAACTTCATTGCCTTTGTGGTTCTGTTTCTCTGGGGTTTTTTCATCATGGTCGCCCACCCCAACCTGGTGAAAAAGCTGATCGGTATGTACCTGGTCCAGACAAGCGTCATCTTCTTGCTTGTCACGCTCAGTGCGAAGAAAGAGGCCACGGTTCCAATTCTGCAGGGGAGCGACGCGATTCAGTCCGTAACGCATCAAATTGATCCTGCAATTTACGCCAATCCATTACCGCATGTCTTAACGTTGACAGCGATTGTAGTCCAAGTGGCGACCCTCGGCGTCTCCCTGGCCCTGGTCACCGCAATCTATCGAAAGTACGGCAGCCTGGACGAGGACGAAATTCTGAAGAGGATTGAATGAGTTACCACCTTCCGTTGATTGCATTTTTGATTCCCTTTCTGACCGCCATCTGCATGCCGATGGTTGGTGGAAAGCGTCGTCATTGGTGCCGGCCGATGGCGTTGGTGGCCGTCTTTGCGATGTGTGTTGCAGCCGTGGGCAATCTTTGGGCCGTTTTGGTTCACGGAGAAACACGCTATGCCTTCGGCGGCTGGGCCATCAGTACAAGTTTGCCCGCTCCGCCACTCGGAATTGAATGGGTCAATGACGGCTTGGCGAGCGTCATGTTGGTCGTCCTCAGTTTCCTGGCCTCGGTTTGTTTGATCTATGGTGGTCCTCTATTGCCTCAGTCACCAGGTAGACGCGTAGTCCTCTATTACACACTGATCCTGATTCTGATATCCGGTTTGACAGGAATCGTTTTCGCCGGAGACATCTTCAACATCTTCGTGTTTCTGGAAGTTGTCGCCTTGTCCGCGTATGCCCTGGTGGCTGTTTCCGGCGGTAAGGCGCTAATGGCTGCCTTTCGATATCTCATTCTGGGAACTCTCGGGGCCTCGTTTTATTTATTGGGAGTCGTCTTCCTCTATGCAGTGACAGGCACACTGAATATGGCGGACCTGGCTCAGCAGTTGACGCACAGACCTGAGTTGATGACGTCCAGGGCAGTCATTGCAGGATCGACTTTTTTGTTCATCGGTCTCGGAATAAAGATGGCTCTCTTTCCACTACATGGCTGGTTGCCCGATGCCTATACCCGCGCACCAGACGCGATTTCACCTATCCTTGCCGCTCTGATGACTAAAGTTGCACTGTATGCGTGGATCCGCATCATGTTTTGGGTGCTGGGTGCTCGTGTCGAGATAGGGCAAGTACACCTGCTTACTTTACTTGGCGCACTAGGTGCCGTTGCGGCAGTGGTCGGCGCACTGCTGGCATTTAGTCAACAGGACGTGAAACGGATGTTTGCTTATGGTGGCATTTCGCACATTGGGCTGATCCTGGTTGGAGTGAGTCAGGGAAATTCAACGGGGTTTGCCGGCGGCATGTTTTACATGATCAACGATGCCTTCATGCAAGCGGGCGCGTTTTTCATCGCTGGCGCGGCGATCTCTCTGCATCAGGCACGAACCGTGGATGAGTGGGCCAGTTTGCGTGGATCGCCGTGGTTGACAGGGGCGCTCATCATCCTCGCCATGTCAATGATTGGCATTCCACCGACCGGGGGCTTCTTTGGAAAATGGCACATTATGCTGGGTGCCATGGAAGCAGGCAACTATCTGGCGGTCGGAGCCGTGGTTGTCGCCACCCTGCTGACGATGGCCTATTTCCAGAGACTATTTTTAAGCATCTTTCGCGATCAAACGCCGTCAAGTGCGACACGTGTCGAGACACACTTCTCGCTGCGAGTCAGTCTGGGAGCTACGTCGGCTGCCATCATTGTATTGGGGCTGTGTAGCGATCCCATTATCAAGTTTTTGCGAGACACAGCCGCGTCCGTCGGTTTGTAACGTTTTTGCACAAAGGTGAAGAATTCGATGGCGGTTGTTTACTTGCTGATCCCCCTGTTCCCGCTGTTGGCGACGATCGTTATCGCGCTGGCCGGACGTCAACTGGGTGAAACAAGCGGAAAAGTGGGCATGCTTGCCAGCGGCATTTCCTTTGGCCTATCGGTGGCAGTATTCGTTCAGCTTGTCCTGTGGAAGGAGCCCATATTCATACCCCTTTACGAATTTCTTCGATCCGGAAATCTGGTTGTGGACCTGGGTTTGTATATCGACCAACTCACCGTGTTGATGCTGTTGTTGGTCACCGGTGGCAGCTTTGTGGTTCACGTTTATTCTTCCCGGTACATGATCGGGGACGCGCGCTATAGCCGTTTCTTCGCCGTGATGGCGTTCTTCACTTTCGGCATGGTGACGCTGGTCATGAGCAGTAATTTGCTCATGATGTTCATCTGCTGGGAAATCATGGGCATCTGTTCCTATCTCTTGATTTCCCATCAGGCTGACCGAGAGTCCGCCTGCAAAGCGGCGACGAAAGCCTTCCTGGTCAATGCGATGG
Source organism: Fuerstiella sp. (assembly GCA_039831575.1). GTDB lineage: Bacteria > Planctomycetota > Planctomycetia > Planctomycetales > Planctomycetaceae > Fuerstiella. The sequence continues at coordinate 905 of JBDONA010000951.1, read as the reverse complement.
CCGACGTTGGTCTGCTATTTGGCATCATTCTGACCTTCGCCACATTCGAGACGCTTGATATTCGGCAGATCCTGGATCAGGCCGCCAGCATGAGCGGACAAACCATCAATCTTCTGTGCTGGGCAGGTTTTGAATGTCACGTCCGGACGATCACCGTGATCACGCTTTTCCTGTTCATGGGCTGTTTGGGCAAGTCAGCCCAGGTTCCTTTTCACGTCTGGCTTCCCAATGCGATGGAAGCTCCGACCCCGGTTTCGGCGCTCATTCATGCCGCCACCATGGTAAACGCAGGACCCTTTTTGTTGGTTCGATTCAGCGCTTTATTCATGCTTTCCCCAGTCGCGATGACAGTCATTGCAATCATCGGTGGAACAACGGCGCTCTTTGCGGCAGTGGTATCGCTAACTCAGCCTGATATCAAAAAGATTCTCGCCTATTCGACGATCAGTCAAATTGGATTCATGATCATGACTTGTGGCCTCGGAGCGTTTGCAGTGGCAATATTCCATATGCTGGCTCATGGATGTCTGAAAGGTTTCTTGTTCTTGTCGACCGGGAATCAGCTTGCATCGGCCGGCAACCATGAACACCACGATTCCGCATCAGGTCAGTCGAGGCCGTCGTGGTTGTTATATTTCGGTGCGTTGATCCTGGCCTGCGTTCCACCGTTTCTGATCTTTTCAGGTCCCTATGAATCTCTGTGGACGGTGCAAAACTCGAACACGGCAAGAATCGCCTTCTGGGTCATTGGTTTGCTGACCGTGTTTTTCACAGCGATTTACCTCTTTCGCGGAGTTACCTCGCTGTTCGGGCGAAGTTCTTCGGCGGTCGTTCAACCTCGATTCTTTTCGCCATCTCACATCTTGGGAGTCTCTGCGGGAGCGGCGGGTCTGATCGGCGTGCTG
>JBDONA010000862.1:0-2121 GCA_039831575.1 Fuerstiella sp. | reverse complement strand
CCGGTACCGTCGGATTACAGCGGCCAGCACATCAAAACAGCCAGACTCGCCGCCATGGGCATGGTCCTTACCGCGGTGACGGGCTGGTGCTTTTACTGGATGGCTTTTGTCGCAACCTAGTCGCGACCTGGGCCGCCGCTCTTGCAGAATGCGCCGATCTGAAAGATACTCGTCCTTTTGCAGTTCGGCAGTGCCCGGTCTGGCAAAAAAGAGAATGGCCGAGTGGCGGAATTGGCAGACGCACAGGATTTAAAATCCTGTGTCCATTATGGGCGTGCGGGTTCAAATCCCGCCTCGGCTATTGACTTACGTCGATTCAGATTCTTCGAGATCTTCCGATGTACCTAGGTACATTCTTGGTTTCAGCTTCTCCGCGATCCGCTGCGAGACCTCTTCGGCTTGCTCGTCGAGGTAGAATCGCATCGTCGTTGAGATGACTGAATGGCGCATGATGGTCTTCAGATCGGGCATGCTCACCCCTGCCCTGGCCAGCTTCATGGCGAAGGTCCGGCGCAGATCGTGAGCCGATGCGAACTTACCTTCGTCGTTCACGACGATGCCAGCTTTCGATCCGAACTTAGAGAACCACCGACCGGCTTGCTTGTGGCTCGCTCGTTTGCCCCGTTTGTCCTGCGGTTTGAACACTGGGCCCGTCCGCTCGCCCTCAGGAACGGTATCAAGCAATTGTGCGAACTCGGGTATCGTCGGCACAGTCTCGGTCTTTTTCCGCTTTTGCTTGCTGGCTGGGATTTCCAGCACGACGGTTCCGCTTCGAGTCCGTTTCGGGCGGATCGTACCCGGCTCGTCCCACGTCACCGCGAATAGCTCTTCCAGTCTCAGGGCAGTGGCCAGCAATCCCAAAGCCGCGAACCACCAGCCGGCAACGTCGTGGGGACAGACTGACTTGATTGCTTCTAGGTACAGTTCCACTTCCCCGTCAGTGAGCGGTCTACCCCGTGGTACGTCGGCATCAATCGTTGAGATTCGATAATGGCATCCCCAGTCAATCCATTCCATTCGTTTGCCGTAGTTCAGCGCTGCTTTCAGTGCCCGCAATATCGATGCAACCGACGCCGGTGCACGGACGTTGACCGTCTTCCCTGGCCCACAACCGACGCCGGCACGCAAGGCAAGCTCAAGACGCTTCATCTGCCGCTCGGACCGGAACTCATCCACAAATCGAGGCTTGGCTGCTCGCTCCACAACATCGAGCTTGTATTCCACTGACTCAGCGCTGCGTTGGTCAACAAGACCGAGTTCTGAGTACAGTTCACGAAAGTCATCCCACCTCAGCCGGCCCTGTTTGTCATCCTTGTTCTTTCGCGGATCGATCCCGAGTCGTAACTTGGCCTCAACATCCTTGCGGAATTGTTCAGCCCTGCCTGGATCACGGCCAGCGCCCAGCCTAACCTCCTTGCCCGTATCGATCGCGTGGTAGCGAACCTGGTACACACCTGTCGTTCTTGGAACTAAACGCACTGCCGGGATCTTCGTCATCGTTTGACCTCTAGTCGAATTGTCTTTCGAGTCAATTCCTCTGTCTCGCCTCCATCAGTCGTGGATATGATTGTGCCAGCGGAATGACGGTCTTTGCCGTCCAACGAAAACGTGTTGGCCTCGCCGGTCATAGTCTTCCCAAGGCACATCTTCCGAGCGCGGATTGTCTCTCGACTCCTGCCAAGTGCGCGCGAATGATCCAACAAAGTCACCAATGCCTCGCCGGTGAGCACCTGCGGATCAAGCTCGTTCTCCCAGAGAACTTCCAGTGTCTGCCCCTGATTGTCGTCGTCAACGCAAGAAAGACGAACCAGTGTGCTGTCGGCGACTCGTTTCGGTTTGACGATTTCCTCAATCAGGTACGTCCGTTGCCGAACCCGGGCAATCTGGCCCGGTGCCAATGCTTCCGTGATCTGTTTCATGTGATACCGCCTTTCACATCGTGTTTTCAGCCTAATTCAACTTCGTGACCTTCCCGGCAGATCGCTCCACCTTCCGCAGCACTTTTACCAACTCCGCTTTCTTGTAGAGTCGGTAATTGTTGAGCGGATGCCGATGCTCGGTGATCTTCCCTTCTGCCCCCCAAGCGCGGATCGTGTTCGGCGAAACACCGAGAATTTCGGC
>JBDONA010000936.1:0-9066 GCA_039831575.1 Fuerstiella sp. | reverse complement strand
CGGCGGCCTTTTTCGCCAACGAAAACAACTGAGGTTCGAGTTCATTTTTCAGCACGAAGGCGAGTGGCCGGCGTCAGTGATGTGTCGTGTGCTTCGCGTGAGCCGGTCGGGTTACTACGCGTGGCAGCGTCGTCCGGTCAGTGCTCAGGAGCAGCATCGAACGGAAGTCGTTGCGGAGATTCATCGCATTCATGATGACCGTGACATGCATGTGTATGGCAGTCCTCGGATGTATCGGGAACTTCTGAAACGCGGCTATGAAATCTGTGAGAACACGGTTGCAACGCTGATGAATTCGGAAGGGATTCGTTCGTCGACATCAAAGAAGTTTCGTGTCAACACAACAGATTCGAAGCATTCGCTGCCGGTTGCCCAGAACATTCTGGATCGTGATTTTACAGCATCCGGCCCGGGTCAGAAGCTGGTTTCCGATCTGACTTACATCAGAACAGACGAAGGTTTTTTGTATCTGGTCTGCATGATCGATGTGTATTCTCGACGAGTGGTTGGATGGTCGATGAGCCACGAGATGACAACGGACGTTTTTCTTTCGGGTCTGCAGATGGCGTTGGGTCGCCTGTGCGTGAACGGAGATTTTCTGTTGCATTCGGATCGTGGGAGTCAGTACTGCAGCGCTGCGTTTCAGGCGGCGTTGGCTCGCCATGAAATCCGTTGCAGCATGAGCCGCAAAGGGAACTGCTGGGACAATGCGGTTTCTGAAAGTTTCTTTGCATCACTGAAGAAGGAGCTGGTGTATCAGCACAAGTACGCGAGTCGTGAAGAAGCTCGTCAGAGTATCTTCCGCTGGATCGAAATGTTTTATAATCGAACACGGCTGCACAGCACTCTGGGCTACGTGAGTCCTGAACAGTTCGAACAGCAGCCGTGAGAAATCACAATCGTTTTTAAGGCATGGGAGGGACAAAGAAATCAACGAAGAGTAAACGACTGCCGCGGAACTCTGCAGTCGCGACAGATTTTCCCACCCACGTCAGGCCATCCCTCGACGAGTTGCTCCGCAGCACAGCTCGTCTCCGTTTCGCCTGACAGAAGATGTTAGATCACAAATGGAGTCCGCGCCGTGTGGTTTCCAATGTTACCAATTCGAGGCGCTTACTATTTCTGGGGAACTTCAAACCCCGACCACAACGCAGCGCAGCGGCCCGAGGGACCGCCGTATCGGCCCAGGTGGAACTGATGGAGCCACGTGTACTGCTTTCGGCACTGGCCTGGTCCGACGCACCTAACCTGCCTGCTCCTCAGACAGATGCAGTCGCCGTCCTCGGTGCCGACAATGCCGTCCATATTGTGGGAGGCGACTCTGCCTCACCAACGGCTGCTCCTCAGCTCTCAGCCGCCGGAACGGCCTGGACTGCCGGACCCGATATTGACACGCAACGCAATGATTTGGGAGCCGTGCGTTCAGGAAGCCTGATTCTCCTGTTTGGAGGAACGAAGGACACGGAGGGAAGTGATGAGGTACTCGGCTACAACCATTTCACTGGCGATAGCCAGGATGCAGCTAAAATGAATCTGGTCCGCTACGACCACGGGTTCGCTGGGGACGCAAGCGGTCGAGCGTACGCGATTGGCGGAATCGGGAACTTTGAAGACGGAGAAATCTGGTCACAGGCGGAACGCTACGACCCCAACACTGGTGCGTGGTCAGAGATCGCCTCCCTGCCGCAGGCGTTGCATGGGATGGCGGCCATTGGTGATGGGAATGGCCACATCTTCGTGTTTGGCGGTTCAAATACGCTCGACGACACTGGAATTGAGGACACCACGTATCGCTACGACATTGCGACAAATTCGTGGTCAACGTCTTTTCCAATGCCCATTGGAACGCGCGATAGCGCTGTCGTGATGGACCATACCGGAGCGATCTATGTACTCGGCGGAATGACCAGTACGGGGGCGACGGATGCGGTGCAGCGGTACAATCCGGTGACGAACACCTGGACGCAGGAGGCCTCGCTGCCGGCCCCGGTTTACTCACATGCGGCCGCATTCGACTCTGTTGGTCGAATTGTGGTTGCGGGGGGATTCGATTCCAGCGGTGCCGCCACCGCAGCAGTCCATCGGACACAGCGCCTGACTGTTGCTGAGACAGTTCCGGTGATCACGACTGCTCCCGTCGTCGACGCCTCACTCGACCGCTTCTACACATACGATGTGAATGCGACAGGCAATCCGACTGCGACGTACGAGCTCACCACGTCACCAGATGGAATGGAAATTGATTCCACCACCGGAGTGATTTCCTGGCAGCCCGTCGCAGGCCAGGTTGGAGTTCATGCGGTGAGTGTGAGCGCATCGAATCGAGCGGGAAGCGTTGAACAGTCATTTGACATTGCTGCCGTGGCGGACACCATAGTTCCCACCGTGCCGACGAACTTTGCCGTGCAGAGTGCAACGGAAACCAGCTTGACGTTTGGTTGGGATGCGTCGTTTGATGCAAGCGGCGTGGACCGCTACGAGATCGCTACGGCAGTCTACACGGGGCCACGATTCGGCAAACGATGGGTCTATACGGTCGTGGACACGGTTCCGGCGACAGGCATCGCGGATACGATCACGGGACTTGCTCCGCTGGAGAGTCACAGCTACACGATTCGAGCCGTTGATACAGCAGGCCTCGTTTCCAGCTGGTCACCGCGAATCACCGGACAAACGCTGTCGGCGCCCACTCTGACATTCCAGTACGGAACCCAAACGACGGGCACCATTCAAAGCCCGACGAAGACTCCCATTCAGTTCTACCTGCGGAGCGTTGCTAATCCGGCTCCTGTATTCACGAAGGAGTCCGGGCCTGCGAGCATCGTTGTTGACCCCAACACCGGCATCGTGCAATGGACGCCGACCATTGACGACGTCGGAGTCCACAATGTGGTCTTCCGCGCGACGAATTCAGTCAGCAGCACGGACCTGGCCGTGAGTATCGATATCATTTCTGATGCACCACAGTTGTCCGTTGTCTACAACCCTGCGACGGGCGGGGAGCGATTCGCTCTTGCCGGCACATTGTTTACCGCGCAGATTAATGATTCCAGTCAGAGTGTATCGACGTACGAGTTGGTCTCTCCACCGGTTGGAATGACAATTGAAGCAACGACTGGCGCAATTTTATGGACTCCGTCCGGGACGCAGGGCGGCACGCAAACTGTCACCGTCCGCGGGACCAACGCTGGTGGAACAGCTGACCTTACCTTTACTGTTGAGACTCTGTTCACGGGCGCAGTGACGAACGTTGTGGTGACAGGCACGACACTGGCCGAACCGACCGCAACCTGGGTCGCCCCAACCGGCGAAGGTTCTGTTTTGGTCACGAGCTACAGTATTCATGGCTTCGCCGAGTGGGGAGTCGGGCGTACAAGGCAAACGCACTCCGTCGACTATACCGTGCCAGCATCCGAAACCAGCGCGCTGATGACCGGACTGGTGACGGGCAAAGGCTACACACTTACCGTGACGGCACTGGATGCGGCCGGGAATCGCGGCGACGCAAACACGGGCACGCTGTTCGCCTCAACCCCCGCACTTCCTCAGATCCGTTGGTCGGTGAACGGGTTCTCGGGCGGCGTCAGTACCCCCGCACCGGTCGTTGTTGCTAAGCCGATGCAGATCATTTTGACCGACGAGCGTCCCGACCCCAGCGAAATCTCACTGATCAGTGGGCCGGCTGACCTGACATTTGATCCAGTTACGAAGATCGCCAGTTGGACGCCTACGGCGGCTGACGTGAATATCGGGTACGGAAACACGGACGTCGTGTTCGAGGCCTCGAACAGCGTCGGCACGGTCACTGTCAGCGTGCCGGTCCACGTGTACTTTTCCGGCGCCGTGAAGAATCTGTCGGCCACCAGGTATGGTACGGCTGCTGCGACAGCCACGTGGGATCCGCCGAACGATAACGTGACTCCGATTACTTCCTACGAAGTCACGATGCACTGGACATGGAGCGGTCGGCCGCGGTCAAGATCGTGGACGATTTCCGGCGACTCGACGAGCGTTTCGTATTCATTGGTTCCGACCGGAGCGGTCTCGCACAAGGGTGTCACCATCGTTCCCATTGATGCGAATGGAAACCGCGGCGTGTCCTCCGGCAAGGTTCTCTACGGCGCGGCGACAAATGCGATTCCGCCGATCGCGGTCGACGACACCTGCGACGCCGTTGAAGATACGCCATTGGTTGTCAATTCTGTCGACGGAGTGCGTGCGAATGACATCGACACGGACAATACGCCATTCATCAATCCACTTCTCGCGCGTCGTGTCGCTAACCCGACAAACGGGACGCTGACGTTGGACCAGTTTGGAGACTTCACCTACGTTCCGGATGCTGACTTCCACGGAGTGGACAGCTTCACCTACCTCGTCAATGACGGGGCGTTTGACAGTAACATCGCGACGGTGACCATTCATGTCGCTTCGGTCAACGATACACCGACCGCTCTGGACGACTACTACAGCGTTGCCCAGGACACGCCGTTGACGGTTGACGCCAGCACCGGCGTTCAGGCCAATGACAGCGATGTCGACGGTGACATATTGAACGTGAGGGTTCTGAGCGATCCAGCCAATGGGGCTCTCACATTGAATCCGGATGGCTCATTCATCTACACGCCAAACGCCAACTTCACCGGTGCGGACGGTTTCACTTACGTCGCCAACGACTCTCTGATTGACAGTCGCACCGTGACGGTGGCCGTCACTGTAAATGCCACGACACCGCCCGCGACGGGGACTCGCTTTTATGTGGTCGACTTCGATGATCGGGCAACTTTCGAATACGACACGAATGGTGAACTCGTCGAAACCTATGGACTACCAAATGCCAACAGGAAACCACTTGGGGTTGCCGCCAACGCCGATGGTTCCCTGATCTGGACCATCGATAAACAAAAACGAGTCTTCATTTACGATAATGCCGGGACCGAACTTGGCATGTGGGTGCCGCAGGGGCTGACCAAACCCGACGGCATTGCCACAGATGGCACCGACATATTGATCGTCGATCGCGATTCCGACACGGTCTTCCGCTATGCCGGTGAAGCCAATCGCCGAAATGGCGAGGCTGCAGCTACCAGCAGCTTCGCGCTCGACCGAGCCAACGGCAACCCCAAGGGTATCACGACTGACGGAACGAGTATCTGGGTTGTCAACTCTGCCGGAACTGACCGTGTCTTTAAGTACGACATGACGGGCACGTTCCTCGGCCGCTGGGACATCGATCCGGCAAACGACAGGCCGACCGGTATCACGATCGATCCTACAGGGACGAGCGACGCCATCTGGATTGTCGATAACCTGAGCGACACGGTGTACCAATACGACGGCGGAGCGACGCGAATAGGTGGCAGCGCTGTTGCCGATTCCGTTTTCACCCTGGCGGCGACGAACACGAACCCTCAGGGAATCGCCGATCCGTCGTCGTTGTCTGCTACGGAAATCCTGGTTCAATCGGATGCTTCCGCCCCAACGCTCGGTATGAATTCAACGACATCGCAAATTGGGTCGAGCGATGGTCTGACATCCCAGTTCGCCGAGAATGCGTTTTCGAACCTGTTTACAAAAGGAGGTTCGTGGCTCAATCACGCAGGATTGCAGTCATCCGCAAGAGACGAAGTGTCGCGGTTTGTGGAGTTCGATGTTCCGGATCCCGCAGTCGAAGAAGCTCCACGTTTTATGGAGTTCGAAGTATCTGAATCCTCTCGCGCGTCCGTTGAACGACCGGATGTGGCTCGACAGTCCCACAGCAGTGGGCTTGCTGATGGCATCACGTCTCTGTTCGCCCAAAGACACAACACCTCAAGGAGATAGACTCACAGATCGCGGAGACGCTCTGGCCTTCCGCGTTCTGCCGGGCATTTGAAATCCGATTGGGAGTCGTTGTCGGAACGCTGTCTGGTATTGCCTGTGCGCAGCTGGGCCTGCTCGTTGTGTGACTCATCACCACGCTCCGCGGCAACCCGTCCGACGCCCTGCGCGCAGACTTCAAAATTCCTTAACCTTGTGTTTCAGGATCCCCAGCTCGTCTCGCCGTTGCAGCAATTGAGCGATCACGCTGATGGAGATTTCGGCAGGAGTATTGTTGCCCAGAGCCACTCCCATGGGGCAATAGAAGGAGTCGATCTTCTCTGAAGAGATGTTCTGCTTCCGGAGATCGCGGCGCAGCACACTGGCCTTCTGAGGACTGCCGATCACACCGATGTACGGAGCGTCTCGTGTCTGCAGAATTTCCACCAGCACCGGCAGGTCCGACGCATGCCCCTGAGTCATCAGCAGAAAGAATGAATTGGCCGGCTGGTCTTTCACGACATCGCGAAGTTCCTGACGACAGGCCGTTTTGAGTTTCGGATGCGAAGGCAGTTTTGCCAGCCACTCCGGCCGCGAATCAAAACATGAGACACGGCAGTTGAACTGGACCAGCATGGGAATCAGTGACTGAGTGATATGCCCAGCGCCGAAGACTGCAATGGTCCAGCTGTTGCTGCCACAGACTTCGAAGAACAGTTTGACTTCTCCTCCGCAGGTCATCCCGATGTCAGATTGCAGATTCCACGTGATGAATTCGCTGCTCGTTCCGTCCGTGTCAGCCAGTAACTGCTGAGCATGACGGATGGCCGTCGCTTCGATTTTCCCGCCGCCAATCGTACCGGTCTCAATGCCTTGTGCCGTCACAATGGCCTTCGCACCGATAATCTGCGGTGCGCTGCCCCGGACGTCGATCAACGTGATCATCACGAACGGCACATCCGTGTCGACCAGTTGTGTCAGAGTTCGGGAATGTTGCACGACGTCGAATGTCATAGCAGGCTTTTGCTGGAATGATGCACTGGATAAGCTCGAACATTAAATACGCACGGCACCATCCATGGCAACCATCAACAAGGCGATTCCAGTGGGTCGATCTTACGCAATCGTACCGGCCGCCGGAAGGAGTCGTCGCATGGGACAGCCGAAACTGCTGCTCCCCTGGGGCAACTGGACACTGATCGACCAGTTGCTGCAGGCGTGGACCAGCAGCGCCGTCGACCAGATCGTGGTCGTCGTTCGTGAGGATGACAGAAAGCTGATCGCTGCCTGCCGAAAGTGGCCCGTGCATCTTGTTAAGCCGCGATCTGCACCGCGCGATATGAAAGAGTCGGTGCAGATCGGTCTGCGTTTTGTAGAGGAGCACTGGCGACCGACAGATGAAGATCGTTGCTTCATTGCGCCCGCCGACCTTCCGGGTCTGACGTCGACCATTATCAATCGTCTCATCGAAACGAAGGGGGATTGCTCGACCGTCACCATTCCGAAGTTCGGAAACCGACCGGGTCACCCGGCCCTCCTCCCATGGCCCGTTACGCAGCAGATTTTCGATCTTGCGGATGATCAGGGAGTCAATCAGGTGGTCGACACGAACCCACAATATGCCGTCCCCTTCCCGGCCGACGCCTATTTGCCGGACGTCGACACGCCGCAGGAGTATCGCTCATTGCTGACGGAGCAGAAACGATCGAACAACGAAGACTAGAGCAGTTTTCGAAAAGTCGTGGCGGGTACTGGCTCGCGGGGGCAATGGATCATGGGCTCTGACGTTGCGGCCACGAGTCAGCGTAATACGCTGTAACGCCGGCCTCGCTGTTCCAGCGGTTTTCATGGGGTATGGAGTCTCAAACCCGGTCATTGGAGGATGGCTCGAAATCGTCGACATCGCGGGCTGAAACCGCTTCTCGATGGGCGAATTGCCCCGATCTGTCAGCCGGCTGTCAGATTTCACCAACATTCGGTTGTCGTCGAAGGTAGTTCGAGTGAGCTGATTGCGATAGAACACCGAATCGTGATTTTGCTTGTTTGGTGAATCAACTGGTTATGGTGGAGCATTGGGACGTTGAGCCGCGAGGAACCGTATACAGAGCAGCAGCTCGAGGAGTTCGGTCTGGTACGCGACCGGCTGCCTCGGCATATTGCGGTCATCATGGATGGCAATGGACGCTGGGCTCAGCACCGCGGATTGCCGCGTATCGAAGGACACCGTCGAGGTGTCACGTCGGTGCGGGAAATCGTGGAAGAATGCTCCCGGCTGGGCCTGACACAACTGACACTGTATTGCTTTTCGAGTGAGAACTGGAAGCGGCCGCCCACTGAACTCTCATTCCTGATGCGGCTGTTGAAAAAATACGTTGTGGATGAGCGTCAGCGCATTCAGGAACAGGGGTTACAGTTTCGTGTCATTGGACACATCGAAGAGCTGCATCCCGAGATTCAGGCAGAGATCGAAACCACGATTCAGGACTCAGCCGCCAACGACGGAATGACGCTTTGTCTGGCTTTGAATTACGGGGCACGTTCCGAGATTGCCTGCGCAGTCCAGCAAATCGCCGCCAAAGTGCGGGACGGCCTCCTGCAGCCGGAAGACATCTCAGATGAAACGGTAACCGCCCATTTGATGACGGCCGGCATGCCGGATCCGGATCTGGTCATTCGCACAGCAAATGAAATGCGGATCAGCAACTTTCTGTTGTGGCAAATCAGTTACTCCGAATTGTGGATTACGGACACCTACTGGCCTGAATTCCGGAACCCACATTTGCACACAGCGCTCCGGGATTTTTCTGCGCGTGACCGCCGCTACGGCGGGCTGAACGCTTCACCGGCCACGGCGCAATAGTTTCCATTTCGGCCGTGGCACGGATTCCTTCCAAAATTGAGTGGCATTGATGCTTGGTTGGCGACTTGGAATTTCTGCTGTTTTGATTCCCGCCTTGCTGGCCCTGTTCTGGATTGACTCCTCGCAGGGAGCCCGCGCCACGATTCTGTTGATGTTCTGCGCGTTGCTGTCCATCCGCTGCAGCTACGAAATGACTCAACTGCTGACCGTGCGGACGATGCGTCCTTCATTTCCACTGACCGCCATCTGTGGACTCATGATTGTACTGGCCGGGTGGCTGCATATTTTGATGCCCGTGCCGGCTGGGAATATCGGGCTGCTGGTCTCTTTGGGATTGATCGGCGCCGCGCTGGTCGTGTCATTTGCATTCCTGTTTGTTCGCGAAGCCACACGCTTTGATCACCCAG
>JBDONA010000474.1:0-35948 GCA_039831575.1 Fuerstiella sp. | reverse complement strand
CGGTCCACACGCCTCCCAGGCAGCCCGCCACTTCGATCAGCTGCACTGAGGCACCAGCCCGCGCAGCCGCCAGAGCAGCCGAGATTCCCGCCGGGCCGCCACCGCAGACAAGCACATCCGACCTGCCAGCCACCGGGATCGCCCTCTGATGCTCGACAAGCTGCCGTCCATCCGCAGAAAGTCCACCTGTCGTTCGCAGCACGTCGCCGCTTACGGGATTCGCGACACGGGTTGAGTTGATGTCGTCCGTGGCTTTCGTATCGGGAGACGCGAGTGATGCAGAAACGATCAGACCACCTGTCGCGACCTGCAGGAATTCGCGTCGGCTGGAATCACGTGTGTTCATGAGCCTGATTGTTTCAAGAGTGTTCGTGAAAGGCGGCGAAAATGATGTGACGATGAACTGCCGAAACCAGAATCAACTTTCGGCAGATTGCAGCCGTGTCGGCGACTGCCTGGTATCCCGCCCGCATCACGTTATCGTAGTCGTCGGTGTTCAGATAAACCGATTGTAACCAACGGCTGCCGCAATTGTGACAGCTTGCTTACGCGAACTCACACCAGCTATGAGAATGATGTTTTTCACGATTCTTGCGGTGGCTACCGGAGTGAGTGGATGGGTTCCTGCAAGGCCGTGCGAAAAGGTTCATAAAAACTGTGCGTGCAGGGAAATCGATCAGCGCAACTCTACGACCTCGCCACCGACATCGGCGAACGAAACAATCTCGCCGGGACGCGGCCCGGGGTTCTGATTGAATTGAAGAATGCACTCGCGGAATGGGAACTCAACGTTGATCGTTAACCAGGAAGTCTCATGAAGCACGTTCTCCCTTTCATCTATTGTCTCACCTTCATTCTGCTGAATCCCGGCCGTGGCCAGGCCGAACGCACCAACGTATTATTCATTGCAGTTGACGATCTACGTGTAGAACTGGGTTGTTACGGCAACACTCACGTGAAATCGCCGAATATCGACAGGCTGGCATCACAGGGCACGGTGTTTGAACGAGCTTATTGTCAGCAAACTGTCTGCAATCCCTCACGAGCTTCGATGTTGACCGGCATGCGGCCTGACACCCTGCGAGTGTGGGATTTGCCAACTCATTTTCGTCAGCACAAACCTGATGCCGTCACGCTGCCGCAACTTTTTAAACGCAGCGGTTACCACGCTCAGTGTGTCGGCAAGATCTTTCACAACTGGCGACAGGACAAATGGAAGGGCGATCCGCCCTCATGGAGCGTGCCGTCGGTGCTGCACTACAACAGTCATAGCAATGACAAGCCTCAGGTCACCGGAAAGGTGCCGCCGAACCTGGCGTCGGGCGCAGGTGGCATCGAGTGTCGAGACGTGCCGGACAACGCCTACTTTGACGGACGCGTCGCCGAAACCGCCATTACAGCACTTCGCGAAGCCGGCCAACGGGACCAACCGTTCTTTCTGGCCGTCGGTTTCTGGAAACCGCACACGCCGTTCAACGCGCCAAAGAAATACTGGGACCTGTACGATCGGAAGGACGTTCCCGTTCCCGCACATGTCACACCACCAACCGATGTTCCTGACATTGCGCTGACGAGTGCCCGTTATCGAGGTGGAGCCGACTCGGAGCTACTTCGCGAGATGCACCACGGCCACCTCGCGGCCATCAGTTATCTGGACGCGCAGATCGGACGCGTACTGCACGAACTGGATACGCTCAGCTTGCGGAAAAACACAATCATCGTGTTCTGGTCGGATCACGGCCTGCATCTGGGCGAACATGGCCTCACCCGCAAGACCACGGCGTTTGAACTCGACGCTCACGTCCCATTGATCATCGCGGCTCCAGGGCACAAGCCTGGCCAGAGAACCGATGCCCTTGTTGAATTGCTCGACATCTATCCAACTCTGGCAGATCTCTGCGGACTGGAAGCACCTCGCGAAGCCGAAGGCAGTCCGCTGACCCCATTGCTGATCGACCCCGCCAGCAACGTCAAACCCGTCGCCCTGACACAGACTCCGCGTCCAAACTATCTGCGTGGCAAGCAGCCAAAGATCATGGGGTATTCCATCCGCACACAGCGTTTTCGCTACACAGAATGGCGGGACTTCAAGACCGCCAAAGTCCAGGCCAGGGAACTCTACGACCACGACAACGATCCGTTGGAAACGGTGAATATCGCCGCGTATCCTGACCACAGTGAGACCATCGTTGAATTGGCAAAGCGACTTGAACAGACGCTCTCAGGTGGGAAACCGTCGGCCGTCACTCTGGAAACCGACGACGGCCGAAACGATCCGCTGTCCATCCTGAACCTGCCGAGTGCCGGCACGAATCCAGAGGCCATCGATTATGCAGCATTGCCAACTCTCCGCGGCGAACACGCCATCATCAATCCGGTCACACCGGGACCGCACGCCGCCACGTCCGACAAAATTGACATGCACCACTTGAGGCTCAACCTGCACAACTACCTGGTTCATCACGACGGCCGCTTCTGGTGCATCTGGAGCGACGGACCAAGAATCGAAGATTGGCCGACTCAGGAGATCAAATACGCCACCAGCAACGACGGTCTGACATGGAGCGACGCCAGAAGTCTCACCGGAACACCCAGTGAACCGCACGCATTTATTGCTCGAGGCCTGTGGGTGCGAGACGGTCAACTGTTGGCTCTGGCCGCTCATTACCGTGGCAAGGGGGCGTTCGGAGCGCCGGATCAGAAACAACTCGAACTGCTGGCGTACCGCTACGACGACAGCCAGGATACGTGGATACGACACGGCAAACTCTACGACAACGCGATTAACAATTTTCCTCCACAAAAACTGCCATCGGGCGACTGGATCCTCACACGGCGAGACTCACGGTTCAACGTCACCGTGCTCATCGGCGGCCGTAAAGCCATCGACGACTGGCAGGCCTTTCCTGTCGTTCGCATTGGCCAGGTCAAAGGCTTTCGTCCCGACGAACCGATCTTCTGGCCACTGCCGGACGGGCAGCTTTTCGCCCTCTTTCGAGACAATGGAGGATCGCAGCGTCTGTTTCATTCGACGTCGCGGGATGAGGGACGTACCTGGGACGCCCCGGTCCTGACGAACTTCCCGAATTCCAGCAGCAAGCTATTCTCGATGAAAACAAGCCTTGGGTACCGGATCATGGTGCTTAACGGTAACCCGTCTGTCGGGCGACGTGAACTGCACCTGGCGATCAGCAGCAATGGAACGACGTTTACGCGTCTGGCCAGACTGGACATCCCGTCGCCACCATCGCTTCCTGATTCCGTCTCGCGTATTGAGAAGAAGTTTCAGTCCGGAATCGCAAGCCTGCAGTATCCACACGTCATCGAACATGACGAACAGATCCTGATCGCGCTGTCTCGCGGCAAGGTGCAGACAGAAGTCTTCCGCGTGCAACTGAACGATATCGACGCCCTGCTGAAGGACTGAGCAGGGTACGGATTTCCAATTTCCAATTTCCAATTTCCAATTTCCAATTTCCAATTTCCAATTTCCAATGACCAATGACCAATGACCAATGACCAATGACCAATGACCAATGACCAATGACCAATGACCAATGACCAATGACCAATGACCAATGACCAATACTGACGCATCTCGCTGAATCCTTCATTGAGAACCCCATGGTTCGCTACGCAACACAAAAAACACTCGCGATGGCCGTGCTCACGGCTACGTTCGTCGCAGCGCACGGATCATGGGCCGTTGCGGCCGAACGTCCTAACATCGTGTTCATCATGGCTGACGATTTAGGCTACGGCGACCTTGGCTGTTATGGGCAGAAGCTGATCGCAACGCCGCGAATCGACCGCCTTGCTTCAGAAGGCATGCGGTTTACCCAGGCCTATGCCGGCGGCCCCGTCTGCACGTCGTCCCGCAGCGTTCTGATGACCGGAATGCACACGGGCCATACGCCGGCTCGTGATAACGTCCCACACTACGATTCATACTTCGATGAAGACGACGTGACCGTTGCCGAGATTCTCAACGACGCAGGGTATCAATGCGGTGGAATCGGCAAGTGGTCTCTGGGCGATGCCGGGACGGTCGGTCGAGCCACCAATCAGGGATTCCACAACTGGTTCGGATACCTGAATCAGGATCACGCTCACTTCTACTTCACTGAGTATCTTGATGACAACGACGGGCGTCTGGAACTGCCTGGCAACACAACTTCGCGAAAACAATACAGTCACGACCTGCTTACGGAACGAGCGCTGACATTCATTCGTGATCAAAAGGACTCACCGTTCTTTCTTTACGCTGCCTTCGCACTGCCTCATTTCTCATCCAAAGAAGAAGATGTGCACGGCCTTGCTGTGCCTTCGACCCAGCCGTACTCGGAGCGTGACTGGGATCAGAAGTCGAAGAAATATGCCGCAATGATTCACATGCTGGATCGAGACGTTGGCCGCATTGTCGATCTCATTGACGAACTGTGTCTGGCAGAGAACACACTCATAATTTTCACCAGTGACAACGGAGGGCATGCGACAGTACCAGCGAGATTCCAGACCAGCGGGCCATTGCGCGGCTTCAAAAGGTCACTCACGGAAGGTGGCATTCGAGTCCCGTTCATCGCACGCTGGCCCGGTACAGTTCCGGCCAGCACCACCAGCAATGCCGTCATCGCCTTCCAGGACATGCTGCCAACGTTTGCGGAACTTGCGGACGCTGCCGTCCCGGAAGACCTGCAGATCGACGGCATATCGATAGCCGCGGCACTGCAGGGTGAGAAGTTGATCCCGACACGAAACCCCCTGTATTGGGATTACGGACATTGCCGAGGGGAGAAGTACACGCAGGCCGTACGACTGGGCGATTGGAAGGGCATCCGTAGCGCGAACACCGGTCGAATTCAGCTGTACGATCTCAGTCGGGATACGGGCGAAACCAACGATATCGCTCTGACGCGTCCCCGCATCGTCGAACGTATCCGGATCCTCATGGATCAAGCCGTCACACCGAGTCCACGTTACGAGATCGGCACCGTCTATCGCGGCAGCCCGATCTGGGTAAAGACGCCATAAAAGGCGTTTGTCGATGACGACGGCTCGAATGGTTGTAACGTTGGGCGGTTATGTAGCTTGGGACCATTGTCCCGAGCTGAAGCAAAATACTCGACGGGACAATGGTCCCATCCTACGGTCGAAAACCACAATCCGTGAATGCACACAAGTCGAAGGCGTCGAACCCGCACGTTGATAGCTGCTTCCAATGTTCGTAGTCTACGGACTTCGCAGAGGCTCACGACGATAATATTCTTTCGACACCCCGTCGAATGCTCTTAATTGGCCCCACAGATGAACTCCACGACCAACAAGTCCCGCCGCTTCGAAAGAACCGAGTGGCAGCCAGGAACGCTCTCGACTGTTCTTTCGGATCTCGCTCACGAACTAAAGGCTCGGGACGTCAACGTCAAATTCAAGGGAACACAAACTGACGGAACAGCGCTCACCGTCGACGGTGGACCGGACAAAGTCAGCCAGGTAACAGGCCTGCCGGTTGGTCACGGCGTTCTCACGGCTCAGTACAATCGCGAACGCGGTGATTCGGCGGACGTCAGTAACGTCGACATTCTGAGCATCGACATGCTGACTGTTGACATTGTTTCAGTTGTGTTCGGCGCCACGGCTGCAGAATATCAAATCGACGTTCAGGCAAGAAATTCCGATCTGACGGATACAGCTTTTGCATTGCTGAAGGATCGCTTGTCGCTGCAGGAGATCCCGCAACCGTAGGCCGCAGACAACGGCAGCAGCGCCCAGGACAGACGGATTCTAGTTTTCAGATTTCCGGACAGTCAGCCAGTTCGAAATCGTCCGCGTCACTGTCTGAGCAGCGTCCTGCTGCACAAAATGACCGGCTGTTGGAAGCGTGACAAGCGTCAGGTCTTTTTCCAGCCACAGCCATGTGTCGTTCAGAGCACCAGGCAGCAGAGCCGTGTCTTTCAGGCCGTGTATCATCAGTACGGAGCACTTCACTTTTGGCGGATCATCGGTGGGTGCCTGGTACGGTTCACGGGGAAAGTTGGCTTTGTAGTAGTTCAGCATTCCCTCGAACGACGACCGCTTGAACGCTTCGACATACTTTGTCTTTGCGTTCTCGTCTTTGACCCAGAACGTCAGGCCCCGGGCGTTCAATATCGAAGCGGCGACGGGCTGCTGAAAGCGACGCGCATATGCCGATGCCTTTTGCTGATCCGGATTGTTAGCCAGTTCTCGCTGCAGGCCGTGCAGATGAGGCAGGTTCAGGATCACAAGTCGGTCGGTCATTTCCGGAAAAGCCATCGCAAATGACCATGCCACGGCCCCGCCCCAGTCGTGCCCGATAATCACAGCCTTGTCGCGTTCGAAATGCCTGATCACGGCCTGCACGTCGCCAACCAGTTTGGGCATCGCGTAGTTTTCCACACCTTCCGGCTGGTCGCTCTTGTTGTAGCCGCGCTGGTCGATGGCGACGACCTTGAAGTGTTTCGCCAGCGTCGGCATTTGTTCCCGCCACGTGTACCAATAGTCCGGGAAGCCATGAAGCATCACCAACAGCGGACCTTCGCCCGCTGTGACGTAGTGAATCTTCACATCGCCCGACTTCGCGAAACCGTGTTCGCCGAGTTCATCCGCCGCTGCAGGAACGCTCAACAACGCCACACAAAAAAAAACGGCAGTGGCGCAATGACAACGGGCAATTCTGATCATTTCTGATTTCCAGTGAGTGAATCTATGTCTTGATTTGTGAAACAATGAATTACGTTTACTCGGATTCTTCGCTCACGCCGCCCGTGTCCTGAATGCAGTAGATGCGAGCGGAGGTTCGGATCAACAGTCTGTCGCCGATGATTGCCGGTGTGGCCATGGCCATGTCGTCTTCAGCAAGCGTGTTCTTATGCAGGATTTCCAGCTCGTCGCCTGACTTCATGACGTAGGTGACTCCGTCTTCATTCAGGCAGAAGACTTTCCCGGCGTAGCCCCATGGCGAAGTCGTGAAGGCTCGGCCCTGCGGAATGCGTTGCTTCCTGAAAACCGGTTCGCCAGTTGTCGGATTGAAACAGGCGATAAATCCGAAGTCGTACAGCACGTACAGACGATCTTCGTAGATCAATGTTGACGGATTATACGGTCCCGCCATTTTCTGGCACCATACGATGGAATCATTCGATGTCTCGTCTTCCGCCAGTGAGATGTCGCCAGTCGCCCCGGGCTTGATCGCATAAATCGGTCGACTCTTGCGGTCACCAACGTAGCCGGAACTGACGTAAAGCAGCCCATGATGTTCAAACGGCATGGCAACCGTGATGCTGGACATACCCTTGAAGGACCACAGCAACTCGCCGGAAACGTCGTACGATCGCACCTGTCCAGTTCCCGGTGTCACGATTTCAACTCGGTCAGCGTTCTTCCAGATGAATGGTGTGGCCCAGTTACTCTTTTCATCGCGCTGTGTGCGCCAAACTTCATCGCCCGTTTTGCTGTCGAGAGCCAGCAGGAACGAGTCTTCATCGTTGTCGTTGACAAGGTACAGCCGCCCCTCATGCAGCACTGGAGATGACGCCGTGCCCCAGCCGTTACGAGTCTTATGAGGTTCAAGACGTTTTTCCCAAAGAAGCTCGCCTTCAAGATCGAAGCAAAAGACACCGACATTGCCAAAGTAGGCATAGACGCGTTCCCCGTCCGTAATCGGTGTCTCTGAGGCATAGCTGCTTTTCAGGTGAATCGCAGTCTGTGGTTTGCCCTCATGCACCTGTTTCTGCCAAAGTGTTTTCCCCGACTCCAGGTCCAGGCAGAACACGATCCATTGATGGACACTGTCCGGCAACTCAGGACGGTCGCCGCCGAAGTAGAGCCCCTTCTTCGGCTCTTCAGTCGTCCCGATGTTCACCACCGACGTTACGAACACACGGTCGCCCCAGACAATTGGCGACGACCAGCCGCGCCCCGGAAGATCCGTCTTCCAGACAACGTTTTCGGTCGCTGACCATGTGATGGGCAGGCCTTGATTAGTTGAAACGCCTCGGGCATCTGCGCCTCGGAACTGCGGCCAGTTGTTTTCCGCGGCCACCGCAGGGGCATCAAAACATGCGACGAACACACAGAGTGTCAGCGCGATCCGGGTTACCAGCTGCATTCTGAAATCTCCGAGAAATAGAATAAGACGGGGGGGCTGCCCCGTCGTCAGGCAATGATGTCTTTCACCACGTTTCCGTACACGTCTGTCAGACGGAAATTTCGACCAGCGTAGTTGAAGGTCAACTTTGTGTGATCGAGACCCAGCAGGTGCAGCATCGTGGCGTGCCAATCGTGAATGTGGACGGGGTTTTCGACGGCCTGATAGCCGAGTTCGTCGGTGGCGCCGTAGCTGGTGCCGCCCCTGACTCCTCCGCCCGCCATCCAGATCGTGTAGCCCTTGTTGTTGTGGTCACGACCGGTGCCGCTTTGAGCATACGGAGTGCGACCGAATTCGCCCGCCCATACGACAAGTGTATCCTTGAGCATACCACGCGATTTCAAATCCGCCAGCAGCGCAGCGACGGGTTGATCAGTCGCCTGGCAGGCTTCCGGCAGAGCGGTCTGCAGCAGGAAGTGATGGTCCCAGCCGATCGGCGCGGTCACTTCAATGAAACGCACACCCGCTTCGGCCATGCGGCGAGCCAGCAGACATTGACGACCGAATCGGTCCGTCGGTTGTCCGGCTCCGATGCCGTATTGATTCAACGTTGCCTCGGTTTCGGACGACAGGTCGAGCAGATTGGGCACTTCGTCCTGCATGCGAAACGCCAGTTCAAACGATTCGATCGCGCCTTCGATTTCCGGGTGGTAGATGTCCTGTTTCAGTTTGTGAGCATTCAAATCGCGAATCAGATCCAGCTGCTGACGCTGCATTTTCGAACTCAAGAGAGCGTTCTTCATATTCCGCAATTGTGCGCCAGGTTCCTGATCGACTCCCAGAATCTTTGCGTAGAACTCAGGAATCTGATTCGTGCCAATTTTTGTTGCCTGGTAGACAGCGGGAAGAAACGCGCTGCCGTAGTTTCGGGCTCCACCATTTTCCGATGGTGGATTCAGCGTGATGAACCCGGGCAGGTTGCTGTTTTCGGTACCGAGCCCATACAACGACCATGCGCCCAGTGACGGTCGAGTAAACTGGAAGCTGCCGGTGTGCATCTGAATGTACGCCTGCGAATGATTCGGCAGGTCGGTGTGCATGCTATGAATGAAACACATGTCGTCGGCGTGCTTTGCCAGATTCGGGCAGAGTTCCGAAAACCACAGACCGGATTCCCCGTGCTTTGCGAAGTCAAACGGTGACTCCATCAATCCCTTGTTGCCGGCGAGAACGCTTTCGGCAGTCTTGCGGCCTTCGTGATCGGCGAGTGCCGGTTTGTGGTCAAACAGGTCGACGTGCGACGGGCCGCCGTTCATGGAAAGAAAGATGACTCGCTTAGCCGTTGCCGGGAAGTGAGTCGCTTTCGGCGCGAGACTGCTTCCCGACGACACGGCGTCACGCGCAGCAACCTGCTGAGCAAGTCCGGCGAAGGCCAGATAGCCAAAACCGGATGAGAGCGATTTCAAGGCAGCTCGGCGTGAGAATGAGTTGGTCATGATGGTTCGTCCTGGATACGTGCTCGCAAAGACTCACGTAGCATCGGTCATCGGCACATGGATCCACGTCAGGCGGATTCATACAGCTCAGGGAGCCGCGCTGCAGAAAGGTCCTCTAATCCAGATTTCGAAATTCGGCGGTCGACAACATCGCCTGACAGAAGCTTAGTATCGTCAGGTCACGATCGGTATTCACGGCACTGACGGCAGGAACGTTTTGGCCCAGAAAGGCCAGCGAACGATCTCGTTCCTGAGCATCCGGTGCGCGGCCGAAACACAGTTGAAACGCTCGCTGAACAAGCTCATCGTCATTCGACGTTGCCCGCTCAAGACGCGCGGCCAGTTTCTTCGCGCGGTCCTGCACGAAGGAACTGTTCATCAGGTAGAATGCCTGTACGGGCACGTTGGTTGTCTCTCGATCGCCGGTCACGAAGCTGGGTTCGGCAAAGTCAAACAGATTCAGCACATCGGGCAGCCGGTCGCGGATCACCGGCAAATACACGGAACGGTACACAGAACCATCCAGATCCTTTGGTAGTTTCCTGTCGAGTCCAATCAGCGAAATGGGCCTGTCGCCGATCACAGTGGCCACCAGTGAACCATCAGGCCGCGTTTCGTCCAATTCGCCGGACACAAATAACATGGCGTCGCGAATGGCTTCCGCCTCCAGACGTCGTTTCGGCATTCTCCACAGCAGACGATTCTCCGGGTCCTGCTGAAACACGTCGGCACTGTATGTTGATGCCTGGCGATAGGTTCGCGAAAGGACGAGCGACCTCACAAGCCGCTTCAGCGACCAGCCATCGTTGATAAGACTGCCCGCGAGGGTATCCAGCAATTCCCGATGACTGGGGGCGTCTCCCGTGGTACCGAAATTGTCGACGGTGCCGACGAGCCCTTTTCCGAACAGGTGCTTCCAGACACGATTCACAAACACTCTGGCGGTCAGCGGGTGCTTTTCATCGGTAAGCCAGCGAGCCAGTTCCAGACGTCCGCTTTGTTGGGAAGGGATGGAAGGTATTTCCGCATGTGATAGCGCCTGCGGGAATGCTCGCGGAACAATTTCTCCTTCCCGGCCAATTTCGCCCCGAGCCAGTAAAGGCACGTCGATGATCTCGGCCGCATCAAGCACTCCCATCGCCAGCGGCAGCGCTTTTCCTTTGTCGTCAAGAGTCTCCAGCTTGCCCTCGATCGGCCCCTGACGCCAGATGTTGGCCAGCACTTCGCGCAGAGTGAATCGTTTCTTTGGCTCCTTGCCGGCAAACACAGCTTTCTGCGATTCCTTAATCTCCAGACGTTCTGTTTCCAGAACAGCAAATTTCGCCTTTAGCTCTTCGAACTTCTTCGGCGACAGCGACTTGTGAAGAATTTTCTGGCCTGTGACGCGCGGCAACACCAGAGGATCGCCGCTTCTGTTGTTTGCGGGCGAGGTGAACGTACCGAAAAACGTTTCGGTGCTGGCAAATACGCCAGCCAGCCCATAGTAATCCTCCATCATGAACGGATCGAACTTGTGGTGATGACAGCGAGCACAGGCGACAGAACTGGCCATCACGGCGCGTGTCAGTGAATCGATTTGTTCGTCGACGACATCTGCCCTGAACTTCCTGTCGTTGTTTTCCCCAAGATTCTTGGTACCGACGGCCAGGAATCCGGTCGCGGTCAGCAACCGAGCTCGTTCTGCAGCGTCGTCGAACGGCAACAGGTCGCCGGCGATCTGTTCGGTCAGAAATCGGTCAATGGGAATGTCCGTATTGACGGCGTCGATGACGTAATCGCGGTATCTCCAGGCATACGGAAACGAGATATTCGATTCCCCACCACTCGACTCGCCAAAACGAGCAACGTCCAGCCAATGGCGTCCCCATCGTTCACCAAACAGCGGGGACTGAAGCAATTCATCGACCTCCTTCGCTATGGCCTCATCCATTCCGTGCTGCTGTTGGGCTGCTACAAAACGATCGATGACAGCAAGAGACGGTGGCAGGCCAACCAGATCGAAATGAAGTCGCCGCAACAGTGTCCGTGGTAACGCATCTGGTGATGGCTTGATCTCGTTTTCGTTCAACTTCGCGAGGACAAACCGATCGACACCATTGCGAGGCCAATCGTCGTCACCAACAACAGGGGGTGCCGAGACGGTCAAGGGTTGATAAGCCCAGTGGTCTCTGGCGGCATCAGTCCCGGCCCGCGAATCATCCGTGCGTGCAACTGGATCATGACGCGGATCGGGGGCTCCCATTTTGATCCATTTCCTGAAGTCCCCGACGATCGAATCGGATAGCTTCGCACCTTTCGGCGGCATCTTCAGATCCGGATCGGTGTGGGAAATTGCTGTCAACAGCACACTGGCTTCCGGATGCTTCGGCACGACTGCCGGACCGCGTTCTCCCCCTTTGCGAATGTCTGTTTGAAAATCAACTCGCAGGCCACCTTCTGCAGTCCCCGCCGAATGGCATTCGTAGCAGTGCTTAACCAGCACCGGCCGGATTTTCGATTCAAAAAAATCGTCGGCGCCTGATCGTTGCCGATCTGGCCCATCGCCTTCATCAGCCGGGACAGGCATTGCCACGAACAGCAACATGCAAATGCAAAACGATCGAATCGTCATTGGACCGGACATTATACCTGAGATGAGAATGCGAAATTGCTCACCAATAATATCAAGTCTTCGAAGAAACATCAGAATGATTCCCACGTTTCCCTTTTTACGCACTTCAGATCATCGTTGGCGGCAGGTATCAGTGACTTCTTTTCCAGGATAGTATACGTTCGGCGTCCAGCTTATCTCACCGCCAAAGTTCGACCATTTCACGCAGGAACATTCAGTGCGATCAGCAGTGAGGCGGAATGGGCCATTGCAACAAATATTCAGTTCGACTTGAAAAGGAGACGGCCGCATGAACCCAGTCGACCCGTTCGCAGGTCTGCCACGCAGGCAGTTGTCGCGGAAGGACTGGGTCCCGCAGCCTGCTGTTCTGGTGGTCCTCGTGGTCTGTCTCACTTTCAACAGGCTGACCGTCGCAGCTGACGGGGCCGCTTTCCGAGATCGGCTTCTGCCGTTCCTCCACACACACTGCATGGATTGCCACCAGGGCACAGAAGCAGCTGGCGGACTGGATCTCGCGACCTTCGGTACAAACCTGACCGACGCTGAAGTCATGCGCCGCTGGGTACTCATCCATGACCGTGTGTCGGCCGGAGAGATGCCGCCTGAGGGGCAGCCACGACCCGCCGAGGCACAAACTTCAGCAGCGATCGCCACGCTCTCTGCCGCCCTGACAAAGGCAGATCGCGCACGCAGCGACGTCGTTCTGCGCCGCCTCAACCGGAATGAATACGAAAATACGGTTCGCGATTTGTTCGACGTATATGTCAATGTGAAGGCGCACCTGCCACCGGACACACCGATGTCCGGGTTCGACAATGTCGGCGAAGGCCTGGCGGTTTCCGCGGAGGCGGCACGGGCTTATTTGATCGCTGCAGATGTGACACTCGATGCTGCATTCGGTCCGGCAAAACAGCCAACGCTGATCAGACACAAGACGAATCTGCTTGACCAGAAGAATCATGATGGCACACCTCGCCTGACAAATCACATCGGAAAGATGTTTCGGCAGACAGACGACGGCCTGGTTATCTTCCAGTCCAATTACTGTCCCACGAACCTGGTCAATCTGGCACGACTGCGTCCAACGGCCGGCACGTACCATGGCACAATCCGAGTACGAGCCATTCAAAGTGAAAAGCCAGTCACGTTGCGAATCTATGGTGGCGACACCATTGTCGGAAGACGTGAAAAACATCTGGTTGGCTACTATGACGTGCCGCCTGATGAATGGACAACAATCGAATTCACGGACCGGCTGGTCGAAAACGGCGGAACTTATCAGCCCAAGTGTTACGGAACGCGGGATACTCGCAAGGACGCCGATTCCTATCCGGAACCGGGCATCGAGATCGGCGACATCACGATTGAAGGTCCGCTGGAAGAATGGCCGCCACGCAGCCGCACAATGCTGCTCGGTGACGTCGATCTGCAGACAGGAACCCTGAATGACGCGGAAGCAATCCTGCGCCGGGTCCTTCCCCTGGCATTCCGTCGCCCGACGAATGATGATGAAGTCAAGCCCTACGTCACGTTGGTTGCATCGGCACTGGATGCAGACCGGCCCTTCGACGAAGCCCTGCGGCTGGGTTTAAAGGGTATCTTGTGCTCGCCCGAGTTTCTGTTTCTGGACGAACCGGGAAGCGACGTCATCAGCCGGCAGGCCCTCGCATCGCGATTATCATACTTTCTCTGGTCGTCGATGCCGGACGACGAACTGCTTTCGCTCGCCGACAAAGGCCTACTCGACCAGCCGAACATTCTGCAGCAACAGGTCGAACGACTGCTGAATGATCCGAAGGCAGTGGCTTTCACGACGAACTTTGTGGGACAGTGGCTCGATTTGCGGGACATCAACTTCACCGAACCTGACATGAATCTGTACCCGGAATTCGATGAGTTGCTCAGACTCTCGATGATCGAAGAAACGCATCGATACTTTCTGGAGGTTCTGGAGCGCGACCTCAGTCTGTTGACGTTCATTGATTCGGATTTCACATTTCTGAACGAACGCCTGGCAAGGCATTACGAAATCCCCGGTGTCCTGGGCCAGAGGTTTCGGAAGATCACTCTGCCGGCTGACAGCGTTCGCGGCGGCGTACTGACTCAGGCCAGTGTGCTGAAGGTCACCGCCAACGGAACGAACACATCACCAGTGCTGCGAGGCGTCTGGGTCATGGAAAACATTCTCGGTCAACCGACACCTCCGCCGCCTTCCAATGTCCCGGCCGTCGAGCCCGACATTCGCGGTGCCACGACACTGCGCGAACAGCTCGCCAGACACCGCAACGAGGAGTCGTGCGCTGTGTGTCACGACAAGCTCGACCCCGCTGGTTTCGCGCTGGAGAGTTTTGATGTGATCGGCGGGTGGCGCAAAAACTATCGAACGCTCGGTGACGGTGAACGCCCTGGATTTTCACAGCACCCGATCACATATGCCTGGATCCGCTACCGCATTGGACTGCCCGTGGATGCCACCGGAAAAACGTCCGATGGTCAGTCGTTTGGTGACATTCGAGAATTCAAACAACTGCTGCTCAGGCAGAAGAATTCGATCGCAACCGGTTTGACTGAGAAGCTGTTGACTTACGCATTGGGTCGCCGAGTCGGATTTTCGGACCGGCAGGACATTCAGAAACTTGTGGAAAGCTCGGCTCGCAATGACTACGGCTTCCGGTCACTGATTCACGAAATCGTTCAGAGTGAGATGTTTCGGAGACCATAGAAATGACCACGCCTTCACGACGAACGATTCTTCGCGCCTCCGGCGTCGCGGTCGGCCTGCCGTTCCTGGACGCGATGCAACCGCGCGCGTGTGCCGCAGATCCGTCGCCGCGCAAACGGATGGTGGCTGTCAACGTCGGACTTGGCCTGCACGCGCCAAACATCGTCCCCACCACGGCCGGTTGG
Organism: Fuerstiella sp.; assembly: GCA_039831575.1. GTDB lineage: Bacteria > Planctomycetota > Planctomycetia > Planctomycetales > Planctomycetaceae > Fuerstiella. The sequence continues at coordinate 20,830 of JBDONA010000474.1, read as the reverse complement.
GATTATGAGATGCCGCCTTACCTGAAAGTCATCGAAGAATTCCGCGATCAGTTCACATTCATCTCCGGGTCCTCACATCCGGAAGTAGGTGGCGGACATCAGTCAGGAAAGTCGTTCCTGACCACTGCCAAACATCCCAACAGCGCTGGCTTTAAGAACTCCATCTCGCTGGATCAGTTGGCCGCCGAGCGGCTGGGAGCGGAAACACGGTTCAGCTCACTCGCTCTGAGCATCTCCGGTCCCGGCCTTTCATGGTCGCGTTCCGGTGTTGAAATTCCCGCCGAAGTGCGACCGTCCAGGGTCTTTCAAAAACTCTTTCTGGAAGGTATGCCCAGCGATAAGGCGAAACAGGTGCGGCGACTGAACGACGGGCAGAGCGTACTGGATGTCGTGATGGACAAGGCGGGCCGGATGAAACGACGTCTGGGCGGACGCGACCGCGAAAAAATCGATCAATATTTCAACGCGGTGCGCGAAGCAGAAAAACGGCTGGTCAAAGCGCAAGCCTGGGAAAAACGTCCCCGGCCGAATGTTGATGTCGATCCCCCACGCGATCAACTGGATCGCACAAGAATGATCGAACGCATTGGCCTGATGTACGACATGATGCATCTGGCCATCGAAACTGATTCCACTCGGTTCATCACGTTCTACGACACAGGTATGAATGCGGTCCCGGTCATCCAGGGAGTCGACACGGATTACCACATGCTTTCACATCACGCAAAGGATCCGATGAAGATCGCTCAGCTGACAATTGTCGAAACTGAAGTCATGAACGCTTTGGCACGATTTTTCAGAAAGCTTCAGGATTCGCAGGAAGGTGGTTCGACACTGCTCGACAACACGATGGTGCTGTTCGGCTCAAATCTGGGTAACGCCAGCAGTCACGACACCAGAAACATGCCCATCATCCTGGCCGGAGGCGGATTCCGACACGGCCAGCATCTGGCTTTCGATCAGACGGACAACTACCCGCTGCCGAAGCTCTTTGTCACGATGCTCCAGCGACTCGGCCTGGAAACCGACACATTCAAATCATCCACGGGAACAATGGCCGGGCTGGAGATGGTTTGACGTCTGCCAGAAAAACATTCACAGCGACAAGGCGATTTTCTGAATGAGCATCAGTCCCACGAACATTCACGTTGCCGCTATTCATGCGCATCCGGATGACATCGAAATCCAGTGCGCCGGCACCTTGCTGCGGCTGCAGGAACTCGGCTGTCGGATTTCCGTCGCCACAATGACGCCCGGTGACTGCGGCAGCGCAGAACTGTCGTCAGACGAAATCGCTGCTGTCCGACGATCCGAAGCCGTGGCCGCAGCCGCGCTGATAGGAGCCGAATACACGTGTCTGGAATTCCGCGATCTGTCCATCTGTTTCGACAACGACAGCCGACGCCGCATGACGGAATACCTGCGTCGCACGGCACCGGACATCATTCTGACCGCACCGCCGGTTGACTACATGCATGACCACGAAATCACCAGCATGCTGGTTCGCGACGCCTGCTTTAATGCGTCCGTCCCGAATTATAAGACTCGGCAGTGGGATCCGGCCCCGCCCATGCAGAAGATTCCGCATCTGTACTACGTTGATGCGGTTGAAGGAACGGACCATTTCGGAAACCGTCATCCCATCGACTTTGTTGTCGACGTGTCAGAACACTTCGAAACCAAGATCGAATCTCTCGCTTGTCATGCCAGCCAGCGTGAATGGCTGCGTCGGCAACACGGCATGGATGAATACCTTGAGGCCTGTCGCCGCTGGAGCGCAGAGCGAGGCAAAGTGCGGGGGGTCGCGTATGGTGAGGGTTTTCGGCAATACAAGGGGCACCCTCATCCCACCGACAACCTGCTGCTGGAGCTGCTCGAAACGTAAATTCCGCAGGAATTCGTAACGAAAAACACTTCCAGACTTTGAAAAAGTGTCCGGAACCACCATCCTCAATTCGACCTGATCGTCGGCAGGAGCTATGCTTGTGGATTGTGACCACCCGAAACCAGACCGTTTGCCTCAAGACTACTTCTTCAGCCACCCGTTTGAGCCATGACAGAACCAGCCACTCCAGACAACGAACCCCTCTTCACCGCCCTTGAGGTCCAGCAATTCGAGGCCGACGACGTCGTCGCGGGGTCAGCGATCGGAAAAATGCTGTCCGCGCTGTTCCTGTACACCATTCTGGCGATGTCATTCGTCACATGGTGGACGTTCACTTCGGTGAGCGAAAATCACGGTCTGCCATCCGGCCCAGTAGAACACGCGGGACATTAGAGTAGCTGACTAATCCTCGTGAACCGTTCTGGCTCGCGGGCGGGCCGTTCTTTAGGCTGGAACACGTCTTTTGCGGCGACGAGTCAACGGAATACGCTGTAGCCGCCCAGGCAGTTCACTCGGAGCTACGGCTTCACTTGTGAAATCCAACGTTTCCTCAGTCGACGGTTGATGTTCGCTGGAAGCGCACAACTCGGGGTACTATGAGTCAGAAGACGCTCAAAGTGGCAATCAGCGGCACGGGCTTCGCGGGCGACTACACGGTCCGCACCTATTCCATGATGCCGCACAAGAACGGCGTTCAGGTCGAACTGGCCGGCGTTGTCTCGGGACGACTGGAAAACGCCGAACGTTTTGCTGAACAACATGGCATTCAGCATGCTTACGCCACGCATCAGGAAATGCTGGACAGCGCACAGCCCGACATCGACAACATCTGCTGTGCCAATTTCGCTCATGGCCCGTACAGCGTGGAAGCCGCCACGGCTGGTGTTCCCGTAATTGTGCTGGAGAAACCGCCCGTCATCTGGCCTGGTTATCCTGACGGTCGAACGGCCGACGCCGGTACGCGAAAACGTGAGACCATGGCCTACCTCACTGAGGTACTTGATGCCGTGCGAACAGGTGGTTCCAAACTTCTGTATGCGGAAGACTTTGTCTACTTCGACGGTATCAAGGGCATCGTTGAGCTGCTGATTGAAGCGCGCGGCAACGGCAAAGGGAAAGTGCTGTATCAGCGAGGCGTCTGTGCTCACCAGGGATCACACGCTCCGGCTTATGACACTCCGTCCAAATCGGGCGGTGGCGCATTGTTCAACAAGGCCTGTCACCCGCTGGGCCCCGCACTGTATCTGAAGCAGGTGGAAGGCATTCTGAACGGCACCGGGCCGATTCGTCCGGTTCGAGTTTCCGCGACTGCACTGCAGATCCTGAAACATCAGCCAGAAAGCAGCGGTGAACACTTTCGAGTCATGCAGAACGTCGACGACTTCGGCAGAATCACTGTTGTATTCGAAGACGATACTATCGCAGAAGTCATCGGGCACGATCTGAGCATCAGCGGAATCCGCAACGAGTTCTCGGTCATCACCGACTTTGCTCAGTATGATCTGCGAGTCAATCCAAACAACGAAAACGAACTGTTCCTGCCCGACGCCGCAAACGCCGGCAACCTGCTTGTTCGCGAAAAACTGCCAACATCGCAGGGAACCAGTTTCCCGCGGCCGAATCAGTTTTACTCACACGGCTACGTCAACGAAATGAGCGATGCCGTTGATTGCGTTCTGGAATCCGATCGCTATCCGCAGTCCGGGGCCTTGATGGCGTGGGACACGATGGCCGTGTTGATGGCATCGTATGAAAGTTCAGATGCCGGCAGTGGGTTCGTTGATATTGCTGAATACACGACCAACGGCCGAAATTTCACTCAGTCCGAGGTCCCTGATCCTCACCGGTTCGGCAACGTCTTTCAACGTGTCTGAAGCTGACTGTCGACCAAACCAGGCAATGTCGTTGTGCACGCTGCCACCTGCGCCGTGCGGCGCTTTCCTGCAGACAGGCTGTCTGCACTACGAAGCAGTCCTCCCGTTCTTATCAGCGGGCAGGCCGGCGTTCGGCAGATTCTGCCGGTGCTTGAAGGCGGTTGATGTGCGCTCCCGGACTTAATATTGAGGCGTTTGCCGGAATTCGTTATTGCTACGGTACTCGGGACTATCCTCCCGAGGCATCTCACCTCTCTTATTCAGCAAATTCATTGCTGATCACGTCCGTGTTCGCCTGTCTCAATCCTCTCTCGCTCCCTGAAGTCGGTTGACTCAACCGCTCAGACTCCTCAGATCGTCACTCACTCGCAGAGACGATTCCAGGTATAGCTCCATGAGAAGCAATCTGTCTTCGTCGCCACAACAACCCCGATCAGCTGGAAAAGCATTTGCACTTCTGCGGGCGGTGGCCGTACTTTTGACGACGGTCATTGGTGTCGTCATGCCGCTGTGTGCGCAACAGCTGCCCAAATCTGTCGTGGCGATACGGATCGAAGGCAACGAAACAATTCCGAAAGACGCCATCCTGGTGAAGATTACAACGCAGCCGGGGCGTCCAATCACCAATCGGCAGGTTCGTGAAGACAAACGAAACCTGATGAGTACGCGTTGGTTTTACAACGTCAATGAACGCTTCGAGCAGACGGATGACGGCGTCGTACTGGTCTTCACCGTGCACGAACGACCAATCGTGCGGCGTGTTGAGTACCGGGGCGCCAAACAACTGAAACTCAAAGAACTGGCATCGTGGACCAACCTGAAAAAGGGCAGTCCTTTCGACCATATGGCCAATCGTGACGCCGTCCATCGCATTGAGCAGGAGTACAAGGAACGCGGCTTCGAACATGTAAAGGTGACGCTGATCACAGGTGCCGACCCATCCGATCGTGACGTCATTTTTCGCATCAGCGAAGGGCCAAAAGTTCGCGTGCAGCACCGCGAATTTCGCTTTACAGGTCAACGACCTGCGGGTGACATCACGTCTCAACTGGCGTCACTGTTTTCCGGTCGACAATCGCAGGATGGAACCGTCGGGCTATCGCCTTCTGCCGGGCGGTTGAAAACAAAGCTGCAGACCAAGGAAGCTCTGTTCGGTTTCTTTGGAGGTCTGTTCAAGCCTGAAACGATTCCTCAGGACATCGCGAGCCTGAAACAGTACTACCGCAGCCTGGGCTTCTTCGACATCGAAGTCAAAGCGGAGCCGCTGTTTTCACGCGATCGGTCCAGTGTCAAGATTCTGTATACCATCAACGAAGGCGTTCCGTTCAAGATCCGCAACATCACGCTGAATGGCAACAATGTGATCTCCAGCAAACGATTGCGACAGAATGCACAACTGCAACCCGGGCAGTATTTCAATTCGCTGCCGTTGTCCAAAGACGTGCAGCAGATGCTGGAACAGTACGGCGACCGCGGCCACTATTTTGCATCCGTGGTTCCTGTGCCACAGTTTACGGAAAAGGCCGGCGAGCTGGATCTGATCTTTGAAATTGATGAGGACCGACCGCGATACGTCAGGAATATCAACCCGCGTCTGCTGGGCGACCATCCTCACACCATGGAAGTCGTCCCGCTGAATCAGTTCCAGATGGAACCGGGCGATCTTGCCAATCCGAAACTGATCCGCCGAGGCCGAAGCCGGATCAACGGAAGCGGGCTGTTTGAAGGTGTTCAGGTCGAAGTCATTCCGGTTGACCCGAATCAGACGATGTCGGCGTCTATGTCGCGCACGATTCGCGGCCAGACCGGGGCGGGCTACACGCCCGCGTGGACGCAGCTGTTTGACGTCTCCAAACCGATATCCAGGACAACACGAACGCCTGGTGGACATGCCTTTCCATCACCCGCCACGACGCCACAAAAGCACACGCAGGAGCAACAACAGAAACAGCCGCAGACATCCGTGCCAGCCAAACGACAGCAGGTTTCTTTTCTGCACAATCCCGATATGCCGTCGGTGGTCAAGTATCGAACAACCCCTCCGACGGCCATGTTCTACCGGCCGCAGAAGTCGCTGCTGGTGTCGTCGTTCCCGCAAGCGGTGAATGAGGATGTGGTCGTCCGAGGTCAGAGTCCAGGCGGCGGTTTCTATGCACCACCGGAACCCGGTCGGGGCAACGCCATGCTGGAGGGCAGCCCGTACAACAATCAGTTCGAAGCATTACCGCCAGGCTGGGTCGACATCAACATTGACGCCGCAGAAGGCCGCACCGGACGGTTGATGTTTGGAGCAGGTGTGAACAGCGATGCCGGAATTGTTGGATCCTTTGTCTGGGACGAACGCAACTTCAACCTGTTCGCACCTCCCAGAACTTTCGCTGACGTCATTGAAGGTCGGGCATGGCGGGGTGGGGGACAGCGATTTCGCGCAGAAGCAGCCCCCGGAGACCAGGTCAGTCGTTACGCACTCAGTTGGACAGATCCCTATTTCCTGTACACCGATTACAGCCTGAGCCTAAGTGCGTTCTACTTTAACCGTTTTTATCCCGACTGGGACGAAACCCGTTTGGGTGGTCGTGTCGCACTCGGCAAACAACTCACGCCTGAATGGTCGATCAACGGTGCATTGCGTCTTGAAGATGTGGAAATCAGTCGCGTAACTGTGCCGACGCCTCCTGCTCTGGCCAGCGCAGTGGGGAACAACTTCCTGTCCACATTTCGAACGTCCCTGGCTCACGACACTCGTGACTCAACTCTGATGCCCGGTGAAGGACATTTCATCAACCTGGCCTATGAGCAGGCTTTTGGAGATTATAACTACCCGCGTCTGGATACAGAAATGCGGCAATACGTAACGATGCACCAACGACCCGACGGCAGCGGACGGCAAGTGCTGACCTTCGCCGGAAACATCGGCTGGAGCGGAGACAGTACGCCGGTCTTCGAACGCTACTACGCTGGCGGATTTCAGTCCTTTCGCGGTTTCGCATTTCGCGGCGTAACTCCGCGAGTCGGCGGCGTTGCGGTCGGTGGCACGTGGCAGATGCTGGGCACAATGGAATATCGCATGCCCGTCACGGCCGACGACATGATCAACGTTGTCGCGTTCACCGATTTCGGCACGGTGGAAAACGACGTGTCAGTCGACGACTTCCGAGTGACTGTCGGTGTCGGTCTGCGAGTGGTCGTGCCTGCCATGGGACCGGTTCCACTGGCCTTCGACTTCGGCTTCCCGATCAAGAGCAGCCCCTTCGACGACGAACGAATCTTCAGCTTCTACGTCGGTATCAACCGATAAGGGCGTGAATCGATCACTTGCCGTTGTAAGATTCGTAAACGGAATGAGCAAATTGCGGTTTCGGCCGAGCACCATTCCCGGAACGCAACACGCCGGAACGGCGTGGCTGTCGCTCATTGTTTCGGCTTGGTGTTCCGTGCGCTGCCAAGGCAGTTTACTTATTGATGTAGACGATACTGGCTCGTGGGAGTAACGAAACTGCTATTGAAAAGCGTTCTTCGCGGCTACAAGTCAACGTGAAACGCTGCTAAGGATTGCCCGTTGAACGCTCGGTCGCATCAGAAAAGCGAAGTCACCGAATCGCTGAAACACAACGCGTCCAGATTGGGATTTCAACATCTGGGGATCGCACCGGCCGTTTCTCCCCCCGGATACCATCCCCTGCTGGAATGGATCGCCAATGGTCATGCGGCAGACATGGACTGGATCGCGCGGCGCAAGGACGCCTACCGACATCCGGACGGCGTGCTCCCCAACACCCGCAGCGTCATTGTCGCTGCGATGAATTACCACAACCAAAGCCCTCAGCCGGAAACCGCTCGTATCGCCCGCTACGCATGGGGTTCTGAGGACTACCACACGCTTCTGCGTCGCCGGCTGAAAGAGTTGGCGATGTTACTGCAGACGACGTGGCCGGCCGAACGCACTCGAGTGGTTGTCGACACGGCACCGCTGCTGGAACGCGACTTCGCCAGACTGGCGGGTATCGGCTGGATCGGCAAGAACACGATGCTGATCAGTCGAAACATTGGCAGCTGGTTTTTTCTGGGTGCCATCCTGACGACCGCGGAACTGACATACGACCAGCCGTTCGAAGGCGACTACTGCGGAACCTGTACGAAATGTCTGCAGGCCTGTCCCACCGATGCATTCCCGGAACCAGGCGTTCTCGATGCCAACCGGTGCATCAGCTATCTGACCATCGAACGACGAGACAAATCGATCGCAGACGGTCTCAAAAGCGGAATGGGAGACTGGCTGTTTGGCTGCGATATCTGTCAGGAGGTGTGTCCCTGGAATCGATTCGCTCCGAACAACAGCGACGCCGCATTCCAGCCGCGTGAAGACCTGATCGCACCAGACCTGCTGCAGCTGCTATCAATGGATGATGACGTCTTTCAACGACAGTTCTCCGGCACGCCACTGGAACGAACCGGCCGCGACGTCATCGTTCGAAACGCCGCGATCGTCGCCGGCAACCAGCGATGTGCGGAAGCAATTCCGCAACTCACCCGACTTCTGGACGACGCCTCGGACCTCGTGCGTGAAGCTTCAGGCTGGGCAATAGAACAGATCAGTACAAATTCGGTACCGTGAACAGGTATTGCGCAGGTCCAGGAGCCCTGGGGAAAATATATTCGCTCTAGCGACGAACAGCAGGCTGAATACACGCACCACGACTGACGGGACTCCTGAAACAGAAGAATTGACTTGATGGCAGAAGACGACGACCGGCACTTTGACAATCACAGACACCGGCAGATGTCCAGGTCCGCAGTCATCCGATGCCTGCTGGCGTTCGCCTGCAGTCATGTCGCAGCACCGTACGCGGTGGCACGAGTAACGATTCAGTCGCTACTGACAGGTACTATCCATTTCGCTTTCGCGTTGTTTGGCGGCATCGTGATCATTGTCGGCGCCGTGCTGGCATATCGTCAGCTGGTCGATCAGCCGCTGCGACGTAGATGGCTGTTCGGCCTCACGGGCATTCTGTTGTGGGTCGTGATGGCCTTCGTGCAGCTGGCGATCGTAGCAGATTCGGCTGTCCCGGGGATCGTTCTCGGAAGTCTGTGGGCAGTCGGAACCGTGTGGGTGGCGTGGTCTGTCTGGGCGTTCAGTTTCTTTCGCGCCGGGGGCGTGGCCATTGGCTCCGGCATCGCTGGACTGGGGGTCGTTCTACTGTGGAGTTTGATTGATGTCACGGGACTTACAGGTGATGCAGCCGTTGAATTCGCGTGGCGCAGGGCTCGGAAATCAGGCACCCAATCGCCGGCAACCGTGTCGAGAAACGTGCCGACGATCGGAACGGTGGTTTGGCCGGGATATCTCGGCAGCAACCGCGACGGCCAGATTTCCAACGTTGACGTGAACGACGATTGGGCCTCACATCCGCCCCGAGAATTGTGGCGAAAGAGCTGCGGGCACGGCTGGGGTTCTTTTGCAGCGACGGAAAGCACACTGTTTGGGCAGGAACAGTTAAACGGAACCGATTGTGTGACTGCGCGCGATTTGAACACCGGCGACGTGATCTGGACGGCATCCGAAAATCGACCTGGATTCAAAAGTGGCATGGCTGGGCATGGCCCGCGCACGACGCCGACTTTGCACGTGACCACCGACGGGGACATGACCAACGTTGTTCTGTTTTCGATTGGTCCAACCGGACTGCTGAGCTGCCTGGACGCCTCCGATGGCCGAGTGGTCTGGCGAACAGACGTGACGGAGATGTTTCCCGGTGCCAATCTTTCACACGGCGTATGCGGTTCTCCACTTGTCGTCGACGACATGGTCGTGGTTTGCCCACCCGCGCCGCAGGGACCGTGTCTGGCGGCATTCGATTTGGTGGACGGAAAGCTTGCATGGAAATGTGAATCTGACTGGAGAGCAAGCTATGCGTCGCCCTGTCTGCTGACAATCTGCGATCACCCTCAGATCGTTCTGCAAGCAGGCCCGGGAGTGCTGGCGGTGGATCCTGTGGACGGTCGCGTCCTGTGGCAATTCGAATGGACGAACGAATGGGACAACAATGCGACTCAACCGCAGCAACTGTCGGAACATCCCAACGATCTGCTGATTGCGACCGGTTATCGCGGCGGAGCCGTTCGCCTGTCGTTCCGTCTGGACGCGGAGGGACATGTACGCCCGCAGGAAATCTGGAAGACAACGTCGACCATGAGAACAAAGTTCTGCAACTTCGCTCAATTCGGCGAAGTACTGGTTGGACTGGACAACGGTATTCTGTGCGGTGTCGACGCAGAGACCGGTACCCGACTTTGGAAGAACGGACGCTACGGTCACGGGCAGATACTGAAAGTCGGTGAGCATTTGATGGTGATAGAAGAACGAGGTCGCTTGCACCTGTTAAGACCAGACGCCACGGGACATCACCCACTCGGCAATGTGGCCGCGCTGGACAGAAAGACGTGGAATCACCCAGTTCTTGTCGACCATCGCCTAATTCTGCGCAACGATCAGGAAATCGTCTGTCTGCAACTGTCATCAAGTGATTCAGATACACCGGCGACCGAAACACATCAATAACGGACAGGCAGAATCATTCCACCGGCAAAGCCGGTGGAATCAGCAAGGGGCCGAAGTACAAGCTCGAAGCGCAAGCGAGTGGGCCCGGAAGGCTGTCCCGAAAAAGTGAGCCGCAAGGCGCTAGCCGCGGGTGAAAACGCTGCAAATTACCGACGGCTAGCGCCGTGCCGCTCAAAACAACGGACGTATCCGAACAGTCACCTGGTGCGTTTGAGACAGACTTGCTTGCTCTGCGTACTTGTATCAAGACGGTAAAGTCTCATCAGTGCCACAGCAGAGCTGGTGGTGTACGATCAAAATCATCCGTTCGTCTATTCGTCCCGGTCCCGATTCTTTGCAGGCGCCATCTGTTCGTCATGGAATCGGCGGATGAGTGGTTCTAGTTTTGAGCCCAGACTCTGCCGCACCCAGCGTTCGGTCAATTCGCCGTGTTCCGTATCGGTAAGCCGCCAGTCCATGTCCGACGCATGCAGCAACGTGGTGAGATGCTGCAGAATGACGGCGGCGGAAACGGAGACATTGAAACTCTCCGTAAATCCGAACATTGGAATGTGGACCAAATCGTCAGATTCTGAGATCGCCTCGTCGCTGACGCCGACTTGTTCGGCACCAAAAACGATCGCCGTTTCTTGATCAATCGTTACCTGCGATATTGGGAGACTGTCCTGCCGAGGTGACGTAGACAGAACTCGAAAACCATTCTGTTTCAGGTGACGGATGCATTCCACAGAGACATTCGACGGTAGCCCGGCGGATGATTTCGAGGCCGATCGGTAGTTGTGGATCGTCAACCATTTGCTGGCACCCAACGCCACCTCAGGGTTAGGCGCAAAGTTGTTCTGCGACTCAATAACGTGAACATCCTGAATGCCCAGACAATCGCACGTTCGAAGCACAGCGCTGGCGTTGTGCTCGTGAAAGACGTTCTCCAGAACGACTGTCAAATGACGCGTTCGGAACTTCACGACTTCGTCAAAGCGCTGCAGACGCTCGTCGGTCAAACATTGCTTCAGGTATTCGGGAAGAGACTGAGACATCGCTTCGCTGTCACGCCGCCTTCAGAGTGGTTGACGGTTCCTCGGCCGCATCAGGATGATGAACAAACAAGTCCTGCGACGGGAATGGAATCGTAAAGTGATGCTCGTCGAATGCCAGCTTGATCCGTTCCGTAAGATCAAAACGTGCCGCCCAGTATTCGTGACTGGAGACCCACGGACGCACTACAAAGTTGACGCTGCTGTCACCAAGTTCGCAGACGGCGACGACAGGTTCGGGATTTGACAGAACGCGATCGTCGTCCGAAAGAATGTCCTGCAAAACCGTCTTCACGTCCTTCAGGTTGTCGTTATAGCCACACCCCACCACAAGGTCGATGCGGCGATGCGGTTCTGCTGAGTAGTTCTTGATGGTGCCGTCCGTCACCTTTGAGTTCGGCACGATGATCCGAACATTGTCCAGAGTCAGCAGGATTGTGTTGCAAATCTGAATCTCGACGACAGTACCAACTGTAGACCCAATCTCGACAACATCGCCCACTCGAAACGGCTTGAAGAAGACCAGCATGACGCCGGCCGCCAGATTGCCCAACGATCCCTGCAAAGCGAACCCAACGGCGAACCCGGTCGCGGCAAGGACTGCTGTGAGCCCCGTCGTATTCACTCCCAGAGACTCCACCGCCGCGACGCAGACCAGCGTGAACAACAGCATGTAGATCAGGTTGTTAAGAAACCCAAGCAACGTTTCGTCAACTTTCGCCTTTCTGGCACCGCGAATGATTGCACTGGTGACGAATTTTGCCAGCCATCTTCCGATTATGAAAACGGCAATCGCATACAGCAACTTCGGGCCGTAGTCACTCACCTGTTCGACCAGCCACGTGAGTGTCAGATGAGATTGCAACCAATTCAAAACGGTATCGATCAGACTTTGACGCTGCCCGGCTGTAGCTGTCGTTTCCACTGCCGCAACGTCTGTCCCTGGAGACAGTGTCTGAGCCAGCGTTGTCGCGTAGAATACATTCATCGCAGTAGGTTCCGTTCGTCGTGCGTCGAATTTGGTAGCGTGCGAAATCTACGTAATATCGCAGATCTGGTAAACACGTATTGCGATGCAGCAGGCAAGTAAAACGCTGAATTTCAGACGTTCAGACCATCTTCGTACAGCTTGGCGACCATGTCACGGATTTCGGCGGCAAGTGCTTTGTCGTCGCCGCCGTCCAGCAATCGTTGGTGTTGATCGGGCGTCAATGCTTTGCCATAAACCACCGTCACTTTGACCGGACGAATGAACCACGCATTCCGTGGCATAGCCTTGTCCGCGCCAATTACGGCAACCGGGTAGATGGGCACATCGACTCGACGAACAAGCGACAGAAAACCGGGGCGGAATTCCTTCGGGGCCCCGGACGACCGAGTCCCTTCCGGATAGATGCCGACAAGGAATCCCTTCTTGAGTCGATCAATGGCCGTGCGAATACTGCTGCCTCGGAAAGCAGTCCGGCTGATGGGGATGACGTGAGTCTTGCGACAGATCCAGCCGATAAATGGCAATTTGAACAGGGAATCACGAGCCAGATAGGACAATGGTCGTGTCAACCGTACGCCGACGAACAGAGGGTCCAGGAAACTCTGGTGATTCACGATGAAGATTCCACCCTGTGTGTTGTCGATATTCTCCCGACCGATCACAACTGTTCGACACCATAGACGAAACGGCAGATACAGAATGGCGTGAATCATCAGCCATATGAGCGTACGGCGCGGAAGCGGCGGCGGCGCTGGGTTGGTTTCGTGCGCCGCATCAGTCTGTTCGGATTCAGAAGTCATGTTCGTTACAGCGAATTTCGCTGACTCATGGCCGCGGTTGACGTGATTTAGTAGCAGAACGGCTGCCCCCACGAGCCCGAACGGTTCCGTCAATTTGTAAACTTCTAAAGAGTTGTTTTCCCCAATTCGCAGTCGTCGCTACAGAACTGCCAGAATGCGATCGACGACCTGATCTGTGTCGGCAAAGTCCTCGAACAGATAATCGGGATGATAGGGCTGAAGCTCGCTTGAGGAATAAACGCCGGTGGCAACCGCGACGCACTTTGCTCCGATCGCGTGCGCACATTGGATGTCGGCAGGTGTGTCGCCGATGACCATCGTTTCGGCTCCATCAACCGTACGGTTGAACTGTGCCGAGGCTGCCGCGATTGCTGCCTGCGCGACGTCGTTGCGATGGGCATCGTTGTCGCCGAAACCGCCAAATTGGAAGAAGTGGTCGAGTTCGTAGTGGCGGAGCTTGATCCATGCCCCCTCGGCGTAGTTTCCGGTAAGCAATGACAGCGTCACATGACTGTGGATTGCCAGCTGTTCCAGCAGTTCGCGGATTTTCGGCAGCAGTAATCCGGGAGAATCATGAAGACTCCTGGGCAACTGGTCGAGGTATGCCTCTCGGAATCGGGTGCGATTTTCGGGGGTGTTATCGAAACTGTAGCGTTCAAGGATTTCGTCCGTGATCCCTCGATCTGTGCGACCGGCCGTGAGGACTCCCTCGAATGGGAATTCGATGCGAAACTCTTCGTTCAACGCCCGCTCCATGGCTCGCTGCCCTGCCCCACCCGTGCTCAGCAAAGTGCCGTCGATATCAAAGAAGATTACTTTTTCAGCCATGGTGAGAGGGTTTTGACGCGGGGTGGTAGCCAACTTGCGGCCATTGGGGGCAAAACTGCTTGAGAATCCTGAAAACTCCTGAGGTTCAGGCTTTTCGCCCGCCATTTTCACCGATATTGTACCGAGTCCTCAACTTGTCGCATATTCAACGATTTGATGGAGAACCGACCGGATCGCACGCGCGAGACACCGGGGCCGTTATTTGTCAGCGACGACGCTCAATAAGAGAATCGCCCCGGCTTCCTGGGCATCCCATTTTAATCCAGAAACACAGAACAATGGCCAAGACGCAAAGAAAACTCACCAAAGCCAACCACGGACGTCGTCCGGCCAGTGCCAAGGCTCGCAAATTGAAGCGACGTCACGTTAAGTTGTCGCGCTGATCGCCTAGTCTATTTGCGCCTGACGGTCACCATTTCAGGCTGCTGCATCCAAGGCCCGTTTCGTCCGAAACGGGCCTTTTCATTTATTGGCCGAACTCCAGTCCCCTCGACCGTCTGCCGAGGGTCGCTATACTTCGGCCGCGCAACCACTGATCTTCGTTAGATGGTGGCTGCAGTTGCGGACGACGATGATTTGAAGGACTTGCAGGTACGCTCACGTCGCGTGTGCGTTGCGTCCCTAAACCGGCCTTCGGCGCTCAGTCCCGATTTCAGCGCCAAACTCCGAAACAACCAGAGGTTGCGCACATGATTGGCAAGGTTGGCGAACTGACGATCCACGACAAACTTTCGCGGATTGCCGCAAATCTTTGGTGGAGCTGGGATCCGGAACTCGTCGAAGTCTTTCGCCTGATCGACACCGAGCGTTTTGCACAGTTGCACAACAACCCCGTCCAGCTGCTGACAGAATACACCCCCGAGCTGCTTGAACAACGAGCTCGCGAAGCTGTTCTACACTCTCGTATTCACTGGTCATACCGTCGTTTTGTCGAATACACGACCAGTGAATCAACGTGGGGGTCGACGCACTGCGGCATTCTGGGACAGGCACCCGTTGCCTATTTTTCCGCGGAATTCGGGCTGCACGAATCGCTGCCGATTTATTCCGGCGGACTTGGCGTTCTGTCCGGCGATCACCTGAAGAGTGCGTCGGATCTGGGCATTCCACTGGTGGGCGTGGGGCTGTTCTACCACGAAGGCTATTTCGCTCAGGCAATCGACAAAGAAGGGTGGCAGCAGGAAAAATACCCACGTCTCCCGATGGAATCGCTGCCGTTGACTCAGGTCGAAAATGGCGACGGGCCGGTCATCATTTCCGTGGAGACTCGGCAGGGAACAATTTCTGCCCGGCTGCTGCACCTGGCAGTGGGCCGCATCAATCTGTACCTGATGGACACCAATATCGAACAGAATTCTGAGGAAGATCGAAAGCTGACAGCTCGCCTGTATAGCGGCGATCAACGGACTCGCATCCGCCAGGAACTGCTGTTGGGGGTGGGCGGACTGCGAGCCCTGAAAGCCATTGGCATCATTCCGAACGTCATCCATATGAACGAGGGGCATTCGGCATTTGCCCCATTGGAAGCAATTCGCGAACGCATGCACGACGACGCACTGCCGTTTACGCTCGCCTTGACGGAAACGTCCAGCCGCTGTGTTTTTACCACACACACGCCCGTGGCTGCCGGACACGACCGGTTCGATTCCGGTTTGGTTGAAGAACACATCGGACCTCTGGCGGATTCGATCGGATTGGACCATCACGGGCTGATGGCACTAGGACGCGTCGACCCGCAAAACGATTCAGAATCGTTTTGCATGACGGTACTGGCGATGAAGATGTGTCGGATTGCGAACGGAGTCTCCAGCCTGCACGGAGTGGTCAGTCGCCAGATGTGGGCCAGTCTGTGGCCGTGGCGAAGTGCCGAAGAGATTCCGATCGGCCACATCACCAACGGAGTACACGTTCCCACATGGCTGGCGGCGCAGATGCGAGCGTTGTACGACCGCGTACTTCCGGAAAACTGGATCCTGCGGTCCGGTGAACCGGAAGTCTGGAGCGGTTTTGAAACCGTGACGCCGGGAGAACTTTGGGAAACTCATCAGTCACTCAAGAATCGGATGATCGCCTACGCGCGGCGGGAAGCTGTCGAACAGTCCACTCGCCGAGGCGACGACAGTTCCATTATTGAAGACATGAAAAATGTGCTGGACCCCGAAGCACTGACGATCGGATTTGCCCGGCGATTTGCTCCGTACAAACGAGCAGACCTGATCCTCAAAGACCTGGAACTGCTGGAACGGCTGATCACGGACGTTGATCGACCCGTTCAGTTTATCTTTGCCGGTAAATCACATCCGGCCGACGAAAACGGTAAACGACTGTTGCAGCGAATCTTCAAGCTGACTCACGAAGCTCCGTTTCGCGGACGCATTCTGGTACTCGAAAACTACAGCATCGCCATGGGCCGTCGGCTGGTGCAGGGCGTCGACGTATGGTTGAACAACCCACGTCGACCGCTGGAAGCGTCCGGCACCAGCGGCCAGAAAGTCGTTCTGAACGGGGGCCTGAACTGCTCCGTTCTTGACGGCTGGTGGGCTGAGGCCTACGACGGAAAAAATGGCTTCGCCATCGGCAACGGTCGAACCCATTCGGACCAGCACGTCCAGGACGAACGCGACGGTGAGGATCTGTATCGTGTGCTGACTGAAGAAGTCATTCCGTTGTACTTCAAACGAGATGCGGATGATTTGCCGCAGGAATGGATTGCTCAGATGAAACGAGCGATCCGCACGCTGGGCTGGCGGTTTAACGCCGATCGTATGGTGATGGACTACGCGGCAAACGCCTATGTTCCCGCCGCTGGCGGTTTGAGCTGCTCGATCGTGTCGATGCCATAATATCATACGACACTGCACGTAGGTTGCCGGAACGACCAACCGGAACGGACGCCCGGTTTCCTGGCGTCAGCTTTAACCGGCTGTCGGGCCGTCCCGCCTCAGGCCGTTCCACCGTACTGCTGACGATAATCCTGGATCTTCCCAAACAGCTCATCCGTCACGACGACTTCACCGTCCACCTCTCGTCCGTGCAGGTAGTCGGCAATTTCACAGATCGTGACAATGGCAAACGTCGGCATTGAAAACTCCTCGCGGAGTTCAGTCAACGCATTGACGTCACCCTGCCCTCGTTCCATGCGATCGACGGAGACCACCAGTCCCGCCAGCTGAATCTCCGCCGCCGCCCGCAGCACCGGCACGGTTTCTCGGATCGATGTGCCGGCCGTGGTCACGTCTTCCACGATCAGGACGCGTTCACCCGGTGCCGGTTGGTGGCCCACCAGAGTACCGCCTTCGCCGTGGGTCTTTGCCTCTTTACGATTGAAACAGAACGGCACATTGGCACCCCGAATGCTGAGTTCCATCGCAATGGCCACTGCCAGGGGGATGCCCTTGTACGCTGGTCCGAACAGAAAATCGTATTCGACGTCCTGAGCCTGAATGGCGTCGGAGTAAAAGCCGGCCAATCGGTTCATCTGATCACCGGTGCGGTAACGACCAGTATTGATGAAGAACGGAGTCTTCCTGCCACTCTTGGTGGTAAAATCGCCAAAGGTCAGCACGTTGGCACGCACCATGAATTCAATAAATTGCTGTTTGTAAGTTTCCAAAATACGTGTCCGTTGGGTTAAGACAATGCGGTGGCTGTGCCAGCCAATTTGAAGTCGTTCAGGAACCGGTTTTTACGGCGGACGGCTCCTGACTTCAATTACCCCAGACCAACGTTCCCCACGATCGTTAAAGACAACCCAATCGTTGCGTCGATGAGGGACCTCGGCGAGCGGCCTGGCCCCACGATACAAATCGGCAGATTCTGCCGTGGGCGCTTCATTTCCGTGTCGCTCGACTCTCCAGAGTCGAGTATCCGCCACTACGATGAGCCTCGCGAAACCTGAGGCCATGACAATCACGCTGGACTCTGGAGGGTCAGGCTTTGGTTTTTAAAGACGGGACGGATGTCAAAAAGCGGACATTCAGATCAGTTACGACTGGGATTCATGGCGGCCGTGGAAGTCGAAGGCCGAGGGTGTGTCGGTGGCCTGCTGGTCACGAATCACAACGGTCGACCGCTGGAATTCCAGTGTACGACGCCCGTAAGGCCCGACCGAACTCAGGAAATTCTGTACGGCAAAATGCTGAGACCGTGGTTGCTGGGAGAACTCATCGGAAAAACGCTGCTTGATCGCGTGTCCATCAAGCCTGAATTGATCATCATCAGCGATCCGGATCTACTGGAACTTCGCAACCATACCCAGACGCCTGTGGCCTGCACATCCGAACAAACGACCAACGTCGACGCTGCACGGTCCGCTGCCAATGAAACAACCGATCTCGGTGGACGCCGATTGCGATTTCACGACAGCCACCTCAGTGACGGCAGCTTCGTCAGCAATCAGCTACATCTGATTCCGGGCCAGGCAGACCTGTTAGAACCACTGGAACGGGTTCACGAAGCGTTAAACGAGACCATCAAAACGGTGCTGGCCCGATGAGTGATTCCCACTCGCCCACTGGGGATTCAGCTGGAAACAGCGATCGAAATCCCTGTGCCCACCCTTCCCCTGCCCTGGAGACGTCGGTGGACCAGCAGAAAATGAATGAATTGCCGGCCCGACGCAACACCAGCAGTCCGACAGTACCTGCAGTTCACGCCATTGACCTGTCCGCGTCAGTCAGCGTCGCCAGTGCCGGATTCAATCCGGCACTGAATCGTGCACCGCACGTGGACACCATTTCAATTCCCATCAAACAGCGTCTGGACTTTGTTCCATCGTGGAAACCGCGCCGCATTCCCATGAAATGCATCGGCCTGACGTTGCCGGAAGGAGTCGCATTTCAACCGCCGGAAGAAAAGAACGAAACAGCATCCGATGGGACTTTGCTGACGGCGATCGGACCCAGGAAAACAGCCGCCAGCAATGGCGGAGGCGACAGCAGCGAACGGCCACAGCGAACTCGAATCAAGCCGCCAAAGAACGCTCTGTCGCTGCAGGACCGGCTGTTTTACTTGCTGCAGCCGCCGCTCGAATCCTGGCTGCGGGGGCAGGAACTGATCATGCCGTTCGAGCCCTTTCCGTATCAATACGAAGGCATCGCGTGGATGTTCGCCAGGCACTCCGCACTGCTGGCTGATGAAATGGGGCTCGGCAAAACGATGCAGACAATCACGGGCATCCGCCTGCTGTTGCGCAGCGGACAGGTCAACCGCATTCTGCTGATCTGCCCGAAACCGCTGATTCCTAACTGGCTGCGAGAATTTCGGATGTGGGCAGAAGAGTTGCCCATCGTCACAATCGAAGGCAACGGTGCCCGCCGCCGCATGCTGTGGACGATGCCAGGTGTGCCGATTCTGATCACGAACTATGAAGCGATGACCCGGGACCTGCCTGACATTCCGGAAGACGAACAGCCAAATTTTGATCTGCTGGTGCTGGACGAAGCCCAACGCATCAAAAACCGCGACTCGCGCACGGCCCAGGCGGCGCGCAGCATCAATCGCCGGCGCAGCTGGGCACTCACAGGCACGCCCATCGAAAACCGTCCGGAAGAACTGGCGTCGATCTTTGAGTTCATGGAAGTCATTCCCGCCCGAGCCTCGCCCGACCTCAGACAACTGGCAGCACTGGCGAAAGAACACATCCTGCGTCGTACCAAAGATCTGGTGATGAAGGATATGCCACCGCGAATCGACCGCGACGCCGAACTGGAGCTCACTCAGGCTCAGCAGTATGCCTATCACACGGCAGAAAAAGAGGGCATCATTCAGCTGAACGAACTGGGCGATTCCATCAGCGTGCAACACGTCTTCGAACTCGTTCTGCGACTGAAGCAGATCACCAACTATGACCCATTGACAAATGAAAGCGTGAAACTGGAACGGCTGGTCGCGGACATGGAAGAAATCGCCGCCAGTGGAAGCAAGGCCATTCTGTTCAGCCAGTGGACGAAGACAATCGACTGGCTGGCCGAACGACTGCAACAGTTCAACCCGTTAATATACCACGGCGGCGTGCCCACCAAAAAGCGCGAACCAATCCTGGCGAAGTTCAAGGACGATCCGGACGCCCACATCATCCTGATGAGCTACGGTACGGGAGCAGTCGGGCTGAACCTTCAGTTTGCCCACTACGTTTTTCTGTACGACCGCTGGTGGAATCCGGCCGTTGAAGACCAGGCCATTAATCGAGCTCACCGAATTGGCGTGACCGCTCCGGTGATTGTGACGCGTTTCATCTGCAAAGACACGATCGAAGAACGCATCGACCGAGTGCTGCGGGAAAAACGAGAACTGGCGGAAGCGATTCTCGGTGACGGAGACAACGAAAACGTTTCGCTGGGCATGGACGCATCCGAGATCTTTGGTCTGTTCGACCTTAAGAAGAGAACCAACAAAGGCAAATCCACGTCAATTGGCCCGGCACAGCCAGAGGCCGCGTAAGCAACTCGGCCGCCGCCCATCGTAGCACCCGTCTCGTGCTGTACGCGGGTCTCCCGACCCCGTGGTTCGGCTGACCGAAGGTGTCCCGTTCTGCCACTCACGGTGCGGCGGAGAGCGTGCAAACTCAGGAGACCTGCCGACAGAGGTTTGGAGAGACCTCTGCTGAGCCCAATCAGGCAGGATTTCGCCCAGTTAACAGCGTCCCGCACTTTGCGACTCGCCATGTAGACAACTAGAATCCTCCGCTTCAGAACCCATCACGTATCACCACGCGGCCTGTGCCGTCGCTTAAACTGCAATTGACCAATGTTTCAACCTGTTTCCGACAGCAGCTTCGTTCCCGGCGAACACTTCGTCCTCAACTTCTGGACTCAGCACGACACCTTCCGCAAGCTGCGGGAAAAAAATCGCGGCGGGA
>JBDONA010000155.1:0-9115 GCA_039831575.1 Fuerstiella sp. | reverse complement strand
GGGTTCCGGAACCTCCACCACACGGTGCGAAAGGGCGAGATCGAATTTCGATTCACGAAGATACGAATGGTGACGGTGTTTATGACAAACACAAAATCTTTGTGGACGGACTGAACCTCGCGACATCGGTCGCCATCGGACGAGGCGGAGCGTTTGTCACGAATCCGCCATACCTGCTGTTCTACCCGGATAAAAACGGCGACGACGTTCCCGACGGCGATCCGGAAGTTCTGCTGGAAGGCTTCGGCATGGAAGACTCACATTCCGTCATCAACAGTCTGCGGTTCGGTCCCGATGGCTGGTTGTATGGAGCTCAGGGAAGCACTGTCTCCGCTAACGTCAAACGTCCGGGAACAAACGACAAACCAATCCGTACCATGGGCCAGCAGATCTGGCGTTATCACCCGGAACGAAAAACGTTTGAAGTTTTTGCAGAAGGCGGCGGCAACACGTTTGGAGTTGAAATTGACGATCAAGGACGCATCTACTCGGGGCACAACGGCGGCGACACACGCGGCTTTCACTACGTGCAGGGCGGCTACTATCGGAAAGGATTCGGCAAGCATGGTCCGCTGTCCAATCCGTATTCCTTCGGTTATTTCGAGAACATCAGGCATCACAGTGTGCCGCGGTTCACTCACAACTTCGTCATCTACGAAGAGGGAATTCTGCCGGCTGAATACCACGGGCGATTATTCGGCATCGAGCCATTGCAGGGACAGGTGGTGATGAGCGAATTCCGTCCGTACCAGTCGTCCTTCGAAACTGAAGACATTTCTCGAGTGGTCAAGACAGACGACCAGTGGTTTCGTCCTGTGGACATCAAGACGGGCCCTGACGGCAGCATTTACATCGCCGATATGCACGAACAGCGTATTGATCACAGCAGTCATTACGCCGGGCGGATTGACCGCACCAGCGGTCGCATTTATCGACTGAAACCCAAAGTCCCATCGTCAAACCATTCGATTTCAGTCGATACGAACGGCGACCTGGTCAAGGCGCTGCAACATTCGGCCAAATGGCATCGTCAAACCGCCCTGCGGCTGATTGGCGACCGCAAGGACGCCTCCCTGATTCCGGCACTGCTGAGCCAGGTGAAAGAATCCGTCGGACAAACAGCCGTCGAATCACTCTGGGCTCTGCATTTGAGCGGCGGGCTGACAGATGATGTCGCCCGGGAAATGCTGGCGCACGAAGATCAATTTGTACGAGCATGGACGGTGCGTCTGTTATGCGATCATTACCGAGTGGCTCCGCAGATTGCGCAGGCTCTGGCGGACCTGGCGGCGAATGAAGCGTACATCGAAGTGCGAAAACAACTGGCCTCGTCCGCCAAACGCCTGCCGGCAAGGGATGCGCTGCCCATCATCCGCAATCTGTTGAACTATGACGAAGACGCGGCCGATATTCATCAGCCGCTGCTGTTGTGGTGGGCTTTGGAAGCAAAGTCTGCCGGCGCCGGCAGCCATCTGATTCTGGACATCATTTTGTCTGCTGACGACGTCTGGCAAAGACCGCTGATGAGGCAGCATCTGACCGAACGCCTGATGAAACGATACGCATTGGCGGGCACTCGAGAAGAATTGCTGGCTGCGGCAGAACTGTTCGGCAAAGCTCCCGACAAAGGCAGTACTGAGCTTCTTCTGAAAGGATTTGAAGAAGCCTACAAGGGACGGTCTCTGGCGGGGATTCCGGATGAACTGGTCAACGCCATCGCAGCGACCGGTGGTGGATCGGTCGCTCTGCGACTCCGTCAGGGCGACCCCAACGCGATCGCAGAAGCTGTGGCCGCAGTGGGCAATCCCAGGGCTGATATCAACGCACGGCGACAGTTTCTGGAAATCTTTGGACAGGTCCGTCGCTCCGAGTTCATTCCCATTCTGTTGCAGGTCATTGACAGCGAGAAAGACGCATCCCTCGTCTCTGCAGCGCTAACCGCGCTGCAGGCGTTTGATGATCTGCGCATTGGTGAACGTGTTGTCAGCAGTTTTTCAGAACTCCCGGCGGACGCTCGCCTTGTTGCAGAAACGTTACTGGCCAGTCGCCCGGTCTGGGCTTTGGCCCTGCTGCATGCCGTGAGCGCCGGCACACTGTCACCAGACCAGGTTTCGCAAACGGGACTGCGAAAAATGCTGCTGCACGGTAACGAAGAAATCAAGCAACTGGTCGGCCGACACTGGGGCTCTGTGGCGGGTGCTTCCACAGCACAGATGCAGGCGGAAGTGGCACGCCTGGCCGATCTGTTGAACAGTGCTTCCGGCAACCCAAAGAAGGGCAAGCCTCTGTTCATGAAAAACTGCGGCAAGTGTCACCTGCTGTTTGCAGAAGGCGGTCGCATCGGTCCGGACCTGACGTCATTCAAGCGAGACAATCAGGAACGCATGCTGGCAAACGTTGTCAACCCGAATCTTGAAATCCGCGAGGGCTTTGAAAACCACATCGTATTGACCGCCGATGGGCGAGTTGTCAACGGGTTTCTGGCCGACAAAGACAGTCAGGTCGTCGTGCTGCGTGGAGTCGACGGTCAGAACATCATTCTGCGTCGCGATGAGATTGAGGAGATGATCGTGAGCAAGGTGTCGATCATGCCCGAAGGCGCATTGAAGAATCTCAACGAACAGGAAATTCGCGATTTGTTCGCCTACCTGAGATCGTCACAGCCCGTGAACTATTAACCCAACCACGAACCGTCCCGTCACTCAGTAAACGAATTGACCGCCTCTTCGACGGTCGAATAGTTCTTGAACAGCTTGTGAAACCCGACAACGTGGAAGGCCTCGGCAATGAAGCCTTCCAGTCGCGCAAACTTGACGGCTCCATTGGCTTTCTGCATTCGCGAATGAGCACGGATCATCATGCCGAACCCAAGGCTGGAAATGAATTCGAGTTCCTTGCAGTCAAAAACGAGATTGATGTGCCCCGTTTCGACTTCCTTCTCCAGTTGAGCGAAGAAAGTCTCAGCGGAGTCGGTATCCAGTTTGCCCGCGAGTTTTACGACCAGCACATCGCTGGCGTTTTCCCACTGGTAGGAATCAAATTTGATCATCAGTGCCCGGCCCTTATCCTGAAATTCTCTATTCCCAAAAACGTCTCGTTCTTGATTCGATATCAGCAACCAGTGTCAGCGGCAGATCAATTCCGCCACCACAATGGTGTAGCTCACATCACCACTGTATGGGTAGATCCCCCTCAGTGCAACGATATCGCCAACCGTTCGGCGAACCCGCCAGCGGCCACGTTTTCCGACATCAATCGAGCAGGTGAATCCTAATCTCAACATTCGTGCCGTGCGTCAACTGGAATGACTCTCCGGGGATGTTACACTTGGCCACAATTGTGCAGTGTTTTCGGGGCTTTGAGGCGAACTGCGGGCAGCCCTGGACCTGCCAGCCGTGACATCCGGTTTGCGGTCTTCCTCTTACAAAGCAATTCGGCCGCCTCTGACTCAACGACGACGCGTCGCCGGAACCGGGCGTCCAATACACTCCAACAAATACGAGTCTCTAAACAGGGTAACCTATGAAACCTGCGTGCCTTTGCCTGATGCATTCTGGAGTGTCTGCGGCCAACGGGCGACCTTATCTTCGCGATCAGGAAATCATCTGCTGCTGCAACATCAAGGCTCCGTAAACCACGCTCGCGCCACACGGATCGTTCGAGGCAGCGATGTACTTCCCCCCCCCCTATGGCCGCAGCCAAGGGTTTTGCGCACATGCGGAAGGACCTCATGTGTGGCTACAGTTTAGAAATAACGTGGCAACGCTGACCGACATCGATACCGCCACACAGCAGGTCAGACGCCGTGACGCCTGTTCGAGACAGCAACGCAATGCGGATAGGGTAGCCTGAGCGACGAACACAGAGCGCTGGCCGACTTATCTCGACCGAAGGATTAGACTATGGACACCGTACTTCAACATCTGCAGAGCCAGCAACAAACCTCACTGGACGAGTTGTTCGAATTCCTGCGGATACCAAGCGTCAGTGCAGACTCAGCATTCCTGCCGGAAATGCAGCGCTGCGCCGACTTTGTGTTGCAATCGATGACCGATGCCGGATTGACGGCCGAGATCATTCCAACGAAAGGGCACCCGATCGTCTACGGTGAACGGATCGAAGACACCTCGTTACCCACGATCCTTGTATACGGACATTACGACGTTCAGCCGCCCGATCCCCTTGAACTCTGGACCACGCCTCCGTTCGAACCTCAGATTCGCGACGGAAAAATCTATGCTCGTGGTGCCACGGACGACAAAGGCCAGGTGTTTACGCACCTGAAGTCGATTCAGGCGTGGGTCCACAAAACCGGACGGTTACCGGTAAACATAAAGTTTCTGATCGAAGGTGAGGAAGAGGTCGGCAGCGACAATCTGGATCGATTCCTGGCAGACAACAAAGAACGCCTGAAGGCCGACGTCGCGGTGATCAGCGATACCAGTCAATACGGTGACGGCATTCCGGCGATCACCTACGGCCTGCGAGGAATCGTGGCGGCAGAAGTGCGCTTGACCGGTCCGGCCAAAGATCTGCACAGCGGAGTCTTCGGGGGCAGTGTGGCAAATCCGGTCAACGCAATTGCCCAATTGTGCGGCAGCCTGGTGGATGAGACCGGGCGAGTTCAAATTCCCGGCTTCTATGACGACGTGATTGAGCTGTCAGAAAAGGAAAAGCAGGAATTTGCAAATCTGCCGTTTTCGGAAGAGATTTTTCTGGCCGAAACCGGCAGCTCTGCGGTCTTTGGCGAAGCGGGGTTTTCAACGCTCGAACGCCGCTGGGTTCGACCGACGTGCGACGTCAACGGCATCATGGGCGGATACTCGGGCGAAGGCCCCAAGACCATTGTCCCTTCAAAGGCTTCAGCGAAGCTGACCTGCCGACTTGTTCCCGGACAGAATCCGAAAACAATCCTCACCGCGCTGGAAACTTTCCTGCGCAATCAGTGTCCGGCAGGACTGACGTTCGAGTTTCTGACGTTTCACGGATGCGAAGCATTTGTCTTCGACCCGAACAGCGAGTGGATTAACGCCGCCAGTGCGGCGCTGCAAGCGGCCTTCGGCAAGCCGCCCGTGTTTATTCGGGAAGGTGGATCGATCCCTGTGGTATCCAGCTTTCAGCAGATTTTGGGAATCGATACATTGCTGCTCGGCTGGGGTCGGAATACAGATGACCTGCACAGTCCTAACGAACATTTCCACGTTGACGACTTCCACAACGGTATCCTGGCCAGTGCCCACCTGTGGCAGGAACTGGCGGCCGTACAGCAATAACCGGACGTCGTTTTTCCGGTTTGGAAAACTGGGTCAGGATTTTCACCGTCGAACTAATCGGACAGCGCCAGTTTCTTCTTCATATTAACCCGAAGCGTAAGCGAGGAGACAAGTTGTGCTTACGCTTCGGGTTACGAAAAACACTGAACAAACGAAACAAGTGGCGCTGACCAACTAAATCAAAGGACATAACAAATGCTGGATCTGCAGTTCATCTGCGACAACCGCGATGAAGTTGAGCAGAATTGTAAAGCCCGCGGCGTGGCCGTGGATCTGGATGCCGTCATCCGTCTTCGAGACGAACGCAACAAGCTGATCGTTGCCGGAGATGAAATGCGACGACAACAAAAAGAAACGTCGTCAAAGATTCCGAAAGCGTCAGCCGACGAACGGCCTGCGCTCATCGATCATGGCAAACAGCTGCGCACACAGATCTCCGACACAGAGGCTCGTCAGAAGGAGGTGGAAGCGAATCTGCGCGAACACCAGGCTCCGATTCCCAACATGACGCACCCGGATGTCCCGGTGGGCGGCGAAGATGACGCCAGCGAAGTGCACATAAGCGGCCAGATCAGGGACTTCGGCTTCACTCCACGGGATCACGTGGACATCGCCGCCAAATTGGATTTGATCGACTTCGAAGCTGGCTCGCGAGTTGCGGGCCACGGGTTCTATTATCTGAAGAACGACGCCGTCATGCTGGAAATGGCGTTGGTGCAGTTTGCGCTGACGAAACTTCGTGCAGAGGGAT
Organism: Fuerstiella sp.; assembly: GCA_039831575.1. GTDB lineage: Bacteria > Planctomycetota > Planctomycetia > Planctomycetales > Planctomycetaceae > Fuerstiella. The sequence goes on along the minus strand of JBDONA010000155.1, from coordinate 3,091 downwards.
TTACGCTGTTCAGTACGCCGGATCTTGCTCGAGATTCTGTCCTGGAAGGGATTGGCTTCAACCCTCGCGGAGACGAAACGCAGATCTATTCCGTGGCTGGCACCGACCTGAGCCTTGTGGCCACGGCAGAAATCACGCTCGGCGGGGCAATGCAGGACCAGACGCTGGACATTGCCGATCTGCCGTTGAAATGTGCGGGACTGTCACACTGTTTCCGCACAGAAGCAGGAGCCCACGGACGGAAAACACGAGGAATCTACCGGGTCCATCAGTTCACGAAGGTGGAAATGTTTGCGTTTACCGCACCGGACAGCGAGCAATCCGACGCGATGCATCAGGAAATCGTCCGCATTGAAGAAGAAATCTTCCAGGCCCTTGGCCTGCCTTACCGTCTGATCGACACAGCCACCGGAGATCTGGGCGGCCCTGCATTTCGGAAGTATGACCTCGAAGCATGGATGCCCGGTCGCGGTGACGGCGGCAGTTATGGCGAAGTCACGTCAGCATCCAACTGCACGGACTATCAAGCCAGGCGACTGAACATTCGTTGTAAGACGCCCGAAAAAAAGGGCACTCAGTTTGTCCACACGTTGAATGGAACGGCGATCTCGTGTGCACGCGCGATCATCGCGATCCTGGAAAACTATCAGCAGGAAGACGGCAGCGTCGTCGTGCCGGAGGTCCTGCGTCCGTGGGTCGGGAAAGAAGTGATCGCCGCTCCGTAGTGCGGGGCGACCACCAGCCGATTCAAACCGTCTTCGACGGTGTGTTCGAGCCGTCTGCGACGGTCTGTTCGAGCGATCGCTCGGAATGTGCTGGCCCGCTTCAACAGGTCGCTGAATCAGTCTTAACTTTAAAGTGTTCTCAAAAATAAGTGTAGCTGGTCGGCGTTGCGGTCGCTTGAACAGCCGTCCCTTGAACTACCGGCGAGTGGACCTATACTTCCCGCCACGGATGTGGCGACCGGCGGCGGAACGGAAGTCCGACAAAACCGCCGTCGCCCCCGTTTTCAAATTACTGTTGATGACCCGGCAGCGTGATCAACGTTTTTTGAACAGCTTTCTATCTCTTTGTTCGCACCATTTCGGTTCCGAGCAGTAGCTCGAACAGACCGTCGCAGACGGATCGAACCAGGCTGCGGATCTTTCACTTCAGTGTATCAGTCAAGGACATCATCAATGGGTATCAAGGTTGGCCAACAGGCTCCCGGTCTGGATTTGGCAGTAAAGGCTTACGACCGCACAAAAGACGGCGGCGACGATCAATTTCAGGACTTGAAGCTGTCTGATTACAATGGCAAATGGGTTTGCCTGTTCTTTTACCCCCTGGACTTCACGTTCGTCTGCCCAACGGAACTGGTCGCCTTCAACAAGACGCTTGGTGAATTCGAGGATCGAGAGACCGTTGTGATGACCGCCAGCACAGACAGCGTTTACTCACACAAAGGCTGGTGCGACAGTCACGAAGATCTGGCCAGCCTGAAGTACCTGATGATTGGCGACGTCAATCATGAACTCTCGGCAGCGTACGACGTTCTGGACGAAGAAAAGGGCATCGCATTTCGAGGTGTTTACCTGATCGATCCTAACGGTTCGCTTCGCTGGGCAGCTGTCCATGATCTGGGCGTCGGCCGCAACGTTGACGAAGTTCTGCGAGTTCTGGACGCACTGCAAACCGACAAACTTTGCCCGTGCAACTGGAAGCAGGGCCAGGAAACGCTGAACTAGACCTTAATCAAGTGTACCGCGAGCGATCGCTGGGCTGGAAATTGTGCGCAGCGTGATTCGATCGGCGTTGCGCGGTCAGGTTTTGGGTTGTGAGATTGAGCATTGGCCCAGGCTTTGCTGCTGGAAAGTTGCGGCGGTACCGAAGCATCCGGACTTCGGCTTCGTGAGTTGTCCGTTATGTTCGTAACGGTCGGCTCACGCTTTCGTGCAGGCAGAAAAGGATTTCCAGAGACGGTATCCACGTCAGAATTCGGTAGATCAACCGGCGGCCGCTGGTAAGAATCTGTGCCGGGATCTGAATCACACTCTGGCGGAATGTACTGAAGTCCATGCGAAGCAAACGCTGCTTTTTCGCGTGACGTTTTTCGCGAGCCTTTGTGTTTCCTGTTTCCCTGATCGAAAGACTCAGCCAGCACTTCAGGTTCCATGCCAGCATCGCCATCACCATGTAGGCCCAGTTGCTGACAAGATCGTTCAGCGGTGCTGACAGCGCCCCCATCGCCTTGCCTTGCGCGATGATGTTTTCCTGGTCGCACCGACTGTTTGATTGGGCCACGACTTTCTGCGGCGTCACCTTCTTCTGCAGATTCGTGATGTAGAAGAAGTACGGCGAATCATCGAACAGCTTCTGCTGTCCCTTCATGACCTTCACGTGCTTGCGCAACACCACCATACGATAAGTGTGCTGGCACGCACACGGGCTGTAGTCGAATTCGGCGACGAACTCCTGTTCCAGAATCCTGTTCTTGTATTTCTTTTCGACGACGAATCGTTCTTTGAAGTTCGGCCGCTTCGCTCGCGTCTTCTTTGATTTTGTTGCGGTCTTCGGTTTGCGTATCAGTTCATTCCACGCGGAATCCGGCAGGTTTTCCGCGATGTCCACCAGGTTCGGCATCGCGTCCATGCCGAACACGAAGTCCACGTCATCGTCGTCCCAGCGATCCAGATGTTTTGTCTGAGAGAAGTCCGTGTCACCACGCAGACGAATCTTTCGAAAACCCGCTTTGCGACACAAGCTCACCGAACGGTCGAAGTAACCGGACGCGTTCTCATGCGACGGGCGATTGCCTGCACGATTTTCCAGGTACAGGACTTCACGTGTGTTGGCCAGAGTGATCACCAGAGGATGGTAACCCCACTGACGTTTGTGATTCATGCCGATGCCCTGCTTCTTCTCACCACAGGTTTCGACCATTGTGCCGTCGCCTTCGATAATCGCTAGATCGAAGAAGCTGTCGGGCTGCTGTTGCCAGACCTTCAGCCGAGGTTCCTGAAGAGCGTCCATCAGGTTTTGGATCTGCCCTCCGCTGAACCGTCGACAGAAGTCCCCCGCCGTTGTGGGATCGGGAATCCGCTGTGCTCCC
>JBDONA010000102.1:0-9120 GCA_039831575.1 Fuerstiella sp. | reverse complement strand
TGAACCTGAAGTGTATGCGGTCGCCCAGCAGGCAGCACCCGGCACTGACCAGGACAATGGTGATGCTGGCCAGGTCGCTGTGTCCGGCGAGATCGTCGAGCGACAGATTGTCGAGCGACAGATTGTCCGTGAAGGAGAGCTGGTTTGGCAGACAACCAATCGTGTCGCAACGGCTGAGCGATTGCAGACGGCAATGCAGCGTTGCGAAGGATACGTATCTGAAGATCAGGAATATCGATACGACCACCGGGTCGTACACTGTCTCGTGATTCGTATACCCACTCGCAGTTTTGACCTATTCCTGGCGGCTGTCAGCGATGGTGTTGAACATTTTGATACTCGCAGGATCACGGCACGTGATGTGACTGAAGAATTCGTGGACCTGGATGCTCGTCTACGCGTCAAAAAGGACACGGAACTGCGGTACCGGGAATTGCTGGGGGACGCAAAAAACGTAGCGGAAGTCCTGAAAGTCGAAGCCGAACTGGGAAAGTTGCGATCTGATATTGAAGCCACCGAGGGGCGACTGAACGTGCTGAGGAATCAAGTGTCCTTCAGTACTTTGCGACTGCAATTCTACGAACCAACGAACTCTTCCGCACACTTTGTCGTGCGGATCACCAATAGCATGCGGATGGGCTGGCTGGGCGTTATCGAATTTGTCATCGGACTGGCCGTGTTGTGGCCGCTAATCGGGGTTGCTTTGATCGGCATCGTCGTCGTTCGGCAAAGGTTGTGGATGGGAAGAGTGGCCCGACAAAGGGCGCCAGAACCAAACGTCCACTGACGTTGGACGAATATGTCAGCCCCCGTAGTTGTTTGTTGCTGCGGCAGTCGCCAGGCCATCAGATACACCGTCTGCAGAATTGATTGAACGAATTCGACCTACATAGGACTGAAGTTGTCGGAGGTTACGAGATATGTCGGAAACAAGTATGCCGCAGATGCCGGAAGATCAATTACCACAAGAAGTTGTGGCCAAATTGCGTGAACGGTCTGCGGCCCCAATTTCCGTGCCGAGGACAATGGACGAGGCTATTCTGGCCAACGCCCGGTCCGTTCTGCACGAGGTCGCGAGAGCGAAACAGGTACAGCCCTTACGACGGACACGGAAATGGACGGTCGGACTGGTGTCGGTCGGCAGTCTGGCGGCAGCTTTGCTGATTGCGGTGACGTCTCAATGGAACGTCCCGGATATTCAGCCGCAGCCGGCTCGATCCATCGCAGACTACACGACGAGCGACGACGAATCGTTCGGTTCGATTGAGTTTCACCGGGAAGATGTCGATCGCAGTGGCAACGTGGATATCCTGGACGCCTTTGCGTTGGCGCGGCAGGTGCGTCGGTCTGATACCAACCTGGTGACGGGGGATCAGAACGGTGATGGCGTCATTAACGAAGCGGATGTGGAGTGGATCGCAATGAGCGCGGTGATGTTATAGCGATGTGCGGAGTCGGGAGCCCCGCGCACAGCTGAGTGGACACAAGCGAATTTCGTGTGCTGTGAAAAACGAAAGGCGACGAACAATGAACGTTGCAATTGATAATCGAAACAGATGCGAACGACGGTGGCGATTTCCGCTGGCGTGGATGGTCCTGATCATCTTCGATCTGTCTCTGGTGGCACTGGTTTGTGCTCAGGATGATGTTGACCGGGCGAATGATAAGTCGACAACGGTGGACGTCGTGGTCGAAAATCCGGCGTCCGCATCCCAACCTCCAGTGGCGGCTGGGGACAGCCGACCTGCTGCCGCACGGCGTGACAATGCTGAGGGTTTCTCAGTGGTCCAGCTGGAAGGCCCAAACGAAGTCAAAGCAGATGATGTGCGGTTCGAGGCCATTGACGTATTTGTCGATTCGGGTAACCAACCTCTGGCCGCTTATCAGTTTGAACTGGCCAGTAAAACACCGGGCGTCGAGATCGTGGGTATTGAAGGCGGTGAACATGCGGCCTTTGCAGATCCTCCGTACTACGATTTGAAAGCGATGAACAACAACCGAGTGATCATTGCGGCGTTCACGACGGGCGAGAATCTTCCGGCGGGTCGCAGTCGAGTGGCACGGATTCACGTTCAACTGAAGGGGCCAGGCGTAAAGGAGTACGAGACGAAACTGAGTGTTTCGGCAACGACTGATGGAAAACGGGTTCCGGCCGAGTTGTCGATCGCGAAGGCAAAAGCTTAGCGGGGGCCAGACTTCCTGGCGAAGTCGGCATTTTGCAGTAACAGATAGAAAACAAATCACGATCCTGACCGAAAGGTGAATGACATGAAATTCGCACGCTTCGATGCCCGCTGGATTCTGGTGGCGACACTGATCCCGTTTGTGTGCCTGACTTTTATTGGTTGCGGCGGAGTAAGCGAACCGCCGGCAAACGAATCCGCCGCAACGCCTGCCGCAGACTACCCGACGGAAGAGAATCCCTTTTCCGAAGAGGCTGCGGACGACAGCGTGATGGAAGGGGCTGATGCAGTGGCCGCTGATAAGGACACTGACGAGGGCAGTGGTTTTGGCGGAGGCAGAATCACGTCGGACGGCAGTCGCCGTGATATGTTGCGTGACGGTGATGTTCGCTCACGGCCGAATCGCGAAATCGAATCCACTAGAAGTAGCCTGGGTACGTCAAGTACAACAGCATCGCAGCCGCAACCAGGGTTGAAGAGAGAGGGACGATCGGACAGGCAGGAGTTATTGGGTGGCAAGGCCGTGCCGGTCGCCGATCGTCCCGCATTGCCCGCCGTGGGCAGCACTGAGGAAAAAGCTGTGAAGGAAGTCGCTCCGCAAGCGGAGCCGCAGCAGATCGTGGACCGGGAACAGATGAAGGAGTCCGTACTACGGCAGTTGGAAAGTCTGCAAAGTCGATTGTCGGGGCCAAAATCAGAGGGGTTGAACGAGCGCGAAGAGGACGCGGCGGCGGAAGCGCTCTCGAAGACATCGGCGACTCGTCCCGGGTCAGGATTGCGGGGTGGACAACAGGAAATATCGGACAACGGCCGTTCAAAGAAGCCGGCGAACGCCCTTCGTGGACAGAGTGCTGCGGATAGGGACGACCTGTTTTCCGCCTTGGCGGAGTCGAAGAAGAAGGCCCTGCAACTCAATCTGCAGCCTGGTGAAGAACTCTGGATCATCGCCAGGGCAACGGATACGAAGGCCACGACGCCGGATCCTGACGTTCCCGGTTGTGGTGCGTTGATGGCGACATGGCCGAACCAAACGAAACAGGTTCCCGTGCCACTGAAGCACACGGCTGTTGAGGGTAACATCGACGGCTATATCGCAACGGTCGATGTGACTCAACAGTTTCACAATCCGTATGATTCCAAAATCGAGGCCGTGTACGTATTTCCTCTGCCTCAGAGTGCAGCTGTCAACGAATTTGTAATGACCGTTGGCGACCGAAAAATCCGTGGCATTATTCGCGAACGCGAAAAAGCTGAACAGATTTATGCGGCTGCAAAATCGCAGGGGCACGTGGCGGCCCTGATGACCCAGGAACGGCCGAATATCTTTACTCAGAAGGTGGCCAATATCGAACCTGGCAAGAAGATCGACATCAGGATTCGCTACTTCAATACACTGCGATACGACGACGGTGCCTATGAATTTGTCTTTCCGATGGTTGTGGGTCCGCGCTTCAATCCACCAGCAATGACCGAAGGAATCGGTGCGGTTGCTCGTGGCGGGCAGGGGGCCAGTGGACAGAAAACGGAAGTGCAGTATCTGGCACCAAACGAACGCAGCGGTCACGATGTTTCGCTGTCGCTGAACATCGCCGCGGGCGTCGATATTGAAGATGTCCTCAGCGTGAACCACGCCGTCGACGTGCAGGAAATCTGCGAATCGCAGCGGCGGGTCACGTTGTCCTCACGGGATTCCATCCCCAACAGGGATTTCGTGCTGCGATACAAAGTGGCAGGGGATCAGATCAAGACGGCCATGTTGACTCACGAAGACGAACACGGCAAGTATTTCACTATGATGCTGTATCCGCCCGCAGACCTGGCCCAGGTACAACGGAGTCCGATGGAAATGGTCTTTGTGCTGGACTGTTCGGGCAGCATGCGAGGTACGCCGATCACTCAGGCGAAAGCCGCGATCACCTGTGCACTGCAGTCACTCACTCCGCGAGACAGCTTTCAGATTATTCGGTTTTCCAACAATGCTTCTCAGCTCGGTCCGGCACCCGTATTGGCGACAGAAGCCAACATTCAGCGGGGTCTGAAATATGTCGCTTCATTGAACGGTACCGGCGGCACGCACATGATCGAAGGCATCAAGGCGGCACTCGACTTTCCGCACGACGAAGGTCGTTTTCGTCTGGTGTCGTTCATGACGGACGGCTACATCGGCAACGAACAGCAGATCATGAGCACCATCCACGACAAAATTGGGGCGTCGCGCATCTTCAGCTTTGGTGTGGGCAGTTCCCCGAATCGGTTCCTGATGGATCGGATGGCGATTATTGGACGCGGTGCTGTGGCGTACCTGAGCCTGAACGACAACGCGACGACAATTATGGGCCGCTTCCATGAGCAGATCAGCCATCCTGCGATGACCGATTTATCCATTGACTTTGGCAATATGGACGTTTCCAACGTCTATCCACAACGGCTTCCGGATTTGATCGTTGGTCGTCCTGTGGTCATTACCGGTCGATTCCGGGGCGAACCGGATACGGTTAGTGTCACCGGGCGAGTCGACATGGAGGCCACTTCGTTCACCGTTTCTCTGGATGAAGAAGACGCGTCAAAGGACCACAAAGGTATTGCTGCTGTGTGGGCTCGGCTGAAGATCAAGGACATGATCAATTATGCCAGTCACGCTCCCGAAGCGGCCGGTGAGATCAGGGAGGCGGTGACTCAAACGGCTCTGACATACAACCTGATGAGTTCGTTCACCGCATTCGTGGCCGTCGATTCCCTCACGAAAACCGAAGGTGATTTCGGCACGACCGTCGCAGTGCCCGTGCCGGTTCCGGATGGTGTGAAGTATGAAACAACCGTCGGCGGAGCGAACTGAGACGTCAACGGCTGGCGGGATCAACGCGATGTGTAGCGCACATTAAATCGTATTGCGCTGATTCCAGGCCGCGAAAGGCGCGTGTCGTCCGTAGACCAGGACATGCTCACCAGCCGGATCGGTTCATGAGCCAAAGTAAACGATTTGAGAGGCCGACGGGGCACTGACCTGGATAAGTATGGCGAACCCACCACTCGTTGCCCTCAAACAGGCACGGCGACTCAGTTCTTGAAGTTACGTCGTGCCCGACGTGAGCGGCACGGCGCTCGCCGCCGGTCTTTCCCGAACGAACCCGCGGCCAGCGCCTTGCGGCTCACATCCCGGTTTGACTGAGTTGCCGCCCTCAGGCAGGTTGGCCCGGAATCCTTTGGGATGGGCACACGACGAACGCGTTCTGCGGGGAAAAACAATGACTGCCGTGACCGCGAGCGTGCAGACCGACACGCAGGAATGCTGCAGAATCACGGTACGCGTGACACAATCATCTTGAACCAGGATTTGGCTGGGCACCGACTGGAATTCCATTCGGTGCTTCGCGGCCGTTCCTGTTCTTCGGTTGTCCGGCAGGTTTCCTGCCCGCCGTGCCCAGGGCTTCGCTGAGACGTTCCTGGATTAACGCGATGTTGACCGACGGATCCAGCTTCAGTATCTGCACCGATGACGAAGTTTCGGCCGCTTTGTCCAGTTCCAGGATCAATTCGCTGATCGTCTCCATCAGCGAAGCTGTGGATGAAACGACCAGTGTGTCTGAGATGGGGTCAACTCCAATTGACAGCAGACCCTTGAATCGGATCGGGGAATCGTCGTCACTGTCGGTACTGCTGCCAAAATACGAATACCGTGACTGCTGTTGTTGCTTCTGCCCTTCTTTCTTTTCCAGTGCTTTGTCATTGGAACTCAGCAGGTCTTCCACTTCGTTCAGGGCAGCCGGGTCGTCACTAGTGACGATCAGTCGGCCATCGGGCGAAATCGAAAATCGCACCGGGGCGGCTCTGCGATCGTTCGAACGTGGATCATTCTGTACGGCGGTCAGCACTTGTGGCGCTGTCTCGGAAGCAGGCAATGTCCCGGCAGCCGACGAAGAGACCCGGTCTTTTGAAAAGACCGGGTCTCTGGCCGGCTTTTTGGTTGCTGCCGTTCTACCGGACAGTTGCGAAATCGCAGGGCTGGCTGTCGCGGCATTCAGCTCGCGGAAGAATTCTTCCGCCGTGAGCGACGCAGTAATCTGCGATGTGTGTGTTTTGTCGAAATGCGTTTGTCGCGAACCGGGAAATTGGGGGGCTGACGTCGAACTTATGACATTTGATGTGATTGCGTCCCCGGTTTTTTCGTCATCCGGCGTTTCTTCTGTTTTGCTATCCGCGTCTTCTTTCTTCGGCAGGTCAATCTGCAGCTCATTGTCGCGTCGCCACAGCTGTTTCAGTCGTTCCATGACCCGGTGTGGATCTTCGTTCGGAGACATTTCAAAGACACGAATACCGTTGTCCATGGCGGCGGGGTCCGGGATCTCTCCCAGCTTTTGCAGCAGTCCCATGATTTCTTCCATTTCCACCTTGTTTGCGTAGACCAGCAAACGGTTGTTTTCCAGATCCGCTTCCACTTTAAACTCGCTGTTGTCTTCCTTTTTCTCCGGTTCGCCGTACGAATATCGGCTGTAGTAATTGTAGCTTGAGGCGTTGTTTTTCTTGGGCGGGGGAGCCATCAGGGCTCGGATGGTGCCGGTCACGTATTCCGCATCCAGCCGCCGTAGAGGGATGACTTCAAAGGTACGACCGGACTGATCGAGACGTTCGACCAGGGTCGTGATGGTCAGATGATCTGCCAGGCTGGCCCATGCCAGAATGGACTTCTTGTCTGTATCCACTTTCAGGACCGTGCCGGGATCCATGTCGCCGAGCTCCTGCAGCAGATCCACCAGACTTTGAGGGTCTACGGTTTCCATGCGATAGACCTTCATGCGATTGAGGTTCTGCAGCAAGGAATTGCCCGCTTCAATCGGGACGTCGATCTGCTGAATCGCTTTGTCGATGATTGCCATTTGGTCGGGAGCCGCCTGTACCAGAATCATGTTCTCCCGCTGGTTGAGCACGAGCCTGGTCTTGGTTGGTTCCTTGCCACCGCCGCCACCCTTGCCAGCGCTGCTGATTTTCTGCATCTGCTGCTGCATTTGACGCATCATTGACGTCAGCTGCGACGAACTGCCCATTGAGCCGCCACCGCCGCCGCCGCCGCCTTCGTTTTCAAGACCCAACAGTGATCTCAACAGCTCAATGACTTCGCTGGCTCGTCGTTCCATTAAGTCGGAATGTCCGTACCAGTTGTTCCTGGCCGGTGTCCGACTGTTCGTCCTGCAGAATGCGATAGATGTCCTTCAGGCTGCGGGCCGTGTCCATGACTTCAAGTCGGTTCGTGCGACTGAGATTGCTTATTTTTCCGGCTGTGCTCAGCATCGGTGCCAGCTCTTCGACCGCTTCGTCGGCGATCAGCCACTTCAGGTCGAATGACACTTTGCACAATGTATGGTCCAGCTGTGATTCCAGTTCTTCCGGCTGAACGCGGGGGACAAGCGAAGATCTGATATCGGCGATTTTGATGACCGATAGCAGTTCCCCGTTCAGAACCATATTAAAACCGCGGGCCAGCAGGTGACGGTTGACGATGTCACGGGCTTGTTCCAGCGAATAGCTGCGAGTTGTGGTCAGGTTGAGCGTATCGCCGGGGAGTTCCTGCCAGTCGAGCGACAATTCTGAGGTGTCCGCCAGCCACTGCAACACCTGGTCCCATGGCTGTCCCCTCAGATCGAAGGTGACCTTGCCGTCTGTCACGATGGCCTCAGTACCGATCGGCCTTGCTGGCTCATCCGACGTTGTTGGTCGTTTGATGACTTTGGGTGCTGCGTCCGTTTTCTTTTCTTTCCCGTCCTCCGGCTTCTTGTCTTTGTCGCCTTCTTTTTTCTTCTCGGCACTGCTGCTGGCTGGTTTTGCCGCCGGCTTGACAGGTGGTGTCCTGGATCGCGAAACCGCTGCTTCCACAACCATCGGTTGGCCGTCAGGGCCCTGGACGGTCACTGTCCGCGTGGTCTGAGCGGTTGCGAAGTTGGCGGTTACTGACATCGTCAGAACAGCAATTAGAAAAATGTAGGCCTTCATTGTCGTGCCCGTTTCTGGCAGCAGGTTTGGAACTGTGTGTACCCGGATGTCGCGGGAGATGACGAAATCAGGTGGTCGAACGCCCGAAAGACCATCACATTTCTCTAATTTGTGTCTCTGATCCGCAAAAACTCGGCCAATCGGCTCAGTTGATGGTGAAATCCGCATCTCAGGGCACAGAATGCCCACTCAGACTTCCAGTGCGCCATGCGGAATGAAAGATGATACTTAGGGTGGAAAACTGTATGCAGCTACAAAACGTTAAAATTGGATTTCTCGGTACAGGTCGAATGGCCACAGCTCTGGCCGCCGGGTTCACTCGGAAACTGTTGTCCGCAAATCAGATTCTGGGAGCTGATCCGGCGGCGGCATCGCGTGAACAGTTCCTTGAGGTGGTAGGTGATGCGGCCGTCGTGGGTGAGACCGCAGACCCGACGTTGAACAATGCTGATATTGTTTTTGTGGCGGTCAAGCCGCAGGTCATGCAAACGGCGCTGGCCGCACTTGATCCTCTGACTTCGTCTTCAAAGCTGGTGGTGTCGATTGCCGCCGGCGTGACGATCTCAACACTGGAGTCCGGATTGCCGGCAGAAACACGATTGATCCGCGTGATGCCCAACACGCCGTGTTTGATTGGCCGTGGAGCCTGCGGCGTCAGTCGCGGCACGTGTGCTACCGACGACGATGAAAGGATCGTCACGGAATTGCTGGAAACCGTTGGGCTGGTCGAAAACGTGCCGGAGAAACTTCTGGATGCCGTCACCGGGCTTTCCGGCAGTGGACCGGCATATGTCTTCCAGATCATCGAAGCGCTCAGCGACGGCGGTGTGAAGGCGGGGCTGCCACGTGACGTGGCGACTCGACTGGCGGCGCAGACGGTTGCGGGGGCCGCCGGGATGGTACTGCAGACCGGGGAACACCCGGCCATGTTGAAGGATGCGGTGACCAGCCC
>JBDONA010000943.1:0-2133 GCA_039831575.1 Fuerstiella sp. | reverse complement strand
TTCCTTGACACCATCCTTCGAAATCCTACCATAGATTCATGTGTCTTCGGCCGCAATCGAGGCGATGTCCGGGTTGCCCATCTGGAACTCACCAGCAGGGATCGGGACCAGCAGCATGCCGATGCTGTTAACAACCGGACCGCCCAATGCGAGCTGAGCGGGTGTCATGTGTTTCTTGACCGTGGCGGCATCCGGTGTCTTTGCAACGGGGGCCTTCTCATCAGGTGTCTTGGCTGATTTCGTTCCTGAATCGGTTGCTGGATCACAACCAACCATTGCGAACAGCAGCAGAACAAGTGGCGAGATTCTCACGATGGCGACCTTTCCTCGATGACCTTGGGCAAAACCGAACTTCTTCAGCAGTCCTGCGGCGAATCATCCTAACCGAACAGGATCGAGAAATCGCTGGTTGGTGCGTGTGTGCCGATGGCTTGGGGAGGTCGTCAGCAAGCGATGGAAACCGCACAACATTGGGACAGATTGGCGAAGAATCAACCGGCTGAGATTACGATGTTTCAGATTTCGGAAGTGCAAGAATCTCCTGCATTTACCGATAGGCGGAGTTTTTTGGCCCTACGGGCGCGCGGGGTTAGGTCCCTGAGCTGATCGCCACTGCTCAACAACGGAAAAACGACCGTCAAGGCTCAAACAAATACAGCCAGCTCCAATTGGGAACTGGCTGGATCAGGTGAGACAAAACTCATTTGCCCATGAATTTCAATTCTGCTTTACTTTCTGCCATCTCAAGGGCTGACGTTTTCAGGAAACTGGCGTTACTGTGGTGATGCGATTATGGATGGAGATGTGGAGATTCATCTCTTTCGACTTCGCGAACCGACGAACATGACACCGGCGATGGCGAGAATGATTACAAGGACAGCCCCGGCGAACACTGCGGGGCTGATCCACTCCGTCGTCCAAGAGTCTTCTACTGGATCAACCGAAGACGCGACGCCTCAGTCTTCTACTGAATCGTCCGAAGACGCGACGCCTGCAACCAGAGTAAGGTCTAATTCCTCCGTGTTCTGTTGGATGATCTGTACACCAAGCAGCTCTTGGTCTTTTGCAAGCTGAAATTCGCCACTGTCGATACCAACGCCACCGAGCTGTTTTGTGTACATAAACCCTTTGTCTGTGATCCCGGAGAGCTCACGTCCCGATGTACCCCAGTCGGAGTCGCTGATATTTACTATCGAACCACTGAGTTTCGGAGATTCCACTGTCCCGCCTACAATTGCTTGTATACTGAGCTTGTCGTCACCTCCCAGCTCGAAGACAAACACATTCGGCAATGTCCCGTTAGAATCGACGATTCCTTTTGCGAAAAACAGATTGAGCGTCGACTTCACGAACTGACTTGAATACCCCGTTGTCACGTCAGGATCAGTGATACTGTCAATCACGTTTAAAGTCGTCTCGCTAGCGTTTCGTCGTCCTCGGTAAGTCACAGTCTTTGGGTTGCCTCTCGGACCCGGTCTTCCTGTTGTTTCGTATGCACGGTCACAAAAGACGAATTTCTTGAATTGTTGACCGCCAGCGGTCACAGTCAACAACATCGCGGAATCGTCCAAAAATGGCCCTTCCGTGGCGGCGGAAGTTGTCGTGAATCCCGTGACCGGAGTCTTCCGAGGAGTGATTGCATCGGGCGATTCGTCGGTCACTACAATTTCGTACATGGCAGTGGTGTCCTTCTTCGCACTGCGGAGCACACGAAAGCCTAGGTCGTGGAACCCGAGGGATCGGGGCCACGACAAGCGATACGCCGTACGTAAGCCGAAGCCGGGGAGGGTGATCCAACTGCCGCCCCGGCGCACCCGGCTGAAGCCCGAAGATGCACCAGTCGGATCGGTCACTGAGCCGCTCGGATACCTTCTAGTGCCGTCCTGACACCATTCCATAACATTCCCGTGCATGTCATACAGACCCCACGCATTCGGCTTCTTACCGCCAACAGGATGTGTCGTGCCGCCAGAGTTCTCGTTGTACCACGCGTAGTCGCCCAGCTCGGATTCACTGTCTCCGAAACTGTACGCTGTCGTCGTCCCTGCCCGACAGGCGTACTCCCACTCTGCCTCCGTCGGCAAACGGTATACATAACCCGCCGCTTTCTCCTCAGGTAGCGACGACAGCTTC
>JBDONA010001091.1:0-9169 GCA_039831575.1 Fuerstiella sp. | reverse complement strand
GAGCACCTGAACTACGCGGATCAACTGAGTGACGGTCGTTCGATTGGGAGCGGCCAGATCGAAGGCGCCTGTAAAAATCTGATCGGCCGCCGACTGAAGCAGACCGGAGCCCGCTGGCGCATCCGTCGAGTCAACCGAATGGCGGGTTTCTGCGCCCTCATGTACAGCGAGCAATGGAATCAATACTGGAATACACTCGCCACTTAAAAAACACTATCCGTTACTGCAGCCATTGTTGATGGTGCGGGCCAAATGTGTCGCGGCCAGCCCCTATTGTTTGTTAACATGTCGGGCATTGTATTCGTCGATGATTCAACGATCACCAGAATTGTGCGTTGCGGCATGACAAACAGGAAGCACTACCGCGTTGGCAGCCTGCCGTTGACATGTCTGCGGCGATACGCGGCAGCGTCAATTGTTACGTACGTTGGCGTTGTGGCTTGCGGCGGACTTTCCGCGGACGACAGGGTCGCCACGGAAAATGAAATAGCGGGCGAAAGTCGACTGATCGCTTATGACGCGTTCGACTATTCCACGGGTCTTCTACGCAATGCGGACCAGGGCGGCGGGTGGAAACAGCAGTGGCGAGTTTCACGAACGGCGGTGCCGAGCATTGTCATGAGTCCGTTGGGGTCAGTACCGGATGCTGCGGTCGGCAACGATAGAGGTCTGGAGATTCGTGGAACCGAATCTCGTAACAACCCGCTACGTCGCGAGCTGAAACAGGCATTGTCGCGTAAGGAGATCTTTGTCCGATTTGACCTTCACTATCGTGACGATGGCACAAACGCTCCCGAAGTTGATCCTGAGTTCATCGTCCTGTGGCTGGATCGGCTGGATGGTGGCGACCGTTCAACACATGCGGCGAATGTGCCGAACATCGGGATTCATATCGCTGACCGAGGTCCTATGAAGGGGCGCAATGTCTTTATGATTCGCGTCGGGCCCGCGAATACCGCATGGAGCAAAATTCAGCTGCAACCTGGGCGAAGGTATCAGGTCGTGGGTCGACTGATGAAGTCCATCGATGGTGCCCGAGCGCACTATGACCGTTTGGACATGTGGATTGATCCGAAGCAGTCTGACCTCAGTTCTCCCGATGCAACGATCACGGGCGCGCAAAGCATCAGTCTGGTGCGATGGATTGGGTTTTCCACCGGGTTGAAGACGGAAGCCACGGATCGGATTCACATCGACAATCTTGTGCTGGGTCAGTCGTGGATCAGTGTTTTGGATGATTCGGAAATGATGATGGCCGAGGCGACAGTCCGCCCGCACGATGGTGTGGTGTGGGACAAACCCGTTGACTTCAAGCGGGACATCTACCCATTGCTGAAGTCGAGGTGTTTTGATTGTCACTCCGGGGCCAACCCGGACTCCGGACATCGACTCGACGTTCGCCGCGAACTGCTGGGATACAGCACGGGAGAAGTTCTGGCCGAGCCCGGGCGGAGTAGGCACAGTCGGTTGATGGACGCGGTAGCGGCTGCTTCTGCAGAAAAACGCATGCCGCCGGATGGCGCTGATCCACTGACCGATCAGCAGGTCGCAGCGTTGCGGGCGTGGATTGATCAGGGCATCAACTGGGACGACAGTCTGTTGCCGACACCTCGTCGTGAATCAGATCACTGGGCGTTTCAGACCATCGTTAGGCCGGATGTGCCGCACGCACAAAACCCCGATTGGATCGGTACACAAGTTGATGCCTTCATCCAGCGGGCTCATGTCCAGGCTGGCTTGCACCCTGCCCCGACCGCGTTGCGCGGGACCTTGGTCCGGCGGTTGTATCTGGACCTGATCGGTCTGCCACCGACATGGGAACAGGTCGACGAATTCGTTAACGATGAATCACCGGCGGCGTACGAAAGACTGGTCGAGCAGTTACTTGGTTCCCCGCACTATGGCGAACGCTGGGGGCGCTACTGGCTGGATCTGGCGCGGTGGGCTGAAAGCCAGGGCTACCAGCATGATTTTGTGCGGCCGTACGCATGGCGATATCGCGACTACGTCATTGACAGCTTCAACAACGATAAGCCATACAATCGCTTTCTAAAGGAGCAGTTGGCGGGCGACGAACTTCAGCCGTATTCGGATGAAAACCTGATCGCCACCGGGTTTCTGGCGGCGGCCCGCATCAGTGGCAATCAGGAAGATGACGATATTCAACGCAATGATGTGATGGTTGACATCGTCAACGCGACGGGCAGCGTGATGCTGGGACTGACGCTTGAGTGTGCTCAGTGCCACAATCACAAGTTCGATCCCGTGAGTCAGAGAGACTATTATCAGCTGCAGGCGTTCTTCGTGAAAGGACAGCTGGGCAATTTGTCGCTGCGTGAACCTGGCGTTGAGAATCCGACTGACGTTAACAAATGGGTTCCGAAACCCGCCTACGACCTCTACGCCAAGGAAGTGAAGTCGCTGGTGAAGAAAAAGTTATTCACTCCCACCAGCGAGCCACACACGTGGGGCTATCTTTCGGCTGAGTCCGGCGATTCGGAGGTGAAACGCTATTCCGTCGTCAATCGTCGACCCATTCCATGGCGGCCGACAGAGCTGAAGACAGCCGAAGCCAGAATGCTGATTCGGGGAGACGTCGGTAATCCCGGGCCCATCATCGGCAGCGGCTGGCCGAAAGTCCTTGGCGGGACTCCCGGTTCACTCGGTGACAAACAAAGGTCGGCGCTCGCGGACTGGATGGCCGATCCGCAGAATCCGCTCATTTCGCGAGTCTGGGTGAATCGGCTGTGGCAGTATCACTTTGGGCGCGGTCTGGTGGCGACTCCCAGTGACTTTGGTGTCGAGGGTGCCAGGCCAACTCATCCGGA
The DNA here is from genome assembly GCA_039831575.1 of Fuerstiella sp. Classification (GTDB taxonomy): domain Bacteria; phylum Planctomycetota; class Planctomycetia; order Planctomycetales; family Planctomycetaceae; genus Fuerstiella. Next base: position 6,341 of record JBDONA010001091.1, on the reverse strand, counting down.
GCTACTGGACTGGCTGGCCACCGAGTTGATGAGCAACGGTTGGAGCACAAAACACATTCACCGCCAGATCGTGCTGTCCAGCACCTATCGACAGCAGCGGAAATATAGCGACGCCAATGCAGCGATCGACGTTGACAACCGACTTCTGTGGTGCTGGCCAGGACGACGGCTCGAAGCGGAAGTCATCCGAGACTCAGTGCTTGTGGCGACAGGAGAACTTAATCGTTCTGTCGGCGGCACCAGTATTCCGCCGGAACGCGAGGAAGCTGAACTCCGCCGTACGATCTATCTGTTTCAGCAACGCAGCAGCATGCCCTCGATGATGGAAATGTTTGATGCTCCCACGGGCATCACCAGCTGCTCTCGACGAGCCGTGTCGACAGTGGCGCTGCAGCCTCTGTTCATGCTTAACAGCCAGTTCATGGCAAAACGTGCGACCGCGCTGGCGAATGCGGTGTCCGCGTCCGCCAGTGACATCGATCAGCAAATCGAATTTGCGTTCAAGCGGACATTGTCACGAACGCCCGATGTCGACGAACTGGCGCTCGCGCAGAAAATCCTGAACCCCGAATCCGAAGGGCAGTCCCTCACGCAACTTTGCCACGCACTATTGAACCTGAATGAATTCGTCTACATACCCTGAGCTGACGGTATACGCGACTCTGTGTTTGAAGTTAAGTAGCCATTGGTTGAGCGGCAAGGCGCTAGCCGCCGGTTCTACGAAGGAACCCGCGGCCAACGCCCAGTGGCTCACTTCCCAGTGACAGGAATTGACTTGGCATGGCCCATGAGGTGGACTGGGTCCGGGGGGTTACAGGATCGTACGGAGGAACACTACCGTGAAACTTTGGAAACACTGATGAACACAGACCGCCGCACAATGCTGCACGAGAGTGCGTTAGGCTTTGGCTGCCTGGCGTTGATGTCGCTCATGCATAATGAGGGCGTCGCCGGTGATCAGGAGGTTGTGACAGCGCCGGTGGCCCATCACACACCGACGGCCAAAAGCATCATCTTTCTGTTCATGTCCGGTGCGCCCGGACAGACTGATACCTTTGATCCGAAGCCGGCTCTGGAAAAACTGGATGGACAACGTGTCCCCGACTCCATCGCGTCGACAATACCCAACATTCCTCGTTCCGGCGTCGATTCGAAGCTGTTTGCGTCTCCTTTCACGTTCCGACAATATGGCGATGGCGGCATCCCTGTCTCCAGTCTGTATCCACACACAGCGCAGATGGCTGATGAGTTGTGTGTTGTCAGATCGATGAACCATCGAGTCCCCGTGCACGGGCCCGGCGAGTGCATTGCTCTGACCGGCACCGGTGTCGGTGATCGTCCCAGCATCGGGGCGTGGACCAGCTACGGTCTCGGCAGCCAGACAAAGAATCTCCCGGGGTTCATGGTCTTCCTGTCAAATGTGACCGGTCCGGTTCCTCAGTTGCCCGGATGGGGTGCGGGCTTCCTGCCGGCGCGGTATCAGGGCACTCTGGTCGACGGCAACAAAGGAGTGCCGTACACGGACATGCCGGCCGGCTACACAGAAGCGAACCGCCGCCAACAACTGAATTTCATCAACGAGATGAATCGCCGGCATCTGGAACGTCAGGGACCCGATACCGAATTGGAAGCTCGCATCGCATCGTATGAGCTTGGGTATCGAATGCAGGCCTCGGCGCCGGAAGTGTTTGACGTGGCCAGTGAGTCAGACCACACCCGACAGATGTACGGACTGGACGATAAAGCGACGTCCGAATTCGGCACGCATTGTCTGTTGGCGCGACGCCTTGTCGAACGCGGAGTTCGCTGCATCCAGCTTCGAAACGGAGGCTGGGACGCTCACAGCAGTCTGCAATCGAACCACTCGAAAGGCGGCACCCGTACAGACAAACCGATCGCAGGCCTGATCCGGGATCTGAAACAACGGGGTCTGTTGGACACGACTCTGATTGTCTGGGGCGGAGAATTCGGGCGAACTCCAACAATTGAGGGCACGCGCACGGGCAGCAGTCGAGGTCGAGACCACTCGCCCGCCGGCTATACGATGTGGCTCGCGGGAGGCGGCGTCAAAGGCGGCCAGATTATCGGTGCCACAGACGAACTCGGTTACGTTCCGATCGAACGTCCGCTGGCTCCGGCGGATATGCACGCGACGATGCTGCACGCCCTCGGCATCGACCAGCATCGCCTGTCGTGGAATCACCATAACCGCGAAGAGATACCAACCGTATTCGGCGGAGAAGTCATTCAGGAAGTTTTTTCATAGAACCGCTGTCCCGGACGTTGTTGCAGGGAACACGAACGCTTGTTGTTTCGTGAGGCTGATTTCTGCAGGCAGTCATACGTCACTGATGAGTGAGCTCCCGGAATGCAAAACCAATTGCGACATCGAACAACTCTGACCGTTTCGTTGGGCGTCATCTTCGCAGTTCTGACCTGCGTGCAGAACGTCGCCGACGAACCGACAACGTCGAGTCAGGTTCCACCGCAGATTCAGAAATGGTTGCGTCCGCAGCAGTGGAATCGCGACACAGAGGGACCGGTAGTGCGACTGGGCACTGCAGGTGAATTCGATGATACGCACCTGTTCGCCCCGTGCGTCGTGAAACTCGATGATGTCTATCACCTGTGGTACAGCGGTTCGACCGGGACCGTCGCCGATCGTGTGTTCAACCTGGGGCTCGCGACCAGTTTCGACGGCCGGTTGTTCACGAAACACTCATCCAATCCTGTTCTTGAGTTCGGTGATAACAAACATTCCGTGCTGACAACGACGCTGCTGCGCAGTTCTGATGGCTTTCCACAGAGAGAAAACGGCAAGCTGCGAATGTGGTTCAGTTCCACTCACTTCTCCGGCGGCACCGGACAGCACGCGCTGCATGAAACACAAAGCATCGATGGTGTGCATTGGGAACAGCCGTCAAAGCCATTGCTGGAACATGTGTACTCGCCGACGATTCTGAAGGATGGTGACAAGTACCGCATGTGGTACACCGATGTTTCCGGGAAGACCTGGGTGTTTCGGCACGCGATCAGCAACGACGGTCGGTTGTGGCGCGTTCATCCTGACCCGGTTCTCAAGCCAGAAGCCACGTGGGAGCAATCGCGCATCTTCTATCCGACGGTCCTGCGTGTGGACGGTGTGTTCGTGATGTGGTACGGAAGTTATTGGTCACAGCGACGGAACACGACAGCCATTGGCGTGGCAGCGAGTGTGGACGGATTGCGCTGGTACCGCAATCCTCACAGCCCGGTGCTGACACCGGATCCCGATCGGTCGTGGGAATCGCATTACACGACAAGCCAGTCCGTAATCCGCAACGGTGACGGCTCCTTCCGAATCTGGTACGCGAGTCGAAAAAAACCACCGTTCGTGAACAAGTATTTTGCGATCAATACGGCGCTCTGGGCCGGGCCTGATGCTGTTGCTGAAACGGCCAGCAATGAGCTATCCGTCGCTCCCGTCACGTCGCTGGCCAACGGCACGATGACGGTGCTCAGAAGAAAGGACTCTCAACCGCAAGACCTGCTGATACACTTTCACGGTGCTGCTTCCACTGTCAACGCTGCGTTCAGAAAAAGCGAATTGGATGTAGTCCTTGCCATCGTTAATTTTCCCGGATTGACTTCGGCCTATTCGAAGCCGTTTGCGACAGATCCCGCACTATTCGAACAGATTCTAACACTGGCAGGACGGCCCGCAGCGGTCGCGTCCGCGAAGTCCGCCATGCCATGGCGGCGAATCTATGTTTCCTCGTTCAGCGCCGGATACGGTGCCGTCCGTCAGATACTCAAGACGCCGAAATACTTCCACCAGATCGATGGTATTGCCGCTGCCGATTCCATTTACGCAGGATTGCAGCAGGAGGTTCCGCTTCGACAAGTCAGTGAATCGAACATGCGAGATTTCCTGCGATTCGCGTCGCTCGCTGTCGACAGAAAAAAGGTATTTGTGGTGTCTCATTCGGCACAGCCGACTCCATACGCCAGCACGACGGAAACGGCGGATTTGCTGCTGCGTTCGCTCAACATTCCTCGCCTGCCGGACAAAAAGATTCAGACAGAGCATCTGACCCAGACCAGCGACGCGTGCCGCGGTCAGCTTCATGTGCAGGGCTTCGCAGGTACGTCCGGACAGGACCACATGCAGCATCTGCACAATATCGATCTGTTCTGGAAGCAGCTGCGTCCTGCGGAGTGACCCGCACGTGGTTCCAGCCGCCACGTTGCGGCCCCTTCCCTGCCAGGTAAGAAGCGAATGCCGGAGAGCCGAACGCTCGAAGGCCTTTTTCGAGTGGCATTCCCGTGGGAATGGAAGTTTCGCGGTAAAATTGCGAAACCCTGGGGTATCCATCGGTGTTCTCGTTCGAAGGCCTGATTCGCCTCGATGCGTTCCCCTCGCTAATATGCGGCATGGTGACGTCCGGATCAGGTCCTTCCGTCCCACCACCAAGCCGATGTCAACAGTGACTATGGAGACTAGTGTGCGAAACCGTACTTTGTTTACTGCGACGTTGATCCTGACCATCAGCACCGCTGCGTTTGCTGACAACTGGACTCACTGGCGAGGCGACCACGGCAACGGCGTTGCCGACAATGCTACTCCTCCAACGGAGTGGAGCAGCACGAAGAACGTCAAGTGGAAGGTTCGGATTCCAGGTCAGGGTTCCGGATCTCCGGTGATTTGGGAAGACAAAGTCTACGTGGTCTCCGGAGTCCCGGCGTCTGCTGAGCGAGCAACGGCCGCGCGTCCGTCAGCAGCAACGCCTGTGCCGAGCCAGCAGTCTGAACGCCAACGTGACCAGTCGGGGTCCAGCCGAAGTCGAAGCCGCGGCCGAGGTGGGCGCGGTGCTGCAGCACTACAGATGCTGAAGTTCACTGTTTTCTGTTTCGACCGTGCCACGGGAAAGGAACTGTGGAAGCGAGTCGCTGTCGAAGCAACACCTCACCAGGCCACCCACGGCACAAACAACTTTGCAGCGGCTTCACCATGTACCGATGGTCAGTACCTCTACGCGTCGTTCGGCTCACGTGGGCTGTACTGCTACACGATGGACGGAAGACTGGTATGGAAACGCGATGATCTCGGAAAAATGGAAACTCGAAACAGTTTTGGAGAAGGCAGTTCACCGACACTGGTGGATGACAAAATCATCGTTCCGTGGGATCACGAGGGGCAGTCGTCAATTTTTGCGTTAAACAAACTGACCGGCAAGACCATCTGGAGCACTGCACGCGACGAGCCGACCTGCTGGGCTACACCGCTGGTGATCGAACATAACGGCACGAAGCAGGTGGTGATGAACGGGCAGACCAACGCCCGATCTTACGATCTGGAAACGGGCGAAGAACTCTGGCGGTGCGGTGGACAGACAGATCGGCCAGTCGCGTCGGCCGTCGCGGGCAAGGGGCTGGTCTTTATTGGCAGTGGCTTCAGAGGCTCGTTTCTTGCTGCGTTCCGCCCGAGTGGTCGTGGGAATCTGGAAGGCACCGACAACGTGATCTGGACGATTGAACGTGATACACCTGACGTCGCCTCACCCCTGTTGTCCTCCGGACGGTTGTATTTCTACAAGGCAAAGATAGGCGTTTTGACGTGCGTCGACGCCGCCACCGGCAAGCTACACTTTCCAGCAACGCGGGTACCCGGCCTGGACGCGATTTACGCATCGCCCATCGCCGCTGCGGGTCACGTTTATCTGACTGCTCGCAACGGAACCACGGTTGTCATCAAGGACTCTGACACGTTTGAAATCGTGGCCACGAACTCGGTCGGTGAAACCGTCGATGCGACACCGGCGCCAGTGGATAACGAACTGTTCATTCGAGGTGCCCAACATCTGTTCTGCATCTCAGGATGCTGAGGAGGACCTGGTCCCAGGGCATTCGCCACCGTCTTTTCCGGTTGCGGCCCGAAGTCAGCTGATCCGATCTCATTATTCCTCGAAGATATCAATGGAGCCCACCTTGCGTATCGTTTGCCTGAGTCTGCTTTCTTTATTGACCGTTTTTGGCTCTGCGTCCGCCCATGGGCAGCTAATCGTGGCTCACCGAGGAGCTTCTTACGACGCCCCGGAAAACACATTGGCTGCGTTTCAACTGGCGTGGCAGAAGAACTCAGACGCCATCGAGGGAGATTTCTACGTCACCAGCGATCAGCGTATTGTCTGCATCCATGACAAGTCGACCAAACGAGTTGCGCCCAAACAGCCGACGTTGAGGGTTGCCGATGCGACGTTTGAACAATTGCGACAACTGGACGTCGGCAGCTGGAAGCATGAACGATACTCAGCCGAAGGAATTCCGACGTTAAAACAGGTGCTGGACACCGTTCCCGATGG